>NZ_CP128361.1:1532550-1839060 GCF_030345075.1 Solwaraspora sp. WMMA2065
GTGATCTCCACCGCCTGCAGCGGTGCCCGCACTGCGGCCAACACGTCCCGCAACAGATCATGCGTCAACGGCCGCGCCGGCTTCACGCCCTGCTGCTCGTACGCGATCGCCGTGGCCTCCACCGCACCGATCCAGATCGGCAGGTAGCGGTCCCCGTCCACCTCACGCAGCAGCACGATCGGCTGGTTGGTGGGCAACTCCACCCGCACCCCGACCACGCTCAGCTCACGCACCGCCGCCTCCGTGTCGTCGTCACCAAACCCGCTCCGGCCCTCCCTGCACGGTACACGGACCACAGCGCCACCGTCCGGTCCCGCCAGTCACCTCACCGGCCGAGCGCCTCCCGCAGACCCGCCCGCACCAGCGCCGCGTGAAGCTGCTGCGACAACCCGATCAGCTCCCGCGCCGTCTCCGCCGCCCGAGCCCGGGCAGCCGGATCACTCTGCCGCGCCAACGGCGCCACCAGCTGGGCGAACAAACCCGACTCGCGGTCCGCAGCCGCCCGCACCGCCCGCAGATGGCGCACCTCGAGGCCATGCCTCAGCAGCCCCGCCACCGCCGTGGCGATCACCAGCGCATCCGCGTCGTACCAGCCAGGCGCCACCGCGACCACCAGCCCCAGCCGCTCCACCTCAGCCAACGTCGCCGACTCGAGACCACTTCGGGACAGCAGGTCCGTACGGCTCAGCCGGGACTGCGCCGGCTGAGCCTGCGCCGGCACCGGCGACCGGCCCGGCACCTCACCGGACGGACCGACCGCCACCAACGTCGGACGCGACCGGCCCGCCGCCGACTCGGCGTCCCGCGCCGCCAACTGCTCACGGATCACCCGCAGCGGAAGATACTGGTCCCGCTGCGCCGTCAGGACGAAACGCAACCGGTCCAGATCGTCCCAGCTGTACTTGCGGTAACCCGACGGCGTCCGCTGCGGCTCCACCAGGCCCTCGGCCTCCAGGAACCGCAACTTCGAAATCGTCGTGTCCGGAAACTCCGGGCGAAGCTGGGCCAGCACCTCGCCGATACTCATCAACGACGAACCGGCCACGTCCTCCCGGGCCGCCGCCTGCTCACTCACCACGACACCCCCGGCTCACCGACCGGCGTCAGCCACACACCGCGCACGAAGCCACCTCCGTCCGCGCCCCGGACCTCAACCGCGGCCGGCCTCCTCGTCCGGCCGCGGACCGGCGATGAAGACCAGCCGGAACTTCCCGATCTGGACCTCGTCACCGTTGCTCAGGGTCGCCGCCTCCACCCGCTCACGATTGACATAGGTGCCGTTCAGGCTACCCACATCGCGCACCGTGAAGGTACCGCCGTCCCGGTGGAACTCCGCATGCCGCCGCGACACCGTCACGTCGTCCAGGAAAATGTCACTGTCCGGATGCCGGCCGCTCGTCGTCACATCGTGGTCCAGCAGGAACCGGGCCCCCGCGTTCGGGCCCCGCCGCACCACCAGCAACGCCATCCCCGGCGGCAACGAACCCGACATCCGGCTCGGCACCACGTCGGCGTCCGGCCCCTCCAGCACTTCGTCGAGCGAACCGAGGTTCAACGTCGACGTGACGTCGAGCGGGGGGAACTCGTCGTCTGGGCGAGTCATGGACCACCTCACGGATCTGTTCGGTCGGCGTCGGGTGTGTCGGGTCGGCCACCAGACCTTGAACGATCGCAAGGCGCAAGCTCCCCCGTGCCAGGACGGCAATCTCCGCAACGCTCAACTGTTGTTGGCTTCTCGGTCGACTGGGCGAGCCTAGCCAGCGCCGAAAACAAGGGTCAACAAGACTCGCGGGCACACGATACCTCGCCGCCCCCGCCGGGTCAGCGCTCGGTGAGCTCCCGGTACGCCGCGGCGTCGAGCAACCCGCTCACCGCCTGCGGATCAGCCGGTGCCAACTGCACCAGCCAACCGGCACCGTACGGGTCGGCATTGACCGTCTCCGGTGCGTCCACCAGCGTCTCGTTACGGGCCACCACCGTGCCGGTCAACGGCGCGTAGATCTCCGACACGCTCTTCGTCGACTCGATCTCACCGCACGGCTCACCCGCCGTCACCTCGGCACCGACCGCAGGCAACTCGACGAACACGATGTCACCCAACGCCTCCTGCGCGAAATGGGTCACACCCACCCGCACAGGACCAGCGGCGTCGCCCGCCACCCACTCATGCTCCGCGGTATACCGCAGATCCTCTGGAATCACGGCCGGTCCTTCGGTCTGTGCACCACTCACCACCACTGACGCCCCACCCGCCGACAACATCCCGTCCGATCAGGAGACCGGGCGGGCGTACCGCAGCTGGCTCGGATCGCTCAAGGCCGACACCTCGACCACGTCGCGCTCCTCGACGATCACCGTACCGCCGTCACCGGACACCGAAGCCACCACCCCACCCGGAATGTTCAACGCCGTCCGCATCGTCGACGGCTCCCCGATCACCAGCACCTCGTACGGGCCGGTCAACCGCACAGCGTCCACCTCCACGCCGCCGTCGACGTCCAGCAGGTAGCTGCTCGCCACGATCCGCACCGACCGACCGTCCCCGCCGCTGATCTGCATCACCTCGGCGCCCGCACCCCGCAGCTCCTGCACCGCGTCCAGCAGATCCGACGCCCGGATCGGCTCCCGACCGGCGACGAACCGCACCCGCAGGCCCGGCCCCTGCGCCGGCAGACTGCCACCCAGCACCCCCAGCTCGTCCGCCCGACGCGACGCCTCCTCCAACGCCGCCGCCCGGCCCTCGGCACCCGAGGTCAACTGCCGCTGACTCGCCTCCAGCTCCGCGATGTCCTGCCGCAGCCGCTCCTCCCGGGCCTCCAGATCCGACAGGATCCGCACCAGATCCTCCTGGCGGGCCGCCGCCAACGTCGGGTCCGTCGACGTGCTGCGGACCTGAACGGCGAGGGTGAACCCGAGCAGCACCAGCAGACCCACGATCATCAGCCCGGCCGTGGACACCCGCCGGGAACCCCGACCCGCGCCGGCACCCGCCGGCCCGTCACCGCCGACCGCGGCGTCGGGACCGTCCACCGGCGGTACCCCGGCGGCGTCCGCCCGTTCCTCGGACCCTGCCGGCACCCGCCCACCCGCACCCGGCGACCGCGCCGGACCCTCAACCGGCCAGCCCGTACCGGTACTCCTACGTTCCACCATCAGCCACGCCTCACGCCCGGAACAGATGACGTCGAATCGCCGCCACGTTGCCGAAGATCCGCACCCCGAGCACCACCACGACGCCGGTGGACAACTGCCCGCCCACCCCCAACTGATCGCCCAGATACACGATCAGACCCGCCACCAGAACGTTCGAGATGAATGAGATCACGAACTGCTTGTCGTCGAAGATCCCGTCCAACTTCGCCCGGACCCCGCCGAACACCGCGTCCAACGCCGCCACCACCGCGATCGGCAGGTACGGCTGCAGCACCGCCGGCACCACCGGGTCGAAATAGATCCCCAGCAGCATTCCGGCGAGCAGCGCCAACACGGCGATCATCGAGGGCCTCCTCCCGAGGCGGTCACGGACGGGTCGGCGCCTCCCGTCCCGGACGGGCTGGACGACGCCGACGCCGACGGTGCACGGGCGTACCGCAGCTGCGGCTCGCTCGCCGCCGGCAACATCAGATCATCAGCCGAACGGACCCCGAACGACAACCCGTGATCGGCCGAGACCGCCCGTAGCACCGCGGCCGCCTGGCTGGTCCGAAACGCCTCGACCATCGACGGCGGGCCGATCGCCGTCACCTCGTACGGGCCGGTCACCGGCCGGAAATCGACCAGGATGGCGCTGCCCGCCGCCCGGATCGTCGAGGTCGCGGTCAGCCGTCTCCCGTTGACCGCGACCGCCTCGGCGCCGACGCTCCACAGGGCGTTGGCCACGTCCTGAAGATCCCGGTCCAACACCCGACCCAACTCACTGACCGACCCCTCACCGGTCACCGGATCCACCACCTCCGGCGCATCCGCCAACTCGACGACCACCCCGTCCCCGGTGACCCGGGCCAGCCCGGCGGCGGCTTCCAGGTCGCGCAGGTCCGCCGCCCGGGCCCCGTCCAGCACCGTGTCGCGCTCCCGGGCCACCTCGTCCCGCAATGTGTCCACGCGGTTCTGCAGCTCGTCGGTCTCCGTCTGGCGCTGGGTAACCTGCTCCACCAGGCCGGCCCGTGCCTGCGACCTGCTTGGCTCCTCCGCCACCGTCTTCTGGTAGGCGAGCACCACCAGGAAGCCGACCGCGGCCATCGACACGGCCATCGCCGCCCGTGCCGTCACCCGACGCCAACCCTGCGGTGGTCCTACCACCGAACGGCGGGCCGCCGCGTCCGTGTAGCCGGGATCCAGCGGTGCCCGGAACAGTTCGGTCAGAAAGTCCGGCGCGTACCCACGGTGCGGGCCGGAACCGCTGCGGTCCGCCTCGCTCATGCCCGCTCCGTTTCTGCTCCGGCGGCCCGGACCAACGCCATGGTCTGCCGTACGTACAACAGGCCGGCGATCCAGTACAGCGCCAGACCCCACCAGGCCAGACCCCACCCGACCGCGGCCACCACCGTCGCCGTCGGGGTGAATCCCAGCACTGCGGACAGCAACAGAATAGGAAACGCCGCCAAAAGTACGAAAGTCGCAGTCTTTCCTACATAGTGCACCTGTGGTGGTCCGTAGCCAAATCGGCGTAACACGACGAGGCAGCCGGCCAGCAGCACCTCACGACTGAGCAACGCCACCGTGAACTGCCACGGCATCACCTCGCGGGCCGTGAACGCCAGCAACGTGGCCAGGATGTACAGCCGGTCGGCGAGTGGGTCCAGTAGTTCGCCGAGCCGGGACACCTGACGGATCCGGCGCGCGACGAACCCGTCCACCCAGTCACTGGTCCCGCCGACGGCCAGCACCAGCAACGCCGCGACGTCCGCACGGTGCACCAGAAACAGGTACAGAAACAGTGGTACACCTAGCAAACGGACAAGACTGATCAGATTAGGAATGGTGAAGACCTGACTCGCCACATCGGTCCGCGTCGACGCGGACTGCGCGGACGGACGCGACACCGACACTTCCTCTCCCCCGCCCCGACCGGCCTGTCCCACCGGACCGGAAACGAGCGGCGGCGAACGAGCCCGACGGTCCCCCAAGGGGCACTGTCACCTGGCGAGCGCCACTATAACGCGCCCCTCACCCACCACCTTCCGACTCACCGTGGCCGTCGCCGCCGACGGCCACCCGCCGGCGCATGAACGACTGCCAGTAACCGACCATCCGCTCCACCCCGTCCACCCCGGCCACCAGTTCAGCCAGCCACCGGGCCTGCTCCGGGCTCCACAGACCGTCGCTGACGATCCAACCCTGTCCACCCAGTTCGTTGAGCACCTCCAGCCGTCGACCGGTCAGCACCCGACACCGGTGCCCCGCGCCGTCAGCGACCACGGTGACCGTCGGCCCGGCAGCCGGCCGCTTACCCCCTTCGGCAGGTGCCACCGTCTGCACGAAGTACAGGTACCCGTACTCCCACCGTTCGTCGAGCGGCGACCCGACGCCCGCCGTCGGTGCCACCGTCTGCCGCTCCTCGGCCACCCGGCGCGGCTACCCGCACGGGTTGCCGGCAAACTCCGCCCCCCCCCGGTTCCGACATCCCCGCTACCTGCGACCCCTTGCCATCGGACGGCGGTCGATCATGCTTGGATGGTGGGCATGCCGGCCCACCTTGAACCAGACGCCCGGCGTGACCGGTCCGCGGCCGACGCCTCACCCGGCGACATCTCCCGCCGTCGTACCCAGCGGACCCGGTGGTATCCGGTCGACCAGCTCAGCCCGCTCGCCCGAGCGCTGCTCAGCGACGACCTCGGCGGCCGCGACGTGGTGCCACAGCACGTCGCCGACCGGGTCAACGCGGAGGCTGACCAGTGGGCCAGCCACGGATTCACCGAGCAGACCGTACGTCCCTGGCGGGACCTGCCCCCGGCGGCCGCCGGGCACCTCGCCGGTCGGCAGGTCAACCCGAGAGTGCTCGATCTGCCCGTCGCCGTCGTCGCCGGAACCCCGCCCGTGCCGCTCCGGATCGCGATCGTCACCGGTCGGCTGCCCGCCGAACGGGCCTACGAACTGCTGGTACTCACCGGTGAACACCAGCCGGCGGAGTCCGGGGCGGGCAACCCACCGACCCCCGAGCCTTCCCGGGCCCGGCCGGTGACCCCGGTGCTGTTCTCCCACGCCCAGCCCGACGATGCCGCCGGCCGGAGCTGACCCCAGAGGTACTGCCGAGCCTCCGATTCGATGGAGTTTGGTTCTCCGTGCGCTATGTTGACACACCTCGTAGAGCAGGCTAGGACGCTAGGTTGAGGGAACCGAAGACGCCACCGGGCTGCGATCAATCGAGAGACCTCTCTAGTATCAGAGCGTCACGTGCCGGTCACGCAGGCTGGGCGTCACTACCGGTACGCGACCGTCCCCCCCGTCAGGAGGTGAACCATGCCCGAACTCCGTGCCGCCGAACCCCGCAGCTACCCCTTCACCGCGCCTGACCGTCTCAACCTCGACGACACCTACCGGCAACTGCAGCAGGACCGGACGCTGGTACGGGTCCAGTTGCCGTTTGGGGAACCGGCCTGGCTGGCCACCCGGCACGCCGACGTCCGGTTCGTCCTCGGCGACGCCCGGTTCTCCCGCGCCGCCAGCGTCGGCCGTGACGAACCACGGATCACCCCCCGACAGATCGAGGGCGGAATCCTGTCGATGGATCCGCCGGAACACACCCGGCTCCGACGCCTGGTCGCCAAGGCGTTCACCGGCCGGCGGGTCGAACAGCTCCGACCACAGACCCGGCAGTTCGCCGACGAACTGCTGACCGGCATGATCGGCGACGGGCCGCCAGCCGACCTCGTCGAACGGTTCGCCACCCCGCTGCCGGTCCGGGTCATCTGCGAACTGCTCGGCGTCCCCTACGCCGACCGGGAACACTTCCACACTTGGAGCGAAGCGGTCGTGTCCACCACCTCGCTCTCCCCCGAGCAGGTAGCGGGGTATCTCGAGAACCTGCACGGCTACATCGCCGGACTGGTGGAACAGCGCCGCCGGCACCCGACCGACGACCTGCTCGGCGCCATGGTCCACGCCCGGGACACCGACGCGAGCCGGCTCACCGAGACCGAACTCGTGCAGCTCGCCGCCGGACTGCTGGCCGCCGGCCACGAGACCACCGTGACCCAGATCCCCAACTTCGTCTACGTCCTGCTCACCCAGCCGGACCAGTTCGCCGCCCTGCGCGCCGACCCGGCCCTGGTGCCGGGCGCCGTCGAGGAACTGACCCGGTACGTTCCGCTCGGCGCCGCCTCCTCGTTCGCCCGGTACGCCACCGTCGACGTCGAGGTCGGCGGAGTACTCGTCCGGGCCGGTGAACCGGTCATCGGATCGTTGTCGGCGGCCAACCGCGACCCCGAGGTCTTCACCGACCCGGACCGGCTGGACCTGACCCGGACCGTCAACCCGCACGTCGGCTTCGGCCACGGCGTACACCATTGTCTCGGCGCCCAACTGGCCAGGATGGAGCTGCAGGTGGCGGTGGAGGCGGTGGTGCGGCGGCTGCCGCAGCTACGGCTGGCCGTACCCGAGGATCAGCTGGTGTGGAAGACCGGCCTGCTGGTCCGCGGGTTGAACGCGATGCCGGTGACCTGGGGTTGATCCTCCTCCGCCGGGCCCGACGCGCGGCCCGGACCATGCCGGCCATCGGACGTGAACCGTTCCAGTCCCCCACGGCCGGTGCCGTGGGTAACCCCGGAGGTGGCGATGAACCAGCGGTCCTGGCAGGTCAGCGTCGACGAGCAACGGTGCGTCGGGTCCGGCATCTGCGCCGGTACCGCGCCGGGGCACTTCAGCCTGGTCGACGGGGTGTCCCAGGGGCCCGCGTCCGACATCGATCCGGCCGAAACAGTCATCGACGCTGCTGAATCATGCCCGGTCGAGGCAATTCTGGTCCGCGACGCCGACGGCACCCCGCTGGCACCGCTGCCCTGACCCGGCGGGTCGGGGCCGACCGACGGCCATCCGGATCTGACCGGAGGCGGACCGGACCACCACCGACGGTCGACTTGCTCACGGCCGCCCCGGTCGACCACGATTCCTCCCGGCACGCATGCGTCCGGTCCCGGCGCTCGGCCCACGAGACGACCGACTCACCTGCGGTCGGTACCTCCCTGACCCGCCCGGAGTCGATCGCGATGAACCGTTGCCCCGTCCGCACCGAACTACCAGGGGTGAAACAACGACGAGCCGCCCGGTGGGCCCGGCACGCCGCAGCCGGTGCCGCGGCACTGCTCCTCGGCGGCATGCTGGTAATCGTCGCCCCCGCCGGCCCGGCGGCCGCACACGCGGTGCTGGTGACGGCGGAGCCCGCCCCCGGATCGGTGCTGGGCAACTCGCCCCGGGAAGTGGTGCTGACCTTCAGCGAACCGGTGCGCCCGGTCACCGGGCGCCTGCAGGTACTGGCGCCGGACGGGAAACGGATCGACGACGGAACACCACGAACCGACGGGACCACCGTCACCCTCCCGGTCCGGGTCGCCGACCGCCCGCTCGGCACCTACCTGGTCAGCTACCGGGTGATCTCGGCGGACAGCCACCCGGTGGGCAGCGGCTACACGTACTCGGTAGGAGCGCCGTCCGCGACGGTGCCCGAGCCGCGCGACGGCGGGCAGCGGCTGCCGGTGGCGGTCGCCGTGACCACCGCGAAGTACGTCGGCTACGCCGGGGTGGTACTCGCCGTCGGCCCCGCGCTGCTGCTGGCGCTGCTGTGGCCGCCCCGGCTGGGCCGCCGGCCCGGCAAGGTCATGGTCGGCACCGGGCTCGGGCTGATCGGCCTGGCCACGGTGGCCGGCCTGTACCTGCAGGCGCCGTACTCGACCGGCAGTGGCCTGCTGGAGGTCTCCGCCGGGGACCTGGCCGCCGTCGTCGACAGCGGGTACGGGCTTGCGCTGCTCGGCCGGCTGGTGGTCCTGGCCGCGGTGGCGGCGCTGGTGTCCCCGGCCCTCGCCGGGGTCGGCGGCACCCGTCGCGGGCTGGCCCTCGTCGGGCTGGGCGTGGCCGGGCTGGTCACCTGGCCGCTGACCGGTCACGCGGTGGCGGCGCCGGTACCGCCGGTCAGTATCGCCGCCGACACCGTGCACATCGCCGCGGTCGGGGTGTGGATCGGCGGGCTGGTGACCCTCGGCGCGGTCCTGCTGCGCCGCACCCACCCCCGTGTCCTGGGCCGGATCCTGCCGGTCTGGTCCCGGTGGGCGACGGTGGCGGTCTGTTGGCTGCTGCTCGCCGGTGCCGTCCAGGCGCTGATGGAGACCGGCGGCCCGACCGCACTGGCCACCACCGGGTACGGGCGGTTGGTGCTGGTGAAGATCGCGCTGGTGGCGGTGCTGCTGTTGACCGCCGGGTACGCGCGACGGCTGGTCGGGCGGTGGCGGGCGTCGCACGTACGGCGACTCACCGGCCTGGTCGGTGTCGAGGTCGCGGTGGCGGTGGCGGCTCTCGGGGCCAGCGCGGTACTGGTGCAGACGACTCCGGCCCGTACCGCCGTCGTCGAGGCTCAGGCCCTCGGGCAGGACACCTTCGCTCAGACGCTGACCAGCTCGCTGTACACCCTCCAGTTCGACATCTACCCGGTGCAGCTCGGCGAACACAACACGGTGCACGCCTACGTGTACACGCCGGAGGGCGCGCCGGTACAGGTGGAGGAGTGGACGATGACCACTTCGCTGCCGGCACAGGACGTCGAGCCGGTAACGACTCTGCTGCTGGGCGTGGACGACAACCACGCGGTCGGCGCGGTCGCGTTTCCCGTGCCGGGCGAGTGGGAGCTGCGCTTCACCATCCGGTTGTCCGACGTCGACCAGGCGACGGTCCGTACCACCGTGCCGGTCCGCTGAACCGGCTGGCGGGCCGGTCTGCGGCAAGGAGACCTGGTCAGGCGACAGCGGTCACTGTTCGGTGAGCCGCCAGTGGGTGGTGCCGCCGGAGCCGACCAGTTCGCCCTCGTCGTCGGCGGGCCCGGCCCCGGTCGGGTCCGCCGGGACGGCGCGGTGGCGGCGGCTGCGCCACCAGACGACGGCCGCGCCGATCGCCGCTCCGCCGGCCAGGCCGGCCAGCAGCAGTCCCATCCCGGTGCCGGCGTTGCCGTCCGAGCCCGCTGCGGCGGCCTGCGCCGGCGGGTCCTGGGCGGCTGCCGGTGCCGGGTCGCCGTGGTGGGCTCCGTGACCGGCGGCCGTCGGGTCGGCCGGTCCGAGGGTCAGCACCGGGCCGGGCCGCGGCGCGTTCGGGCCGCCCCAGTGGACCACGGTGCCGTCGGAGTAGGTCTGGGTCACCGCGAATTCGATCCGGTCCGTGTCCGGCAGCGGGCCGACCGAAACGGTCAGCAGCACCGGCGCCGGTTCGTCGGCGGGTGGAGAGACCAGCTGCCAGGTGATGCTCTCGGTGGCCTCGGTCATCAGGCCTCCGTGCAGGCCGGGCAGCGGCTCCGGCAGGGCCCGGTTGATGATCCTGGGTGCCCAGTCGTCGACCGACATCGGGTAGACCTCGGCGATGGGCAGGTCCGCCGGCAGATCGAGGCGCACCTCGGCGGTGTGTGCGTCCGGCCGTTCCTGCGGAAGTTCGAAGGTCAGCTGAATGCCGGCCCCACGAGGTGCCTGGGTCGGTTCCAGGCCGATGTTGGCCGCAGCCACCGCCGACCCGGACAGCACGACCGCCAGCACCGAACCGGACAGCACCGCGCCGATCCGGACGGCGTTCGCGCGCAGACAGTTGACCATGAGCCTCGCCTCCCGTACGTCAGCGGCCGCTGCCGCCGGAACCTGATCCACCGGTAAGGAGTTCGGCGGACGGGGCCGAACGGTTCAATCCGACCACGGACCTTTTTCGCCGGGTGGGGCGGGGGAGATCGGCGGCGGCACCGCGGGTGGGCATGGCCACACGTACGGTACGGGGGCGAGGTCGCCGAAGCGGGGGCGGTAGTGGTCGGGGTCCTTGTGTACCAGTGCGGCGCGGTGCGACAGGTGCAGGTCGGCGCGGCCGAGCCAGGCCGGTAGTGCGCAGGCGGCGCCGAGTTCGGCCTGGTCGCGGATCAGGGTGCGGCCGGTCGCGGCGGTGAATTCGCGGCGCAGGGTGTCGGCGACGGTGTCGGCCCGGCCGGGCCGGGTCCATTCGGCGCAGACCGTCAGGCCGTACCGGACCAGCGCCTCGGGGTGGCCGCGCCACATCCGGACCGCCGGGTGGTGACGCCAGCCGTACCCGGGCACGGTCAGGCCGCGTAGCACCTGCAACGCTTCGACGCGCTGCTTGCCGAGGCGTCGGGCGTCGAGCGCGGCGGCGCTGGCCGTGAAGTCGGGGTACGGCAGGAACGTCTGCATGGGTGCCGTGGGCCGGCCGAGGTGGTCAGTCCGGCCGGTCTTCGGGTTCGCTGTCGTCGTCGGCGACCGGCGGATGGGGACCGTACGGTGAGGCCTGGCCGGCCGGGACGGGACGGTCGCCGCCGCCGCGACGCCCGGGTCGGCGGTCGGCTCCGTCGGGATCCTTGCTCTCCTGGACCAGCGGGTTGTCCCCGCTGCGACGCATTTCCGGTTGCTGGATGTTGGTCACGATCCCTCCCGGTGATCTGGTCGGTCGTCATCCGGCTACCCGGTACCGGCGGTGACATGCCGGCGGGGGGGTCGGGCTAGCCCGACCGAGGGTGGCTGGTCATCCGCCCGCCGGCCGGCGGCGCTCATCCCGGCCGGCGGGCATGGCGTCCGGGGTGCCGGGTATCTCGGTGCCCCGACGAGCGCTGAGCGAGGAGGAACCACGATGAGAAGGACCGTAGTGACCCGGCTGGGGCTGTTGGCCGGGCTGACCGCCGTCGCGTTGATCCCGGCGACCGCGCACGCGACAGCACCGTCCGAGCAGGACAGCGAATACCTGCGTACGATCCACCAGGTCAATCTGGCCGCTGTGCAGATCGGGCAGTTGGCGCAGGACAAGCAGGATGCCGACCAGGCGGTGAAGGACCTGGGTGGTGACATGGTGGCCGACCACACCCGGCTGGACGAGGAGGTCGCCCGGGTGGCCGGTGAGGTCGACGTCGCCCTGCCCGACTCACCCACCCAGGAGCAGCAGGACGTGGTCACCCAGCTGAACGGGTTGTCCGGTGCCGAGTTCGACACGGCGTTCGTGGAGAGCCAGTTGGCGGGCTACGCCAAGGCGATCGAGGTGAACAACGCCGAGATCTCGCAGGGCTCCGACGAGCGGGTGGTGAACCTGGCGCAGGAGGCCGGACCGGTGCTTGAGGACCTGTACGCGGCGTTGCAGGGCCTCGCCGCACAGCTCGGGCTGCCGACCTCGCCGAGTCCCGGGGTGAGCCCCACGGTTGACCCGACCGCGCCGGGCACGACGACGCCCGAGCCGACGGTCAGCCCGACCCTGCCGTCGCCGACGGTCGACCCGCAGACGCCGCTGCCGGCGCAGAGCTGACCTGCGGGCCGCGGTTCCGCGCCGGTGCGGTCGGCCCGGACCGACCGCACCGGCGCGGAACCGGACGAGATGATCGCTCACAGTGGTCGACCGGGGTGGTGCACAGTCCGAAACGGGGCTGGCACATCGACCGCACATACCGTAACGTGACGGCTCACACACCGCGCGCATCAGCGGATATCGGCTCATGCGAATGCCTCAGCATCCTCCCTCCCCGGCGTCCGTCGCCACCCGACCGGAGGTTCGACGTGGATTTCGTCATCACCAGGAGCTACCAGGGCACCACGGTACGACTCGCCTTGCACGGTGAACTTGACCTCGCCACAGCCGGCGAGGTCCGCGACGCGGTCACCGCGTTGCTCGCCCGGTCCGCACCCGAGCGGATCGTGCTGGACCTCACGTGCGTCAGCTTCATCGACTCGACCGGGATCGGCAGCCTGGTCGCCTGTCACCAGGCTGCCGGGGTCAGCGGCAGCCGCCTCGAGCTGGAGAACATCAGCAGCTTCACCCGACGGCAGCTGTGGGCGACCGGGCTACTCGGACTGTTCGGCTTCCCCGCCGACCACGCGACGCCGACCGACCTGCCGGTGGGGCGCTGACCGTACGGTCACAGCACCCGGCCCAGTTGGGTGTGCCGGCTGCGCCGCGACTGCCGACTGGCCCACCGGGCCTCCACGACCCGCAGGTAGCAGGCGGTCAGCGGACCCGGGTGGTACGTGGTGGCGGCGAAACCCCACTGGGAGGCCAGGCTCTCCCCCCGACGGAGGAGGTTGTCCACATCGTGCAGGGTGAGCCGCAACCGCCGTACCGCCGTACCGATCACCGCACGGCGCACCGGCACGGCACGCCGGGCCTCGATGTCGGCGACGTCGACGTGCTCGCCGAACTGGTAGCCGACGATGCGGATCACCTCATCGGCGGAGACCGGTTCGCGGCCGGCGGCGGTCAGGCGTACCGCGGTGTCGGCGAAGCAGCGCAGCTCGGTCAGCGGGAACCCGCTACGACTCAACTGGTCGACAACCGTCACGAAGGCCCCCTCGACCACCCCGAACAGGGCGATCGGGTCCAGGCCGGCGCCCCGGCGCTCCAACCGGTGGATGAGCCAGGACTGGCCGAGGACGCAGGCCCGCAGGTGGTGTCCCTCAAGCGTGGTCAGCAACTAGCCCTCCCCGGTCGGCATCCGTCCCGAATCCGGACGGAGCGCCCACGCCAGCCGGGTGATGGAGCTATCCACCGTCCGGCCACCAAAACCGACCAAACGTTACCGCGTACCGTACGTCGAGCCGAACTCCGGGGCGACGACGGCACCTACCAACTGTTTGATTGATTAGTCACGCAACTGCCCTGTCGCCGGGTCAGCGTAGCGAGACCCGGCACGGGGCACCGAGCGGGATCGGACGACTCAGGAGCACTGGTCGGGACACCGGATCCGGCCGTCAACTGGGCGATGCCGCAACGGTCTGGCAGGATGGGTACGCATGTGCGGACTTGCGGGTGAGCTGCGCCGCGACGGTTCCCGCGCCGACATCGGCGCGGTGGAGCGGATGGCGGCTACAATGAGTGACCGGGGGCCCGACGACGGAGGCTCCTGGTCACACGGAAGTGTGGCCTTCGGACACCGGCGCCTGAAGATCATCGACCTGTCGGCGGCCAGCAACCAGCCGATCGTCGACTCCGCCGCCGGCCTGACCGGCGTCTTCAACGGCTGCATCTACAACTACCGGGAGCTGCGCGAGCAACTGCAGGCACGGGGCCACAGGTTCTTCTCGTCGGGCGACAGCGAGGTCGTCGTCAAAGCCTACGCCGAGTGGGGCGTCGACTTCGTCGACCATCTGGTCGGCATGTTCGCTGTCGCGATCACCGAGCGCGACAGCGGCCGGTTGGTCCTGGCCCGCGACCGGCTCGGCATCAAGCCGCTGTACGTCGACGAGCGCTCCGGCGTGGTCCGGTTCGCCAGCACCCTGCCGGCGCTGCTGGCCGGCGGCGGGGTGGACACCGGCATCGATCCGGTGGCACTCGCCCACTACCTCAGCTTCCACAGTGTTGTCCCCGCGCCGCGGACGATCCTCAACGGCATCCGCAAGCTGCCACCGGCCACCGTCCGGGTCTACCAGCCCGACGGCCGGGTGGACGAGCGCCGCTACTGGGATCCGCCGTTCGGCCGGGACCCCCGCCGCGCCGACTGGTCGGAGCAGGACTGGCAGGACGCTCTGCTCGAATCGTTGACCACCGCGGTGCAGCGCCGGATGGTCGCCGACGTGCCGGTCGGCGTCCTGCTCTCCGGTGGGCTCGACTCCTCGCTGGTCGTGGCACTGCTGGCCGAGCAGGGTCAGCGTGGTCTGGCCACCTTCTCGATCGGCTTCGACGCAGTCGGTGGGCGGGAAGGCGACGAGTTCGTCTACTCCGACCTGGTGGCGCAGCGGTTCGACACCGACCATCATCAGATCCGGGTGGCCGCCCGGGACCTGGTGCCGCCGCTGGAGGCCGCCGTCGCGGCGATGAGCGAACCCATGGTCAGTCACGACTGCGTCGCGTTCTACCTACTCAGTCAGGAAGTCGCCAAACACCTCAAGGTGGTGCAGTCCGGCCAGGGTGCCGACGAGATCCTCGGCGGGTACCACTGGTACCCGCCGCTGGCCCGCGTCGGCCGTGACCAGGCGCTGGACACCTACGCCACGGCCTTTTTCGACCGCGACGCCGCCGGTCTCGCCCAGGTGCTGAACCCGGAGTACCTCGCCGTCGGTGATCCCGCCCGTGAGTTCGCCGCCGCCCACCTGGGCCGCGCCGGCGCGCAGGACGCGGTCGACGCGGGGTTGCGGATCGACACCACGGTGATGCTCGTGGACGATCCGGTGAAGCGGGTCGACAACATGACCATGGCGCACGGCCTGGAGGCCCGCGTGCCCTTCCTCGACCACGAGTTCGTCGAGCTCGCCGCCACCTGCCCGCCCGAGCTCAAGCTGGCCCAGGGCGGCAAGGGGGTACTCAAGGAGATCGGCCGTCGGGTGCTGCCCTGGGAGGTGATCGACCGGCCGAAGGGGTACTTCCCGGTACCCGGGCTGACCCACCTGGAGGGCAAGCTGCTCGACCGGGTCCGCGACGCCCTGCACGCGCCGCCGGCCCGTCAACGCGGGCTGTTCCGCGACGGGTACGTCGACGGGCTGCTGCGCGACCCGAACGCCGAACTCACCCCGCTGCGGGGCAACAAGTTGTGGCAACTCGGACTGCTGGAGATGTGGCTGCAGAACCATGGCATTGACTGACGACACGAGCGCCCCCCGCCCCGACTCCCCCGCCCCCCGGCGGGAACGGATCGGCCCTGGAGGCGACCCGGTCGTCCCGGGCGATCCGCCGGCCAAGCCCACCGACAGCGCCGACGTCATCCTGGAGTGCGGCTGGGGCCGGCTGGTCTTCGGTCAGACGTTCGCCGACCCCTCCGACGTCGCCGACGTGCTGCGTTCGGAAGCCGCCGGGTCCCGCGACATCTGCATCTACCTGCCCGACCCGCACGTGCTGGTGTCGCGGCTGCCGGACGAGCTGTTCATCGACCCGTCGCTGACCTTCCGGCTGGACCTCACCCAGGTGCGCGAACCACAGCCACCGGAGCCGGGGCTGCGGATCCGGCCGCTACGCGACGATTCCGACGCCGACGCGGTCAACCGGATATACGCCCACAACGGGATGGTCACCGCCCCGGTCGACATTCTGGTCGACAACGCCACGACCGAACGCTTCGTGCACCTGGTCGCCGAAAACGTCACCGGTCAGGTCGTCGGCACCATCACCGGCATCGACCATGTGGCGGTCTTCGACGACCCGGACAACGGCTCCAGCCTATGGTGCCTGACCGTTGACCCGCTGCACGCGCCACCCGGCACCGGCCAGGCGCTGCTGCTGGAGCTCGCCGGCCGGCTCGCCGACCGCGGCCGGGTCTACGTCGACCTGTCCGTGCTGGCGGAGAACGACGGCGCGATCCGCCTCTACGAACGGCTCGGATTCGAACGCACACCGACGCTGTGCGTCAAACGCAAGAACCCGATCAACGAACGGCTTTTCCTGGCCAGCATGCCGGACGGCTACGACGAGCTGAACCCGTACGCCCGGATCGTCGCCGACGAGGCGATGCGCCGCGGCATCCGGGTCGAGGTCATCGACGCGTCCTGGGGCGAGCTGCGGCTGACCAACGGCGCCCGCAGCATCGTCACCCGCGAGTCGCTGTCCGAGCTGACCTCGGCGGTGGCGATGAGCCGGTGCGACGACAAGCGGGTGACCCGGCGGGTGCTGCTCGACGCCGGGTTGGCCGTACCGCACGGCCGAACCGCCACCGGCGACGCCGACGACGAGGCGTTCCTCGCCAAGGTCGGTGAGGTGGTGGTCAAACCGGCCCGCGGCGAACAGGGCACCGGGATCACCGTCGGCGTCACCGACCCGACCGCCTTACGGGCCGCCGTCGACCTGGCCCGCAGGCACTGCCCGCAGGTGCTGATCGAACAGCGGCACCAGGGGGAGGACCTGCGGGTCCTGGTGATCGACCACGAGGTGGTGGCCGCTGCGGTCCGCCGCCCGGCGGCGGTGACCGGCGACGGCGTACACACGGTGGCCGAGCTGATCCGGCGACACAGCCGGCGGCGGGCCGCGGCCACCGGCGGCGAGTCGAAGATCCCGCTGGACGACCTGACCCGTGAAGTGGTCACCGAGGCCGGGCACGCGATGGACGACGTGCTGCCGACCGGCGAGGTGCTGACCGTGCGGCGGACCGCGAACCTGCACACCGGCGGGACGATCCACGACGTCACCGACCGGCTGCACGCCGAGCTGGCCGCGGCGTGCGTGGCCGCCACCCGGGCGCTGGCCATTCCGGTGGCCGGGATGGACCTGCTGGTGACCGCTCCTGATCAGCCCGACCATGTCTTCATCGAAGCCAACGAACGGCCCGGACTGGCCAACCACGAGCCGCAGCCGACCGCGGAACGCTTCATCGACCTGCTGTTCCCCGGCACCAGCGCGCAGCAGCGGCGGTGGAGCCCGCCCGGACCCGGCGGGGCGCCGGCAACGCCGTGATCGGCGGCGGTACGGTCTTGGCATGCCGGCCGACCCGAACCTCCCCGCCCCCCTGAAACTGGACCTCGACTACCTGCAGCAGGTGATGCTGGAGCTGCTGGACATCCCCAGCCCGTCCGGCCGCACCGACCACGTGCAGCAGTACGTCGGGGAACGGCTGTCCGCTCTCGGCATCCCGTTCACGGTCACCCGGCGGGGCGCGCTCAGCGCCTCGCTGTGCGGGCCGCGGACCACCGGCGCGGACCGGGCGATCGTGGTGCACACCGACACGATCGGCGGCATGGTCAAACGGTTGAAGGAGAACGGCCGGCTGGAGCTCAAGCAGATCGGCACCCACAGCGCCCGGTTCGCCGAAGGCGCCCACGTGCGGGTATACACCGACAGCCTGGACCGGGTGATCACCGGCCAGGTGCTGCCGTTGAAGGCCAGCGGCCACCGCTACAACGACGGCGTCGACCTGCAGGGTGTCGGCTGGGAGCAGGTCGAGGTGCGGGTCGACGAACCGGTCACCGACATCGCCGGGCTCCGCGCGCTCGGCATCGACGTCGGCGACTTCGTGGCGATGCTGCCGGCACCGACGATCACGCCCAGCGGCTACGTCAAGTCCCGCCATCTGGATGACAAGGCGGGGGTGGCGGCGGTGCTGACCGCGGTGAAGGCGATGGTTGACGCCGGCCAGCAGCCGCCGGTCACCGCCCACCTGCTGATCACCTGCACCGAAGAGGTCGGGCACGGCGCCAGCCACGGGCTCGACCCGGACGTGGCCGAGATCGTCTCGGTCGACGCCGCAGTGGTGGCCCCCGGCCAGCAGTCCCGGGAGGACGCCGCGACCCTGGCGATGGGCGACGGTGTCGGCCCGTTCGACTACCACCTGACGCGCAAGCTGGCCGGCCTGGCCGTCGATCACGACGTGGACCTGGTCCGCGACGTGTTCGACTACTACCGGTCGGACGTGGCGGCGGCGGTCGAGGCCGGCGCGCACGCCCGGGTGGCGCTGCTCGGCTTCGGGGTGGACGCCACCCACGGTCACGAACGCACCCACCTGGAGGGGCTGCGGCACCTCACCCAACTGCTCTGCCTCTATCTGCAGAGTGAGCTGGTGTTCCCGGAGTGGGACGCCGAACCGGACGGTGACCTGGCCGACTTCCCGTCGCTGGCGGTGCAGCCGGCGCAGGAGGAGGGGCCCCGGGAAGGGCCGATCGGGGTGGCCTGACACCCCCGGGCGGCGAGCGGCCTCAGCGCCGGTCGCCAAGCAGGGTGGCCAGCACCGCCGGGTCGCTGGCCGACGCGGCCTGGGCCCACGCCTCGTACTGCACCGAGGCGTCCAGGCCGGACGAGGCGGCGACCCGGACGCTCTGCTTGACGTGGCGTACCAAATGCGGATCCAGGTCGGCGTAGCGGTGCGCGGCGGCCAACGCGGCGGCCAGCGGATCGTCGACCACGTCGAGCACCAGGCCGAGCTCGTGGGCCCGGGCGGCGTCGAGCATCGCGCCGTCCAGCAGGATCTGCATGGCCCGCTGCGGGCCGAGCGCGTCGACCAGGAAATAGGTGCAGCCGCCGCCGGGGTGCAGGCCGATCCGGGTGAACGTCGCCCCGAACCGGGCGCGGGGGCCGGCGATCCGCTGGTCGCAGCACATCGCCAGGTTGAGGCCGGCACCCACCGCAGGTCCCTGCACTGCGGCGATGGTCACCAGGTCCAGGTCGCGCACCGCGAGGAAGCTGCGGTAGATGTCCTCCAGGTCGCGGCGGGTCTGGCTGACCGGCCGGACCGGGCCGCCGAAGATCTCGTCGAGGTGGGCACCCGAACAGAACGCGGTGCCGGCGCCGGTGACGACCAGGACCCGGGCGTCGCGGTCAGCGGCGACGCGCGACACCGCCTCGGCCAGCTCCCGCTTCATCACGGCGCCGATCGCGTTGCGCCGGTCGGTATCGTCGAGGGTCAGCACCCGCACGCCCGGATGGTCGGCGGTACGCAACGATACGGTCTGCATGTCAACTCCCGATCCGGTCGGTCACGGTCCACCGCCACAGGTCGCCGCCGTCGGCGACCACCATGCCCAGGGTATGGGACGCCACGCGGGTGGCGACCGGCTCGTCGCGCCAGGCGAGCAACCGGCCGGTGCAGCGGGTGTTCCCGGGTGACGCCCACCGCGCCGTGCAGTTGGTGCGCCAGCCGGGCCACCGTGGTGGCGGCCCGGCCGAGGACCACCCGGGCGGCGGCGACCCGGCTCGCCGCGTAGTCGCCGCCCCAGGCGGCCAAGGCGCCGCGCAGCGCCGCCCGGCTCTGCTCCCGCTCCCCCGCCATGGTCGCCACCGCGTGCGCCACCGCCTGCTGGGCCAGCAGCGGCCGACCGAACTGGGTGCAGACCCGGACGTGTTCGATCGTCAACTGACAGGTCCGTTCGACGGCGCCGAACAGCGCGGCGGCCCGCAGCAGCGACTCCCGGCACCGCACGTCGGCGACGTGCGGTGCGGTCATCGCCACCCGTAGCGGTACGCAGCCCCGCAGGGCGACCCAGTCCCGGGGTTCGCCGGTGAGGTTGGTACCCGGGGTGACGTGCAGCCCGTCGGCGCCCGGGTCGACCCGGGCCAGCACCGGCCGCCGGCCGGCCGTCGTCGGCCGCGCCGCCTGCCGGTGGTGTACCGGCAGGCGCTCTACTACCACGGCGGCACCGCCGCCCACCACGGCGACCGCCCCTACCCGATGTGCATGAACGTCCCCGGGCTGAAGATCATCGTGCCCAGCAACGGACCGGACCTCAAGGGCCTGCTCAGGACAGCCATCCGCGACGACAACCCGGTGCTGTGCTTCGAGGACGCCAACCTGTGGGCCCGCCGCGGCCGGGGGCCGGCACCGGCCGACGACGAGCACCTGGTCCCGTTCGGCGTCACGGCGATTCCCCGGGCCGGCTCCGACGTGGCCGTGATCGGCATCGGCGGCGGCCCTCGATGCCGCCGACCAGCTCGCCGCCGACGGCATCTCCGTCGAGGTCGTCGACCCACGCACCCTGGTCCCGATGGACTGGCCGACCATCGTCGCGTCGGTGGCCAGGACCGGCCGCGCCGTCGTCGTCGACCCGGCCAACCGCACCTGCAGCGCGGCCAGCGAGATCGCCGCACGCTCGGAGAGAGGTGAGCATGGAGACCGAGGTGCGTCTGCCGCAGTTCGGCATGGGCATGTCCGAAGCCGAGGTGATGCAGTGGTACGCCGCCGACGGTGACCGGGTCGAGGAGGGCGCCGACCTGGTCGAGGTGGAGGCGGAGGTCGAATCGGCCGCCGACCAGCGGTAGACGTCACCACCACCAGGGGATACGGCCGGCGGGACGGTTCCCCGCCGGCCCGCCCGGCGGTAGGTTCGGACCGGACCTGTGTGACGACGATGTTCCAGGAGGGTTCCGATGAGCCAACACGTCCGGGGTGTGATCTCCCGGAGCACCGGTACGCCGGTCGAGGTCGCCACGATCGTCGTACCGGACCCCGGCCCGGGCGAGGCGGTGGTGCGGGTACAGGCCTGCGGTGTCTGCCACACCGACCTGCACTACCGTGACGGCGGCATCAGCGACGACTACCCGTTCCTGCTCGGCCACGAGGCGGCCGGCACCGTCGAACAGGTCGGCGACGGGGTGACCGACGTCGCCCCCGGCGACTTCGTGGTGCTGAACTGGCGTGCCGTCTGCGGCACCTGCCGGGCCTGCGTCCGGGGCCGACCCTGGTACTGCTTCGCCACCCACAACGCCACCCGGAAGATGACACTGACCGACGGCACCGTGCTCTCCCCCGCGCTGGGCATCGGCGCCTTCGCCGAGAAGACCCTGGTACACGCCGGCCAGTGCACCAAGGTGGACCCGGCGGCCCGGCCGGCCGCCGTCGGCCTGCTCGGCTGCGGAGTGATGGCCGGGCTGGGAGCCGCGATCAACACCGGCGGCGTCGGCCGCGGCGACTCCGTCGCGGTCATCGGTTGCGGCGGCGTCGGCGACGGCGCGATCGCCGGGGCCGCCCTGGCCGGTGCGACGACCATCATCGCCGTCGACACCGACCCCCGGAAACTGGACTGGGCGCGCGGCTTCGGCGCCACCCACACTGTGGACGCCCGGCAGACCGACGTGGTGGAACGGATCCAGGAGCTCACCGGCGGGTTCGGCGCCGACGTCGTCATCGACGCGGTCGGCCGCCCGGAAACCTGGAAACAGGCGTTCTACGCCCGGGACCTGGCCGGCACCGTCGTCCTGGTCGGCGTACCGACCCCGCAGATGCGCGTCGAACTGCCGCTGCTGGACGTGTTCGGTCGCGGCGGCGCGCTCAAATCCAGCTGGTACGGCGACTGCCTGCCGTCGCGCGACTTCCCGATGCTGACCGAACTGTACCGGCAGGGCCGCCTCGACCTCGACGCCTTCGTCACCGAGGAGATCCCGCTCGACCAGGTCGAGCAAGCCTTCGACAAGATGCACCACGGTGACGTGCTCCGCTCGGTGGTGGTGTTCTGATGTCCACCCGGATCGACCACACCGTCACATCCGGGACGTTCTCCCTGGACGGGCAGACCTTCGATGTCGACAACAACGTCTGGGTGGTCGGCGACGGCACCGAATGCGTGGTGATCGACGCCCCGCACGAGGTCGAGGCGATCCGCGCCGTCGTCGGCGCGCGTACCGTCCGGGCGATCGTCGCCACCCATGCCCACGACGACCACATACGGGTCGCGGCGCGCCTGGCCGACGAGACCGGCGCGCCGGTGCTACTGCACCCGGCCGACCAGGTGCTCTGGGACCAGGTCCACCCGCGGCGGCCGCCGGACGCCGCGCTGGCCGACGGGCAGCAGCTCACCGTCGGCGGCACCACGCTGCGGGTCCTGCACACCCCCGGGCACAGCCCCGGTGCCTGCTGCCTGTCCGCGCCCGAGCTGGGCGTGGTGTTCACCGGCGACACGCTGTTCGCTGGCGGACCGGGAGCCACCGGCCGCTCCTACAGCGACTTCGGCACGATCATCGCGTCCATCCGCGACCGGCTGTTCACCCTGCCGGACGACACGATCGTGCACACCGGACACGGCGACAGCACCACGATCGGCGCCGAACGGCCGCACCTCGACGAGTGGATCGCCCGCGGCCATTGACCGGCATTTCGCGACCGGTGCCGCGTCACCCGGCCGCCGTCGCGGGTCCGACGCCGGCCGCCAGCGACGCCGGCAGCGGCCGGCCGCCGAGCGCCGGACCGTTGGTCTGCAGGTGACACGAGACGTGACCGCCGTCGTCCACCGGCACCGCCGCCGGCATCTCGACCCGGCAGCGGTCCAGCACCAGCGGGCAGCGGGTATGGAACGGGCAGTCGGACGGCGGCGCGACCGGGCTGGGCAGCTCACCGACCGGCGACGCGGCCCGCACGCCGCGCTGGCGGCGCCGGGCCGCGCCCGGCACGGCGGCGAGCAACGCCCGGGTGTACGGGTGGGCCGGTGCGGCGAACACCCGCGCGGTCGGCCCGGTCTCCACCACCCGGCCCAGGTACATGACCGCCACCCGGGCCGCGACATGCCGTACGGCGAGCAGGTTGTGGCTGATGAACAGCAGGGCCACCCCCCGTTCCCGCTGCAACACCCGCAACAGCATGAGGATCTGGTTCTGGGTCGACACGTCCAGTGCGCTGACCGTCTCGCCCGGCGCCACTGTCAGGTCCACGCCGCGTACCGCCTGCACCGGCGCGGCCCGGCGGCCGAACAGCGACCGGCCCGGGAACGTGACGTGCAGGTCGGAAAGGCGCAGTAGTTCACTCATCGGTCATCGCCTCCGGGTCGAGCAGGCAACGGCTCGCGTGTCCGTCGGCCGTGCGACGCAGCACGATCGGTCCGCTGCGACAGGCGTCGCGGGCGTACCGGCAGCGCGGCTGGAACCGGCAGCCGGACGGCAGTTCGTCCGGGCCGGGCGGGGCACCGGGGATCCAGGTCAGTTCGCCGTCGACGGCGGCGTCCGGCGCGGCGGCCAGCAGTGCCCGGCTGTACGGATGGCGGGAACCGGCGAGGAAGGTGTCGATGTCGCACTCCTCGACGACCTGGCCGGCGTACATCACCACCACCCGATCGCACACTTCGGCGACCACCCCGAGGTCGTGGGTGACCAGCAGGACGGCCAGCCCGAACCGGTCGCGCATCTCGTGCAGCAGATCCAGGATCTGCGCCTGTACGGTGACGTCCAGGGCCGTCGTCGGTTCGTCAGCGACCAGCAGTTTCGGCTCGCAGGCCAGCGCGATGGCGATCAGGACCCGCTGCAGCATGCCGCCGGAGAAACTCGTGCGGGTACGCCCGGGCCCGGGACCGGGCGTCCGGCACGCCGACCAGGTCGAGCAGTTCGACCGCCCGGTCGGCGGCCGCCCGGCGGGACAGCCCCCGGTGCCGGCGTACCGACTCGGCGATCTGCTCGCCGACGGTGAACGCCGGGTGCAGGCTGGACATCGGCTCCTGGAAGATCATGGAGATCTGGTCGCCGCGGACGTCCTCCCAGCCCCGACGGGACAACCGGTACAGGTCGGTCCCGTCGAGCCGGACCGTGCCGCCCCGACCCGCAGGTCCCGGGGCGGCAGCAGCCCCATCAACGCCAGCGCGGTGGTGCTCTTGCCGCAGCCCGACTCCCCGACCAGCCCCACGGTCTCACCTGCGGCCACCTCGAACGGCACTTTGTGAACGAGGTCGGTCCAGCCGCCGGCGGCGGCGCTACCCACCGCGACGGTGAGGTCGGTGACCTGCAGCACCGCGCCGGTGACCGGCGCCGGTTGAGCGGTGCTCCTGGCAGATTCGGTGCTCCTGGCGGGTGTGGTCAACGCGGGCTCCTGGATTCGCGGCCGAGCGAGTCACCGACGCCGTCGGCGAGCACGTTCGTGGCCGGCACGGTCGAGGTGATCACCGCGCCGGGGGCGACCGCCAGCCACCAGGCGGTGTCGACGTACGGCAGCGCTCGGCCGAGCAGCGCGCCCCAGCTCGCGTCCGGCGGCTGGACACCGAGCCCGAGGAAGCTCAGACCGGCCTCAGCGAGCATGGCGAACCCACTGGCCACCGCCACCTGCACGACGACCGGGCCGGTGATGTTCGGCAGCACGTGCCAGCGGACCAGCCGACCCAGCGGGGTGCCGATGACCCGCGAGGCGTCGATGTACGTCTCGTGGTAGACCTGCAGGACACTGGTGCGGATCAGCCGGGCGAACCGCGGCACGAACACCACGCCGACGGCGATCATCGCCTGGCTGAGCCCTGGGCCGAGCACGCCGATCGCCAGCAGCAGCGGCGGAAAGGCCATCACCCGTCTACGATCCGCATCAGCAGCCCACCGGGCAACGCCGGCAGCAGCACCGCGAGCAGCCCGATCGGCACTCCGAAGCCGACCCCGACCGCGAGGGACTGCAGCACGGCCAGCAGCAACGGCCGGGCGCCGACGATGAGCCGGCTCAGCAGGTCCCGGCCCAGGTCGTCGGTGCCGAGCAGGTGTCCGCCGGTGGGTGGCTGCAGCACCGCGTTGAAGATTGAGTTGCCGAGATCGCCCGGACCGCGTCGGTGAGCCACCGCCAGTACCGCACCGGCCACGGCTCGTCGAGGTTGAGCCGGTCCCGGGTGAGAGCGATCTGTTCGGCGGTGGCGTTCTCCCCGGCGATCCGGACCGCCGGGTCGCCGGCGACGAAGATCGCGATGCCGTGCACCACGAGTGTGACGAACAGCAGCAGCGGCACCATGGTCAACAGGCGCCGGCCGACGAGTCCGATCATGTCCTCACCATGCCTGATCGTCGTCGTGCCGACGCCGGGGAACTCCAGCTTGCCGGCGAGCCAGTTCTCCAGGCCACCACCTTGTCGCTGTACGCGACGTTGCTGTACGGGAAGTCGAGGACGACGTCGAGGGCGTCGGTGATGATCCGGGCCGACAGTTGCCGGGCCAGTTCCTGCCGATGCGTCTCGTCCGTGGTGGCCTGCAGGTCCTGGTAGAGGGCGGTCACCTCGGGCGTGGTCACTTTGCCCGGGTCGGCGAAACCGTTCTCGGCGATGACCAGCCCGACGGTCTGTGACGGATCCGGCCGGCCGGTCCAGTTGATCGCTCCGGCGTCGCCCTGGCCTTCGACGTAGAAGGAGTTGGCGAAGTTGACCGTCTGGGTGATCTCGACATTGAGACCCACCTCCGCCAGCTGTGCCTGCAGCGCCTCGGTCAGCTGGGTCTACGCGGGGGCGTTCTGGTTGATGAACTCCAGGGTGTGGCCCTCGGGTACGCCGGCCTCGTCGAGCAGCTGCCGGGCCCGCTGTGGATCGTAGGGGTACAGGTCGGCGACGGACTCGTCGTGGGCGAAGTACCCGCTCGGGAACGGCTGGACCGCCGGCTCGCCGAGGTCGAACAGCAGGCCGCTGACCAGGTCCTCACGGTTGATCGCATGGTTGATTGCCCGCCGTACCCGCACGTCGTCGAGGTACTCGCGGGACAGGTTGAGCTGCAGGTGGTAGAACTGCAGCACCGGGGCGGAGTCCACCACCAGACCGGCCGACTCGGCCGCGGCGACGTTCGCCGCGTCCAGGATGGTGGCGTCGATCGAGTCGGTCCGCAGCGCGTTGAGCCGCTGCTGGGAGTCGGTGATACTGGTGAACTCCATCCGAGCGGCGGCGGCCGCATCCGGGTCCCAGTAGTCGGGGTTGCGCTCGTATGTCGCGCTGGAGCTCGGCTGGTACTCGGTGACCCGGTACATCCCGGTGCCCACCGGATTGCGGGCCAGGTCGGCGTCGAACGCCGCCGCCGACTCTGTCCCGCGGGACAGGGGCACGAGAGATCAGCTGATCGCTCGTAGCTGCCGGCCGGACTGCCGCCCCGACTCCGTCATTGCGGCGACCAGGTCCTCGCGGGCCCGAGCGACCCGGGACCGGATCGTCCCGACCGGGCAGCCGCAGACCTCGGCGGCCTCGGCGTAGCTCAACCCGAGCACCTGGGTCGCCACGAACGCCTCCCGGCGGTCGGCGGCCAGGCCGGCCAGCAGCTGACGCAGCGCCACGGCTTCTTCGAAGCGTGGGCCGACGACCACGGCCTCGGCCACCGCCTGCCAGTCGGCCAGATCGGCGACCCGGGGCCGCACCACGACGGCGCGGATATGGTCGACGGCGACCCGCCGGGCGATGGACAGCAGCCAGGTACGCGCGCTGGAGCGTCCAGCGAAGCGCGGCAACGACCGCATCGCCCGCAGGAACGTCTCCTGGGCGAGGTCCTCCGCCTCGGTGCTGTCCACCAGATGGGTGAGGAACCTCTGCACCTGACTTTGGGTGGCCTGGACGAACGACGTGGCGGCCGCCCGGTCACCGTCGCGGGCCGCGAGGGCCCAACGGGTGATCTGGGCGTCGTCCGGTGCGGCGTGCGGCATGACTGGAAGGGTATCCGGCAAGCCTCCCCCGCCATAGTCCACCCGCCCGGTGGCGTCTTCCCGGCCGGGCGCCACCCCGGTGGGAACCGTCCCGGCGGGCAGGCCGACTATTGACATGTGGGGTGCGTGGACTTTCGTGAGCTGTTGTCGGCCGAACTCGACGGGGAGACCGACGTCGCCGAGTCGGCTGCGGCGCGGGACCACCTGACCGGCTGTGCCGGTTGCCGGGACTGGTACGCCGATGCCGCCGTGGTCACCAGTCTCGCCCGGCGGACCGGCCCGGAACCGGTCGGTGCCATCGACGAGTCGGTGCTCGACGCACTCGCGCCGCCCCGACGGCTGGCCGCCGCCCGGGTCGCCCTGCTGCTGCGGTACGCCCTCGGCGTCCTCGGAATCGCGCAGTTCCTGCTCGGCGCGGCCCAGATCGGCGGCGTCGCCGACGGCCATCTGCATGTTCCCGATCCGGTCGGTGGGACCGCACCCAACCACCTGTGGCACGAGTCCGCGGCCTGGAACGTCGCCCTCGGCGCCGGCTTCGTGTGGATCGCCGTCCGGCGCACCCGGCCGGCCGGGATGCTGCCGACCCTGACCGCGTTCGTCGCGGTGCTGGCGCTGCTGTCGGTCAACGACGTGATCACCGGGCGGGTCGACTACCCACGGCTGCTCAGCCACGGCCTGGTCGTCGCCGGGTACCTGCTCATCCTGGCGCTGCGCAGACGCGGTGGCGACCCAGACACGTCACCGGGCGACGCTGGCCGCACGCGGTCACGCTGGCGCGTCGAACTCGACGAGGAACCACCGGCGGCCAACCCGACACCGTTGCGGGTGGTCCGGGGCGGCGTGGCCAGCATCCGCCACCGCCGGGACCGGGCGGCCTGACCCGTCGTCCCGGGTGCCGTTGATCTGACAACCCGGCCGGACAACCTCCGCTCCCCCTGACGGGACATGGTGACGACGGACCAGCCTCCGGCTTCGTCCGGCAGACATCCGCAACGACACCACCGTCCCGTCACGGCCAGGGAGCAGTCATGCCGGCCACCACGCCCGACGAGCGTCCGACGAGCGCCCAGATCGTCAGCAGGTACCTCGCCGGAGCGCCGATCCGGCGCATCGCTGCCGAGCTCGGCGTGTCGTACAGCTACGTGCACCGGCGACTGCACTACTCGGGTGTGCCTATCCGCAGTCGCGGCGGACGCCGCCCGGATCCGACCGTCCATGCTGACCGTACACCTGAGCCTGAGCACAGCGCAGGGAGCGCCGATCAGGACACACTGGACTAGATCGCGCCGCGTACGGTTAATCGTCTTGCCTGGGTCCTAGACTGACGGACGTACCTCCTCCGCCCCTCGTGATGACCACCCGGTCACCGATCACATTGGTCAGAGAGCCGCCATGGTTGACTGCCGAATCCGGCTGTATCCGCCGGGCCGGCTCGTCGCGGAAGGTGCCAAGCAAGTGTCCGCTTCACCGCTACACGACCAGGGAGACAATGGTGACTTCCCGCAGCCGACGAGAGCACATACTCCACCGGGCTGGCGCGCTGTTCGCCAGCCGGGGCGTCGCCGGCACGACCGTCCGCGAGATCGCCGACGACGTGGGCATCCTCTCCGGTAGCCTCTACCACCACTTCGAGTCCAAAGAAGCGATGGTCGACGAGATCATTTCCAGCTACCTCGCCGACCTGCGCGCCCGCTACCAGCAGATCCTCGACGGGCCGGAAGGGCCGGACGACCAACTGCGGCAACTCATCCGGGCCTCGCTCGAGTGTGCCGCCAGCCACCCGCACGCCACCGAGATCTATCAGAACGACGCGAACTACCTGCGTGGTCTACCCCGGTTCGGCTACCTGAAGGGCGTGGCCAAGGAGGTGGAGAGCGTCTGGCTCACCGTCATCGACGCCGGCCGCCGGGACGGCACTCTGCGCTCCGACATCGACCCGAAGACCTTCTACCGGCTCACCCGCGATGCAGTGTGGCTCACCGTGCGATGGTTCAGGCCGGGCGGCAAGTACTCGCTCAACCGGCTGATCAACGACTGCACCACCCTCTTCCTGGACGGCATCGCCGCACGCCGCTGATCAGCGGCGCTCCGGCCGGCCCGGCGATGCGCCGCAGTCCACTGGATGGTTGAGCAACGCTCCCACCCGCCGCTGCAGCTTTGACGCCGGTCGGCCGATCCAGCTCTCGCGCTCCACTGCAGACACTTGCCCTGCTGAGTATCTGATGGACATTTGAGGTCCGTCGGGGGCAACTGGTGGCACAGCCCCTGGTGCTTCCTAGGAAGCTGGGTTGGTCTCCCTTGCCTGCCGGTGCCGCACGCGCCCGCCTCCCCTTGACGTCTGTCGGTCAGCGGGCTCTCGACCGACAGACGTCGGCCACCCGCGTGAACACTACGGAGAGTTGGCAGACCGCTTCGCCAAGGCGGCGGTAGCCGTCCGATCGACCATCGGGCCGGTACGTCCACGCATGCCAGCGGCGAGGCCGCAGCGGTACGGGAAACCCGACAGCGCATGGTCCTCGAAAACGTGTTCACGCCGAGTCATGTCAAACGGTCCTCGGCAACGCGGCAGGAACCGCACGATATCCGGCGGAGCACCCGACCATCTTTCCTGATCGTCGGGAAGACGGCACGACTCGGCCTCCCCACCCCCTGGTCCGCAATATCCGAATAGGCACCAGGCATCGACCCCTGCCGCACCCGGTCATCGAGGAAGTATCGTCGGCCGGGCAACGTAACGACTTTGTCCCGGCGATCAGAGGCAGTTCCCAATAATGCGGTACGAGTTCCGGTGAGCGGCACGGGCCGCAGCTCGCGCCTGCCGCCAGCCGGTACGGCGCACACCGTGACGGCGTACCGGCGAGGTGATCCGATCTGGATCCACCGTAGCGGGGCTTGGCGGCCCGGAGTGGTGCTCAACCTGTCCGACACCGCGGTCACCGTCCGGTACCGAGTCACCGGCGCAGAGGGCACCGGCGTGGACACCGTGGTGCTCGGCCGCCCCGAACTAGCGCCCCGCGCCGACCGGCGGCCACCACCCGAACCCGTGCGTACCGCCCGGCCGGCGAGGCCCGCGACCACGCCGGGCCCACCCGCCGGACGCACCACGACAGCGACCTGCCGCCCGGAGCGCGATCCGCCCCGGCGTCCCCAACGCCAGCCGGCAGCACGCGACCGGCCTGCGCCGGCCGGTCGACCTGCCCCGCCGGGCAGCGGTCCCATGGTCGATCGACGGGTCTCCGACGGCGTGGTCGAGCTGCGGGTCCTGGTCCGCTCGCCGGGTGGCCGGGCCGCCGAGCTGCCGCTGCGCTGTGCCGTGGACCGGCGTACCGGCACGGTCGCGCTGCGGATGCCCGACGGCCGCACCGGACAGTTCGACCTCACCCTGGCTCGGGCAGCCAGCATGATCCTGCACGAAGCGGTACTTGCCTGCCTCGACCCACAGGAACTGCGTCTCTGGATTCAGCGGTGACCACGACCGGCATCCGCGCCGGTGTGCTGGTCCGCAGAGATGACCAGCTGTGCCCGACCCGGGTCCGCCGAGGTCACCGTCACGGTCAGCGGACCGACCCCCGCCGTCTGCCCGACCGGGATGTAATAGGGCTGTCCGGCGTAGACCACGGTCACCGATCCGGCGACGAGATCGCGGAATTCCATCTGGTGGTCGAGAATCTCCACGCTTGCAGTTTCGGTTGTCTTGACGGCGACCGTACAACTGTTGTTGCGGCATTTCGCGCTGGTCGCGGCGCAGGCGGTCAGACACAGCAGTAGAACAAGGATGACCCCGGCATGTCGGGCCGTTCGTGACGGGCACATGCCATCGACGATCGCACCTGTCCGCGACGGCCGGGCCCGGCCGGTCCGTAGATGGCACTTTACCGGGAGACGGCCGGGCGTCTCAGCCGACGACGAGTAGCAGGACGATACTCAGCACGGACCCGACCACGCCGACCAATCCGACCACGGTCGCTGCCAGCGCCATGGCCCGCTGACCTGGAACCCGTCGGCCCGGACCCGCCAGGACGATCGCCGCGACAGCGGGTACCGCGCCGACGCCGTAGCAGGCGGCGAACGGCAACGACGCGACGGCGATGATCAACGCGGCAGTGGTGCGCCGGATTCGGGCCCGGTCGGCGACCGACGACCCGACGACCGGCGTACGAGGGTCCCAGTGGAACCGCCGCGGCAGATCGGTCAGTTGCACGACGAGCTCCCCCGACGTTGTCGCCGCAGTCGCCTCAACCAGCCGCCGCTCGTACTCGGCGAGGTCAAGGTAGCCCTCACCGAGTGCCCGGGCGAGCAACTCGACGACGTGGTTGCGCTGCGCGTCACCGACCCGCTCACCACCGGCGCGCTCGGCACCGGCGCGCTCGGCACCGGCCCGCTTGTTGACCCCGTAGTCGCCTTCCACAGTGTTTCCGAGGCTACTCCACCTGACGGTCGCCGCAGGTCGCGCTGGACCAGCGGGACGGAATCCCCCATCATGTCTACGTTCGGTACATGGTCCGGCACGGATGGCTATATGCGGGGGTCTGTCGGCATGACGCCCAGGTGTGGCAGGACATGGCCCCTGCTGGTGGTCGCGGTCGCACTCGCCGCGCTCGGTGCGGCAACCGGCGGGATACTGGCCCTGGCGTACCGTCCCATCGGGCTGGCGTACCTGGACGTGCTGACCCGTTGCCCGCCCTCCGCCGGCGACCAGGCGATGTGCCTGACCGAGGCGACCTGGGCCGTCGGTGCCCTGATGGCCTCCGGGGCAGCGATCGCGCTCGGCAGTGGGCTGGCCGGGACGCTGGTCACGACGGTGTGCGCCCAACGCCGGATCGCCCGGCTGCCCCCGGCCCATCCGATGGCCGAGGCGCGCTTCGAGGAACTCTGCCGGCAGCACCGGTTGGTCGGTTCCGACCGACCCCGGTTGCGTATCGGCGGCCGCAGGACGGACAGCACCGCCGGTCCAGGCCAGCGGCCGGCGGTCGTGCTACCGGCGGCGGCGGCCCGACTGCCGTTGGTTCCGGTGGTGTTCGACCCGCTCGTGCGCGCCGAGCTGGACCGGATCGCCTCGGGCCAGAGCGCTCGCCGCGCCGTGCTGCGCGGCTGGCCGTGGCTACTGGCCTCGGCGAGCGCCGCGCTGGCCGCCGGTGCCGCGTTCACCGGCCCGGGGCAGGGCACGCCTGCCGGGTCGATGAGCCGCGTGCTGCTGCTGGCCGTCGCCGTCGCCAGCCTGACCGTCGGACTACGCTGCGGACCGGGTGGTGCCCGGACGGTAACCTGGTACGCCGTGCCAGCCGCCGGGGTGATCGCCGGTGCGGGGGGCCAAGCCGGGGCGTCCGTCCTGTGGCACCTGGCACCGGCCGTTGGAGATCAGCTGGTCGCCGGTGCTGCACTGGCACCCGCCCTGCTGGTCCTGGCCGGTCTGCTGCCGGTGCTGACCGCCGGGCGGACCGGTTCGCCCGGCGCGGCGGCCGTCCCGGCGACGTTGGCCGGAGTCGTCGCCGGGCTGCTCGCCTTTCCGGTGGGCACCGCGGCCGCGCCGGACCTCGCCGCGCCGCTGCTGATCCGGCCGTCGCCCACCGTCCCGGACAGCGGATCCGGCCCGCGCGGCGGGCCCGACCCGGACCACGCCCACCGGGCTCCGGACACGCCGAGAAGCGCCGGTCCGGTTCCGATCGACACGGCTGCGGCGAACCGGGCCGCCCGGGCCGTCGAGCCCGTGCTCGGCCCGGCGTGGCGGGCGGATCCGCTTCCGGCACCGCCACCGGCGGGGAGTCGACCGGCCGGCTGCCAGCCGTCGATCGTTGACGACTATCTGCGCCGCGCCGCCGCTGGACGGACCGGCCGGGGCGTGGCGCGCTACGCGACGCGGGCCGCACCCGGCGGCGCTGGGCTCGGCCGGAGCACCCTGCAGATCGACGTCGTGTCGTACCGGCCGGACGCGATGTCCTCGGCAAGGCCGGTGGAGATGGTCTTCGCCGCGGTCGAACGGGCCGGTGCGGCCTGTCGGGAGTTCACCGACGGACGGTCCGGACTACGGGTACAGTCGCTGCCCCGCGTGGCACCGGCCATCGGCGACCGCGTCTGGCGGATGGACGTGGTCCGGACGCTGGGCCGCGGTGCCGGACGGGTCACGGCGACGACCGCGCTGGCTGTCGTACAGGTCGACACCACGCTGATCGTGGTGTCGATGACCGCGTCACTGGCCGTCGTCGACGGGGAGCTGTTCGAGCAGGTTATCCGGCGGACGGTGGCCGGGCTCGCGGCCGAGCGGTGAGCCGGTCCGGCTTGTCATCGCCGTCCAGTCTGTCGGGTCGGGCACCTCACCGGGTCAGGGCGTCACCGGGACGGTCCGTCGCCAGGCATCGATGATCTGGACCGGCCGCATGCCCTCGGCGAGGTACAGGCGCAGCGCCGGCCGGCGGGGGTCGGTGTCGACGTGCAGGAATGTGCCCCGCCGCCGGTCGGCGGCGTCGGCGGCGAACGCCCGGCGAAGCAGCAGACGACCCAGGCCACGCCCCTGCCATTGAGGTCGGACCGCGAGTAGCCGTACGTAGCCGCTCTGCTCGTCGGCCACGAAGGCATGCGACCGTAGCACCATCGCGGCCGGGACGCCGTCCAGGTACGCGACCTCGCCCAGCGACCAGTCGTGGTCACTGTGTGACTCGAGCTGCCTGACCCAGTCGGGGTAGGCCTTGGCCACGAAACCGAAGTGGTCGGCGAAGGCGGCCTGGTGCACGGTCCATGCCTGGTGACGGGCCTCGGGATCGTCACCGGTGCTGCTGATCCGCACACCCTCGGGTGCCCCGGGGTCGGCCCTCGGGCTCGCCGGATCGTGCGGGACGAACAGCCGGTTGTACACGGTCGCCACCGAGAAGCCGAAGTTGGCCAGTCGGCCGGCCGTCGCGGTGTCCTCCCGGTAGCAGCCGACGTCCAGCACGGCCCGGGAGTGGCCCAGTTCGGCGGCGATCGCGACGGCGCGGCGTTGGGCACGGTGCCAGAGCCAGTCGCCGACCACCGGTTCGGAGTCGAGGTGGTAGGCCTCGACGTCGATGTTGTCGCTGCTCCCCTTGCGGCACGCCCAACCCCAGCCGACCGCCACGCCACCCGGGTCGCGCACCAGCCAACCGTCCCGCGTCGGGTCGAAGTCCGGGTCGGCGAGTTCGTCGGCGACCTCGTCAAGGGTGTAGTCGGGCCGGCCGATGACCGCGGTGTTGCAGGTGGCGATCAGCTGGAAGACGGTGGATGCATCATCGGGCCCGGCGGGCCGCTGGGTGTACCCAGCAGGAAGTGACGGAGCCTCGGTGGTCGCTGTCATCCGGCGATTGTCTGGCAGGCCGCCACACCGGCACGAACGATTTTTCAGCAGACCTGACAAACCAGATTCGGGCACATGATAGACGGTTACGGTGCTTAAAATACCTATGCCGGTTATCGGGCTTTCATCCGGAAAGTGGGAGACATGGCGAACGCACCGGTGGTGATCGTCGGTCAGGGGTACGTCGGCTTGCCCGTGGCGATGCGCGCCGTAGAGGTCGGGCACCGGGTGGTCGGTCTGGACACCGACACCGAGCGGATCCGGATGCTGCGCGCGGGCACCTCGTACGTCCAGGATGTCACCGACGCCGAGCTACACGCCGCGTTGGGCAGCGGCCGCTACACCGCGACCACCGACTACGCCGCCGCAGCGGGATTCGACACCGCGGTGATCACCGTGCCGACGCCGTTGCGTGACGGCGCACCCGACCTGCGCTACATCGAGCAGGCGGCCCGCTCGCTCGCCGAGCAGCTCACTCCCGGCGCGACCGTGATCCTGGAGTCAACGACCTACCCGGGCACCACCGACGAGTTTCTCCGGCCGCTGTTGGAGAAGGGCAGCGGTCTGCAGGCCGGGCTCGACTTCCACCTCGGGTACAGCCCGGAGCGCATCGACCCGGGCAACCACGAATGGAACTTCGTCAACACCCCGAAGGTGGTCTCCGGGATCACCCCCGAGTCGTTGCGGTCGGTGCGAGCGTTCTACGACGGTCTGGTGGACCGGACCGTGCCGGTCACCGGCACCCGGGAGGCCGAGACCACCAAACTGCTGGAGAACACCTTCCGACACGTCAACATCGCCCTGGTCAATGAGCTGGCGGTGTACGCCCACATGCTCGGCATCGACATCTGGGACGCGATCGACGCCGCCAGCACCAAGCCGTTCGGCTTCCTGCGGTTCACCCCCGGCCCGGGCGTGGGTGGGCACTGCCTGCCCGTGGACCCGTCCTACCTGTCCTGGGAGGTCAAGCGGACCCTCGGCCGCAACTTCCGGTTCGTCGAACTCGCCAACGACGTGAACAACTACATGCCGATGTACGTCGTGGAACGGTTGACCAGCGCGATGAACCGGCGCAGTCGGGCGCTACGGGGCGCGCGGGTGCTGCTCATCGGGCTGGCGTACAAGCGCAACAGTGGCGACTGTCGCGAGTCCCCGGCGGTCCGCGTCGCCGAACTGCTGCACCTGGCCGGCGCCCAGTTGCACGTCGTCGACCCACACCTGCGCCCGGAGCAGATGCCGGCCTTCGTACAGGCGGTGCCGCTCACCGTCGACCAGGTCGAAGCCGCTGACGCGGTGGTCGTGCTGACCGACCACGACGGCATCGACTACTCCCTGCTCAGTGCTGCGCCACTGGTGCTGGACACCCGCCGGAGGCTGGCCGCCACCGCCGGCACGGAACTGCTGTGACCCGTCCCCGCCGCCTACCTGGGCAGCGGGATCGCTGACGCGGCAAGTAGGCGGCGGGGCGCTGACGCGGTCAGCTCGTCGGGGCGTGTTCCCGCCCCCGGGCTGCCGGTGCCACCGGCGTCGGGCGACCGGCCATCCGGACGGCACGGTAGAACATCGCCCGTCGGGGTGCCACGAGCTCGGTGCGGTAGGCGCGGGACCGGACCAGACCGGCCGCCGCCACCTCGACCATCCGCTGCGGCCGGGTCAGCAGCCGCCGGACCGCCTCGGCCAGCGCCGCCGGACCGCCGGTGGTGACCAGACAGTCCGCCTCGATCAGGTCCGGCGGGCCCACCGCCCCGACGGCGACCACCGGCAGGCCCCGGGCCATCGCCTCGACCACTACCGGAGAGTGCACACCGGCGGAACCCGGCGACACGAACACGTCGGCGGCGTCCAACCAGGACCGGATCTCGGTGGCGGGACGGTCACCGGCGATGACGAGCCGGTCGGTCAGTCCCAGCCGGGCCGCGCGGTGTTCTAGCCGCGGCCGGGACCGGCCGTCGCCCAGGTACACCAGGTCCGCCAAGACGCCGTCGTCAGCCAGCCGACGCATCGCCGCAAGGACGACGTCGACGCCGTGCCGGGAGTGGTCGAGCGTCCCGGCCGAGATCAGCGTCACCGGGCCGCCGGGCGCCGACGGTTCACGGGGCTCGCAGACGAACGCGTCGGCCCGCAGGTCGACGTCCGGGTAGTCGGTGGCGACGGTGTTCGGCCCGGGCGGACAGCGCAGCCGCAGCGATGTGCCGGTGCCGGTGGTGTAGGCCACGGCGGTGGCGTCCCGACACTGCTCCCGCAGCTGGCGCGCCGCCCGGTGCACGCGCCAGCGGCGCACCGGGTCGATCGTCACCGGACCGTCGAACATGTCCTGCGGGTCTGCGACGACCTCAACCGCGTAGCCACGGTGCCAACGACGCAGGATCGGTACGAGCAGGCCGGCGGCCGGTGACGGGCTGCGCAGGATGACGGCATCGACGTCGTCGACCCCGTACCGCAACGACCGGCGCAGCCCTGCACGGCCCGGCGGCAGGCCGAGCGGTCCGCGCCGGTACGGCAGCGGCCAGACCTCCACCCCCGCGCCGTCCACCCGGGATGCGCCGGACGGCGGTTGCGGTTCCTCGGTGACCTCGGCGAGCAGTCGGACCCGGTCGAAGGCCGACAGGTACCGGGTCCAGAAGGCGTGCGCCGGCCCGTTCACCGTCCACACGGCGCCGTCCGGTGTGCGTTGGAACCGAGTCTGGGTACTGACCGCGACGGTGCCCATCGCGGAACCCAACGAGTTCTCCACTGTACTCCCCATCAGCCGGTAGTCAGAGTCAGGTGCCGGCACGGCGGCCGGCGACAGCGATCCGCGCAGATCAGCCGACCGGCGCGGCGGCCGGCCGACGGCGTGGCGCCGGCTGGCGCCCGCCGGTCGTCTCGATGAGGTCGGCCACCGCCCGGGCGCAGTCACCGCTGTCGAACCGCTGCTCGATGTGTTCCCGTGCGGCCAGCGAACGCCGGGCGAGCCGACCGGACCGGAACTCCGCGTGTGCGCCGCGCAGCGCGGCTGCGAGCGCCTCGACGTCACCGGTCGGGGCCACCCAGCCGCTGTCCCCGTTGACTGTCTCCGGCAGGCCGCCGGCGTCGGACACGACGGAGGGCACCCCGCAGGCCCCGGCTTCCAGCGCCGCGCCGTGGTTCTCCGAGCGCGACGGGCTGACGCTGACGTCCGCCGCTGCGTAGTACTGCCGCACGTCGATGACGCCGGCGAACCAGTCGACGGTCGGATCGGCCGCCACGTCGAACCGTCGCATCAGCTCCCGCCGGTGCTCCTCACCGGCCGCGTCCCAGCCCCCACCCACCAGGATCAGGCGGGAGCGGGGACAGTCGCGGGTGAACGACCGCCACGCCGCCAGCAGGACGTCGTGCCCTTTGATGCCGGTCCCCCGGTGCACCATCGCCTTCGGCGCGTACACGTACGCCACCATGACCACCACAAAGACGTCGGCGGGTAGACCCAGCCGCCGACGTGCGGCGGCCCGGGTGGCGGCGTCCGCCGGGCGGAACAGCCGGGTGTCCACGCCGTACGGCACCACCGCCAGCGCGTCGGCACGACGGCCCAGGGACCGGTACCGGTCGGCGGTGTGCGCGCTGCCGGCGATGACGAGATCGTCCAGCCGGGCCAGGAAGCGCTCCGCGGTGCGGATCGGCGTCGACTCCAGAAAGAGCGGGCCGGGCACCATGAAGATCCTGACCATGTCGAGCCCGGACAGGCTCAGCCGGACCGCCAGCGCCGCGTGATAGTGGTGGTAGTGCACCACGTCGGGGCGCAGCCGACGCAGCAGCCGACGCAGCGACCACAGCTGCGCGGCCGTCGTCGGCGTCGGGCGGAACCGGAACTGGAACGGCGAGTCGACCATCGGTACCCCGGCCCGGCGCAACTGTTCGCGTAACCGGCCCGGGCCGGCGGGCAGCACCACGATGACCTCGTTGCCACGCCGGCACAGCTCCTCGACCTGGGGCACGATCCACCGGCCGCCCTCGGCCGTTTTCAGCATCACGACCACCCGCATGCCCGACGCCTCCCTCGACACCGGCGACACCCGCCACGGCCACCAACGGACCTTCATCGCGCGGGCACCCCCTTGACCACCGCGCCGGGCGGCACATCACGTACCACGCACGCCCCAGCGCCGACCGTCGCCCCGGCACCGACGCGACGGCCCTGCAGGATCGCCGCAGTCGTCCCCACCAGGACTGCCTCGTCCAACGCGCAGGATCCGGAAACGGCCGCCAGTGGTCCCACCGAGCCGTAGTCCGCCACCGTCGTGTCGTGACCGACCACGCCGTTCTGGTTGATGTGCACGTGCCGACCGAGCGTCACGTCGGTGGTCACCCTGGCCCCGGCGAACAGCACCGAGCCCGCGCCGATCCGGCTGTCCGGACCGACCGTGGCGCTCGGGTGGATCAGCGTGGCGGCGACCAGCGGGGCCGCCGCCGGCCGGGCGGCGTCGATCCGCCAACCGACCGCACGACGGTACGCCGGCAGGCCGATCCCGATCACGTAAGCGGGCGGGTCGCTCTGCCCGGTCAGCCAGTTCACCGCGCCGAGCAGCGCGGCACCGAGCCGGTCGAGGCGTTCCTTGTTGGCTGGGCTGGGATCGTCGTCGACGAAGCCGACCACCCGCCACGCCGGTGCCGGACCGGCCCGGTTGACGGCGTCGACGATGCCGAACATTTCACGGCCGTGCCCGCCGCAGCCGACGATCACCAGGTCCTGGACGCTCATCGGCCGCTCCGGTCGCCGTCAAGGAACGCTCCGATCGCCGCGAGTACCCGGCCGATCTGCTCGTCGGTCAACGACGAGCCGCTGGGCAGCGCCAGTCCGGTCGCGAAGAGCCGGTCCGCCGCTCCAGTGAGCAGCCGCGGCGCGGCGGCGAAGACCGGCTGCCGGTGCATCGGTTTCCAGACCGGCCGGGTCTCGATCCGCCGGTCAGTCAGGTAACGGCCCAGTTCGGCGGCGTCCCAGCCGGACTCGACCGGGTCGACGACGATCACCGTGAGCCAGGCGTTGCCGCCGAGGTCCGCCTCGTCACCGAGGTCGCCGAGCAGGCGCACCCCCGGGACACCGGCGAAGGTCTTCGCGTACCGCTGACGGATCTCCCGGCGGTGGGTGACCATCGAGTCGAGACGGTGCAGCTGCGCCCGGCCCAGCGCGGCGAGCAGATTGCTCAGCCGGTAGTTGTAGCCGATGTCGGTGTGTTCGTAGTGCGCCACCGGCTGGCGCGCCTGGCTGGCCAGGTAGCGGCACTGGTGGGCGATCGCCGCGTCGTCGGTGACCACCATCCCGCCCCCCGAGGTCGTCATGATCTTGTTTCCGTTGAAGGAGAAGACCCCGGCCCGGCCGAAGCTGCCGGCGGGACGACCGCGCAGGCAGGCGCCGAGCGCCTCCGCCGCGTCTTCAACGACCGGCAGGCCGTACGCCGCGCACAACGGGACGATCTCGTCGTAGTCGGCGCAGCGGCCGAACATGTCGACCGGCACCACCGCGCGTACCGGCGGCTGACCGTGCTCCCGCCGGGTGAGCGCCTCGGCCAGCAGATCGACATCGACGTTGCCGGTCCGTGGGTCGCAGTCGACGAAGACCGGCTGGGCGCCGGTGTAGACGATGGCGTTGGCGGTGGCGACGAAGGTCAGGGTGGGTACCGCCACTGCCTGTCCCGGCCCCACTCCGAGCGCCAGCAGGGCCAGGTGCAGGCCGGCGGTCGCCGAGTTGACCGCGACCGCGTGAGGGACGCCGACCCGCCGGGCCATCTCCTGTTCGAAGGCGTCCACCTCCGGGCCGGACGGGGCCACCCAGCCGGAGCGCAGCGTCCGAACCAGGAACTCCTCCTCGAGCGGGCCGACGTCCGGCGGGGACAGGTAGATCTGCCGGGTCACCGCGCGGCTCCGGCGAAATGTCCTGCTCGCGGGCTAGGCTGACCTGGTCGTGGTCGGGTCGGCGGCCACGACCGATCGGCCGGCGCAGTCCGACGGCCGGTCGCCGACGCACCGGATTGGCTGGCGTTGATGACCACTGATCGGTTCACCATCCTGTTCGTCTGCCGGGCGAACATCTGCCGCTCACCGCTGGCGGAACGGCTGACCCGGTACGCCGTGCAGACCCGGCTGGGCACGGACTCCGACGGGGTCGTCGTGGACAGCGCCGGCACCGAAGCGCTGACCGGCCAGCCGATGCACCCGCACACCGAGCAGGTCCTGCGGGAACGCCAGGCCGATCCGGACGGGTTCGTCAGTCGGCAGGTGGACGCCGCCATGCTGACCGGGGCGGACCTGGTGCTCACCGCCAGCCGCCGGCACCGGGCGTACTGCGTCGCGCTGGCCCCGGCCGCGCTGACCCGCACCTTCACCGTTCGCCAGTTCGGGCGGCTCGCCCAGGCCGCGGCCCTGCCGTCGGCGGCCTCGCCGCCCGGCGCCGCGGGCCGGGCCAGGTCGCTGGTGGCCGCCGCGGCGGCGGCCCGTAGCCGGGTCCAGCCGGTCTCCGCCGAACAGGACGACCTCGCCGACCCGGTGCTGCGGCCGGTGGAGGACTTCCGCGGGTGCGCCAGCCAGATCGACCAGACCGTCGACATCCTGCTGGACATCATCACGAAGTCTTGACCGGTACGCCGACGTCCGCCGTTGCCTGCTCCTCGGCGGTCGCCGTGGTGTCGGGCTCCGCGACTGCCTGACGCTGCCGGGTCGGGCCCGCCGCGTTCGCGGACCGACGTCGACGGCCGTGCTCGTGGTAGTAGTAGTTGTAGGCACCACCGCGGTGCGGTGTCATGTTCAACACGCAGCCGAGCAGCCGGGCGTCCACCGCGCGCAGCGCGGCGACCGCCGCCCGCAGGTGCGTCTCGCTGGTCTTGGCGCACCGTCCCACCACGATCACGCCGTCCACCTGGGCGGCGATCGGCGCCGCGTCGGTGACCGGCACCAGCGGCGCGGTGTCCACGATAACCACGTCGAAGCGGGCGCGCAGCGTCGCGAGCAGGTCCGCCATCTGTTGTGAGCCGAGCAGCTCGCTCGGATTCGGCGGAACGAAGCCACTGGGTAGCAGTGTCATGCCGCTGGCCCCCCAGGGTTGCAGAACGTCGTCGAGCTCGGCCTGGCCGGCGAGCACGTTCGTCAGTCCGACCGCACCCTCCATGTTCAGGTAGGAGGCCGCCTGAGGGCGGCGCAGATCTGCCTCTACCAGCAGCACCGAGCTGCCCGCTTCAGCGAAGCTCAACGCCAGGTTCGTCGCGGTGGTGGTCTTGCCTTCCTCGGGCATGGCGCTGGTCACCACCAGGCTGTGCACCGGCTTGTCGACATCGGCGAACTGCAGGTTGGTCCGCAACTGGCGGAACGCCTCCGCCCGTGGCGAGTGCGCCTGCCGGCCGATGATCAACGGCTCCCGGCGGGCAGCGTTGTCCAACGGGATGGTGCCGAGCACCCCGGCCGCAGTGACGTCACGCATCTGATCGACGGTGCGTACGGTGTTGTCGAGCACCCCGCGCAACAGCGCTAGGCCGACCCCGCTGAGCAGCCCGAGGAACAGCGCCAGGCTGATGTTGCGCACCGGTTGCGGCTCGACCGGCGCCGGATTGAGCAGCGGGCCCGCGATCACCTCGACCTTGATCGCCGGTTGATCGGCACCCGGGGAGGTCTCCAACTGCTCGACCAGGCGGACGAACTCGGCGACGATCGCCTCGGCGATCTGCTCCGAACGGTTCGGTGAGCTGTCGGTCACCGTCGCCTGCAACAGGACCGTGTCGGGAACCGGCCGCGCGCTGACCCGCGACTGCACCTCACCGGCGGTCAGGCCGAGGCTGTGCCGGTCGACCACGGTCTCGGCGAGCCGGCTGCTGGTGAGCAGTCCGCTGTAGGACTTGACCCGCTGCTGGGAGAAGAGCCCGCCCTGGTATGCGTCGGTCACCCCCTGGCTGCTTGAGGTGGAGACGAAGAAGGTGACCGAGGTGGCGTACTGCGGGGCGGTCCGGACATTGATCAGCACGGCGGCGGCGACCGCGACGGTCACAGCGGCGAGTACCCAGAGCCATCGTTTCCGCACCGCGTCGAAGTAGTCACGCAGTTCCATCGGTACGGCCTCCAAAAACACTGCTCCGTCATGGTCAGCACCATCTTGTACCAATCTGCACTAGCTAAGGAGGTTTTCTGGTCAAATAGTGGCATTACCGCAGTCTCCACACCGAATGGACGAGACCGCAGGCACCGCCGGCTGTACCCGGCGGTTGCCCGTACGCCGACTGAACGGGGCTGGAATGCAGACATCGACCCGACCTGCGGACATCACCACCCGCCGCAACCGGGAACGCGCCGTCGCACCGATGTGGCTGGTGGACCTCGGCGCCTGGTGCGCCGGCCTGGTCGTCGCCGTCTGGACCCGCTACGAATTCGCCCTCGCCGGGGCACACCTCAACGGTCTGGTCCTGGTCATGCTGGCCGCGATCGTGCTGCACACGGTGGCCGGTCACCTCAGTTACCTGTACCGGGACCGGTACCGGCTGGGCAGCTTCGACGAGGTGTGGGTGGTGTCCCGGTGCGTGCTGGCCACCATGCTCCTGCTACTGCTGCTCGATCTCGCCGCACCGCAACGGCCGGTGCCGGCCAGCGCACCGCTGGTCGGTGGCTGCCTGGCGCTCGTCCAGATGCTCGGCGTCCGGTACCTGCGCCGGCTGCACCGGCAACGCCGCCGCCGGCCCGCTGGCCGGGACATCCAGCGGGTGCTGCTGTTCGGTGCCGGTGCCGCCGGGCAGTCGCTGCTCCGGGCGATGCTGGACGAGCCGAGCGGGCGGTACCTGCCGGTGGGCCTGCTCGACGACGACCCGGCGAAGCGGCAGCTACGGCTCAGCGGGGTGCCGGTGCTGGGTAGCCGGCAGGACATCCCGGCCGTCGCCGCCCGTACCGGTGCCACCACTGTCGTCGCCGCGGTCGCCAACGCCGACGCTGCGCTGATCCGAGAAGTACGCCACCTCGCGAACCAGGCCGGTGCCCGGTTCAAGGTGGTCCCGTCGGTCGGCGAACTGCTTGAGAACGAGCCAGCCGTCACCGACCTGCGCGACCCCGACTTCAGTGACCTGCTCGGCCGACACCAGATTGAGACCGACCTCGACTCGATCGCCGGCTATCTGACCGGCAAGCGGGTGCTGGTCACCGGGGCCGGCGGCTCGATCGGCTCCGAACTGTGCCGGCAGATTCAGCGGTTCCAGCCCGGTGAGCTGATGATGCTCGACCGCGACGAGTCAGCGCTGCACGCCGTACAACTGTCGTTGCGCGGCCGGGCACTGCTGGACAGCCCGGACCTGATCCTCGCCGATCTGCGCGACAGCGACACGATCCGGCAGATCATGTGCGCCCGTCGCCCCGAAGTGGTCTTCCACGCCGCTGCACTCAAACACCTCACGCTGCTGGAGCGCCACCCGGGTGAGGCCGTCAAGACCAATGTGTGGGGCACTCAGACCCTGTTGGAGGCGGCATCCGGTGTGGAGCGTTTTGTCAACATCTCCACCGACAAGGCCGCCGACCCGACCAGCGTGCTCGGTTACTCCAAGCGGATCACCGAACGGCTCACGGCCTTCGCGGCTGGGACCAACCAGGGCACGTTCCTCAGTGTCCGGTTTGGCAACGTACTCGGCAGCCGCGGCTCGGTGCTGCACACGTTCCTTGCCCAAGCGGCAGCCGGCAAACCGATCACCGTCACCGACCCGGACGTGACCCGGTACTTCATGACCATCCAGGAGGCGGTGCAACTGGTCATCCAGGCAGCCGCGGTCGGCCGCGACGGCGAGTCGCTGGTGCTCGACATGGGCGAACCGGTGCGGATCGCCGACGTCGCCCGCAGCATCGCCGAGCAGGACGACAACCCGGTCAGGATCATCTACACCGGGCTGCGCCCCGGCGAGAAGCTGCACGAGGACCTGCTCGGCGCCGGAGAGCCGGACTGTCGGCCGCTGCACCCCCTGATCTCTCAGGTCCCGGTGCCGGCGCTGGATCCGGTGCACGTGCACCTGCTCGACCCGTACGGCCGACCGGACGATCTGGTCGACGACCTTGCCGCGCTCTGCACGCCGCTCCGGCCGCCGGTCGGAGCGCGGCGGCAGCGGGGCGCTCTACGAACCGGTGCCGTCGGTCCGGCAGGCGGTGCTGGTCTCCCGGCCCCGGACGACCCGAGCGGCACACCGATCGCGAGCCAGAACGGGTCCACCGGGGCGGCCTGACCGATCAGCGACCGGTCAGGCCGCTGCCGGCGGCTCGGACGGCGGGTCGGCCAGCATGGCAGCCATCTGCAGGGACAGCTCCTGCACCAGGTCGTCCATGCTCTGCCCGGTCTGTGCCCGGACCAACGCGAGCGCCAACTCGGCGAGTACGCAGAAGCCGCGGGTCCGGGCCGCCTCGTCGGGGAACTCCGCCAGCAGCACGGCCGCGCCGTCGTGGTCTCCGCGCTGGCGGGCGGCGATGAACCCGGCGGCGCGCTGCGCGGCGACGAACGCCGACTCGGTGGATACCCGGCTGTCGTCGCCGCTCATGGCGCGACGATCGGGCTGCCTGCTGAGCTGGCGGCGGTGAAGCGGGCAGCGACGTCGCTCCAGTCGACCAATTCCCACAGACGGTCGACGTAGTCCGGACGAACATTGCGGTACTGCAGGTAGTAGGCGTGTTCCCAGGCGTCGAAGACCAGAATCGGAGTGGTGGCCTGACCTACGTTGCCGTGGTGGTCGTAGACCTGCTCGACGATCAGCCGACGGCTCATCGGCTCCCAGGCGAGCACTCCCCAGCCGGAGCCCTGCACCCCTTTGGTGGCGGTGGACAACTGCCCGGCGAACGCCTCGTACGAGCCGAAGTGCTCGTCGATCGCGGCAGACAGCTCGCCGTCCGGGGACAGGTTGTTCCAGAAGATCGAGTGCAGTACGTGGCCGGAAAGGTTGAACGCGAAGGTCTTCTCCAGGCCGAACAACGTCGAGAAGTCACCCTTGTCGCGCGCCTCGGCGAGGGCACCGTAGTCGTACGGCATGTCGGGCAAGGTGTAGACGGGCATCGTCCACCCTCCGGTCGCGGGCTCAGCGGTCCCGACCAGTATGCTCTATTGCAAGTACTTCGCAACTACACACTGTCTGCATCTACCTCTGGTCACCTCGACGCGCCCGGCCCGATCGTCGACCAGACCGCCTCCACCTCGCCGCCGCGCACCGCTGTCACCTCGCCGAGACCGGCGAACACCATGCAGACATGATTCGGAACGACCTGCACCCGCTGCCCGATCGTGAGCGCACTCGGCTGACCCGGCCCGACCCACCGCAGCCAGCCGTGCTCCTCGGAAAGCCGGTCGATCCGCCATCCGGGCAACCCCACCAGCAGGCCGTGACCACCGTAGGCGTCGACATGCGCCGACGCCGGCAGACCGTCCTGGCCGAACGTCTTCGACCCCGCGTCGATACAGGCACGGTGCGGCTCCGGATGACTGACCACGGTGGCGAGGACGCGGACCGCACAGGTCGCCACGGTGGCGTTGCCGAGCGCGATCTGCCCCAGGTCGTTGAAGGCGTAGATACCGGGCCGGATCTCGGTCACTCCGGGCTCGGCCACCACAATCCGCGCCGAAGCGGAAGCACCGAGCGACACCGTCGACAGGGTCAGCCCGGCCGACCGGATCGCCGCAGCGGTGTCCACCATGGCACCGGCCACCGCCCGCGAACGTCGGATCAGATCCGCCCGGTCGGTCGCCGCGTACACCGAGCCCTCGTACGTCATCACCCCGGTCAACCGGACGCCGGGCAGCTCGGCGATGTCCCAGGCGACCCGTACGGCTTCCGCCGGAGCCACCCCGCACCGGCCCAGGCCGCTGTCGACGATCAGTAGCACGTCCAACAGCCGCCCGGCCGCCGCGAACGCCTCCCCGAGCGTCCGGGCGCCGGTGACACTGTCCGCGCCGACGGTCAGTTCACAGCGCTGCGCCAACCGCACCGCGTGTTCGGCCTTGTCGCGGCCGACCAGCGGATATGCCACCGTCATACGGGCCACCCCGGCCGCCGCGAACGCTTCGGCCTCACCGAGCTTCGCCACACAGATCCCATCTGCCCCGTGATCCAGCTGCATCGATGCGATGCGGGGGATCCGGTGGGTCTTGGCGTGCGGCCGCAACCCCACCTGATGCAGCTGGCACAGACCGGCCATCTCGTCGAGGTTGCGCTCCAGCACATCGAGGTCGAGCAGCAGGGTGGGAGTCTCCAGGCCGGCCGGTACGGCGAACCGGTCCGGCGTTGCGGTCTGCGGGTGGATGTCGGTGGTCACGGCGTCTCCGGCAGTCGTCGTCACGGGTACAGGCGTCTCCGTCGCCCATCCTGCCGTACCGCGATGGTCATGCGACGACCCCGCAACCTGGTGTCGCGCTCACCCACGTCGCAGCGCACCCGATCCACAGGTTGTCGCCGACTGTGCCACCGGCGAGCACGGTCGCGGTGTCGCCGAGCCACGGCACCGGCTACGCCGAAGCCTCACCGTCGTGCCGGTGCCACGGCGATGGCCTGGATCTCGATGAGCAAATGTGGGTGGGGTAGTTGGTGGACGGCGACGGTGGTGCGGGTGGGTCCGGTGTGGTCGAAGTGTTCGGCCCAGACCTGGTTGTAGCCGCCGAAGTCGTTCATGTTGACCAGGTACGTGGTGACCGAGACCAGATCGGTCAGGCCGGCGCCGGCGGCGGCGAGCAGGTCGGCGATGTTGGCGATCACCGCGCGGGTCTGCTCGCGGATGTCGAGTGTGGTGGTGCCGTATTCGTCGACGGTGGCGCCGGCGATGGTGTTGTCGGGGCGGCGGCTGGAGGTGCCGGAGACGAAGATGAACCCGCCGGCGACCTTGAGGTGCGGGAACTTGCCGCGTGGGGTGGCTTTGCCCGCGACCAGGTGCGCGGTCATCGCGTACCGCCGGTGGTGGTGAGGGGCGTACCGCCGGTGGTGGTGAAGGCGGCGGTGCCGAGCCCTTGGACGGTGGCCCGCACGTGGACGCCGGGGGCGAGCGGCACCGCGGCGGTGGCCGCGCCGGCCAGGAAGATCCACCCGGCCCGCAGGTCCGGGCCGTGCCGGTCGGCCAGGGCGACGCCGGCGGCGAGGGCCCGGCGGGGGTCGCCGAGGATGGCCGCCGTCGACCCGGTCTGCACGGTGTGTCCGTCGATGTCCAGCAGTACGCCGAGGTTGTCGAGGCCGTCCGGGACCGGCTGCCACGGGCCGACGGTGAACAGGGCGGCGGAGGTGTTGTCGGCGATCACGTCGGGCAGCGAGAAGGTGAAGTTGGCGTACCGGGAGTCGATGACCTCCAGCGCGGGGGCGACGGCCCGCACCGCGTCGGTGAACGGCGTCCCGGGTGTCGGTGGGCGGTCCAGCAGGAAGGCGATCTCCGGTTCGACCCGGGGGTGGATCAGTCCGGAGATGTCGACGCTGCCGCCGTCGGGCACCTGCGTGGTGTCGGTGAGTTGGCCGAGGATCGGCTCATCGACGCCGACCTGGACCATCTTGGCCTGGCTGGTCAGGCCCATCTTGGCGCCGGCGAGGCGTTCGCCCCGGTCGGTGCGGCGGGCGAGAAGGGCCTGCTGCACCGCGTAGGCGGCGTCGACGTCGACCCGGTGGGTGTCGGCGAGCTGCGGAATCGGGGTGCCGGTGACGGCCGCGTCGTCGAGCCGGGCGGCGAGGTCGGCGGTGTCGATGCTGGTGGCGGTCACGGGCGCTCTCCGTTGGCGAGGTCGAGGGCGACGTCGGTGATCATGTCTTCCTGGCCGCCGACCATCCTGCGGCGGCCGAGTTCGATCAGGATGGACCGCACGTCGAGGCCGTAGCGGTCGGCGGCGCGTTCGGCGTGGCGCAGGAAGCTGGAGTAGACGCCGGCGTAGCCGAGCGACAGGGTTTCCCGGTCGACACGGACCGGCCGGTCCTGCAGCGGCCGGACCAGGTCCTCGGCGGCGTCCATCAGCGCGAACGTGTCGCAGCCGTGTTTCCAGCCGTGCAGGTCGGCGACGGCGGTGAACACCTCCAGGGGGGCGTTGCCGGCCCCGGCGCCCATCCCGGCGAGGGAGGCGTCGACCCTGGTGGTGCCGTGCTGCACGGCGATCACACTGTTGGCCACGCCCAACGACAGGTTGTGGTGGGCGTGGATACCGATCTGCGTGCCCGGGTCCAGCACCTGCTGGTAGGCGTCGACCCGGGCGGCGACGTCGTCCATCAGCAGCCGGCCACCGGAGTCGGTGACGTAGACGCAGTGCGCCCCGTACGACTCCATCAGCTTGGCCTGCCCGGCGAGCCCTTCGGGGGTGTTCATGTGCGACATCATCAGGAACCCGGCGACGTCCATACCCTGGTCGCGGGCCCATGAGATGTGCTGGGCGGCGACGTCGGCCTCGGTGCAGTGGGTGGCGATCCGGACGCTGGTGACGCCGAGGTCGCGGGCGGCCCGCAGGTCGTCGATGGTGCCGATGCCGGGCAGCAGCAGCGTGGTCAACGTCGCCCGGCTGATCGACTCGGCGGCAGCACGGATCCAGTCGGCGTCCGACGCGGCGCCGTGGCCGTAGGTGACGGACGAGCCGGCCAGGCCGTCGCCGTGGGCGACCTCGATCGCGTCGACGCCGGCCGCGTCCAACGCGGCGGCGATCGCCCTCACCTGGTCGACGCCGTACCGGTGCCCGATGGCGTGCATGCCGTCGCGCAACGTGACGTCCTGGACGTACAGCCGGGTCATGACCGCGCCTCCGCTCGGACAGCGACCAGACGTTCCGCTGTGCGCAGCGCCGCCGAGGTCATGATGTCGAGGTTGCCGGCGTACGCGGGCAGGTAGTGCCCGGCACCGGACACTTCGAGGAACACCGACACCTGGATGCCGGTGAAATGGCTGCCCAGCGCCGGCACGTACGCGTCGACCGGATCGAACTGCACCCGCTGTTTGAGCCGGTAGCCGGGCACGTACCCGGCGACCGACGCCACCATGGCCGCCACCGAGTCGGCCACCGCCTCCCGATCGACGCCGGCCGGGGTCAGGCAGTAGACGGTGTCACGCATCAGCAGCGGCGGATCCGCCGGGTTCAGCACGATGACCGCCTTGCCCTTGCCGGCGCCGCCGACGACTTCCAGGGCGCGGGCGGTGGTCCGGGTGAACTCGTCGATGTTCGCCCGGGTGCCCGGACCGGCCGAGCGGGACGCGATCGACGCGACGATCTCCGCGTACGCCACCGGGGCCACCGCCGCGACGGCGGCGACGACCGGCACCGTCGCCTGCCCACCGCAGGTCACCATGTTGACGTTCGACTCGGCCAAATGGGCGTCCAGATTCACCGGCGGCACCACGTACGGGCCGACCGCGGCCGGGGTCAGATCGACCACCGTCCGCCCGTAAGCCTGCAGGATCTCGTTGTTGCGCCGGTGCGCGCCCGCCGACGTGGCGTCGAACACCAACCCGACGTCGGCGAACTCGGGCATCGCGACCAGGCCGTCGACCCCATCACTCGTGGTCGCCACGCCGAGGCGGCGGGCGCGGGCCAGCCCGTCGGATTCCGGGTCGATGCCGACCATCGCCACCATGTCCAGCGACTCCGACAACCGCAGCACTTTGATCATCAGGTCGGTGCCGATGTTGCCCGACCCGATCACCGCCACCCCGACACCCACTACCGTCCCTCCCCTGACTTGGCGCTGAATCTGGTCCGCACACTGCCGAGCCCGGCGATCCGCGCCTCGTACGCCGCCCCCGGGGTGACCGGCACCATCGGGCCGAGCGCACCGGAGAGCACGACGTCGCCGGCCCGCAGCGGATCCCCGGCGGCGGCCAGGGTCGACGCCAGCCAGGCGACAGCGTGCACCGGGTTACCGAGGCAGGCCGCCCCGGCACCGACCGACACCGGCACACCGGCCGATTCCAGCACCATGCCGCACCCCCGCAGGTCCACCGAGGCGGGCGGCACCGGCCGGTCGCCGAGCACGAACAGCCCCGACGAGGCGTTGTCCGCCACCGTGTCCACGATCGAGATGTCCCAGTCGGTGATCCGCGAGTCGACGATCTCGACCGCCGGCAGCAGGAAGTCGGTCGCCCGCAGCACATCGACCACGGTCGCCGGCCCGTCCGGCAGGTCGGCGCCGAGCACGAACGCCACCTCCGCCTCCACCCTGGGCTGGATCAGCCCGCCCAGGTCGACCTCGTCGCCGTCGCAGACCGCCATGTCGGCGAAGAGCACCCCGAAGTCGGGCTGGTAGACGCCGAACGCGGCCTGCACCGCCGGCGACGTCAGGCCGATCTTCGCCCCCACCCGACGCCGCCCGGCCCTTGTCCAACCGGCCACCAACTCCCGCTGCACCGCGTACGCGGCCGCCACGTCACCGACCGGCAGCAGCCGGTCCCGCAACGGCGCACACGGCACCCCGGAGTCGTACGCCCCGGCCAGCGCCGCGACAGCCGCCTCGACATCAACATCCACAGTCACGCTCATGTCAGATCCACACAGACGTTTGTCAACTCGGAGTAGAAGTCCAGCGAGTGCACGCCGCCCTCCCGGCCCACCCCGGAGGCCTTCACCCCACCGAACGGGGTCCGCAGGTCCCGCAGGAACCACGTGTTCACCCACACGATGCCCGCGTCCAACCGGGCACCGGCCCGGTGCGCCCGCCCCACATCACGGGTCCACACCGTCGCCGCGAGGCCGTAGTCGGAGTCGTTGGCCAGCGCGAACGCCTCCTCCTCGGTGTCGAACGGGGCGATGTGGCAGATCGGGCCGAACACCTCCTCCCGCACCAGCCGCGCAGACTGACCGAGCCCGGTCAACACTGTCGGCTGCACGTACGCGCCACCATCACGGGCGTCACCGAAGGCCGGCACGCCACCACCGGCAAGGATCTGCCCGCCTTCGGCGCGGGCCAGGTCGTAGAAACCGAGCACCTTCTCCCGATGCGCCCGCGAGATCAGCGGCATCGTCGAGATCGTCTCGTCGGCGGGCCAGCCGTACCGGGCGTCACGGGCGGCAGCCGCCAACCGGTCCACGAACTCGTCGAACACCGGCCGCTGCACATACAGCCGCTCCGTGCACAGACACACCTGACCGCCGTTGGTGAACGACGACCGCACCGAACCGGCGACCGCCGCGTCCAGGTCGGCGTCGGCGAACACCAGGCCGGCGTTCTTGCCGCCCAACTCGAACGACACCGCCTTCACCCCGTCAGCCGCCGCCCGCATGATCGCCGACCCGGTCGCCGACTCACCGGTGAACGTGATCGCGTCCACCCCCGGATGGGTGGTCAGCCACTCCCCCGCCGCACCCGGCCCGAAGCCGTGCACCAGGTTGAACACCCCGTCGGGCACGCCGGCCGCCGCCATCACCTCCGCCAACAACGTCGCCGACGCCGGCGTCTCCTCCGACGGCTTCACCACGACAGCGTTGCCGCACGCCAGCGCCGGAGCCACCTTCCACGTCAGCAGCAGCAGCGGCAGATTCCACGGCACGATCACCGCGACCACGCCGACAGGCTTACGGACCGCGTAGTTCAACGCCCGACCACCCGACGACGTGACCGTCGTGAACGACTCCGTCGGCGCCGTCGCAGCGATCTCCGCGAACGCCCGAAAATTCGCCGCCCCACGCGGAATGTCCAACGTCCGGGCCTGACCGACCGGCTTACCGGTATCCGCCACCTCAGCAGCCACCAGATCATCGAACCGGCGGTCCAACTCGTCGGCCACCGCCCGCAGCACCACCGCCCGGTCCCGCTCAGCCATGCCGCCCCACGGCCCGCGCAACGCCGACCGCGCCGCCGCCACCGCCGCGTCGACCGTCGCAGAATCGGCCTCCGCCACCTCGAACACCGTCTCCCCGGACACCGGCGACACCTTCGCAAACCACTTCCCCGCATCGACGAACCGGCCGTCGACGAAACTACGCAACAGGCCGGGACCGTCGGCGGCGGGCCGACCGACGTACAGGTCGGGGTGCCACAGAGCGGGCGACGTCGGTGCGATGGCTGCCATGTTCAACCTTCCGTTGCCGGTACGGGGATGTGTCGGGGGTCAGTCCTTGGTGGCGACGCCGCTGCCCTGGTCAGCGACCAGGGCCACGACGGCAGCGTCGACTGTCGCTTCACCGGTCGCGGCGGCGGCCGCCTCGTCGGTGGCGACCAGGACGGTGCTGCCGGTGCCGGCGTTCATCAGGTCGACGGCGACCCGCTGCGGCCCGTCCGGATGCTCGCGAATCAACACCAGGCGGCGACCCTGAAGGGTCGCGACGATCCGGTCGGGCCAGACCTTGCCGAGCACTTCCGCGAGGATCATCAGCTGTCACCTTGCAGCGACGCCATGACAACCCGGATCCGGGTCGACTCGCCCTCCTCCAGCAGTGCCGAGGTGGCCGGATGCGGCTTGGGGTAGATCTGCGAGCTGCGCAGGTCACCGTGTTGACGGATGGCGGCCTCGCCGGCTGACACTGCCTGCCGTACGGCCGCCAGGGTGCCCTGCACAGCAGCGGCGAGATAGCCGCTAGTGACCCGTTCGACGGCGATACACCGTACGTCCGCGGTCTTGATCATGGCTTCGATCCCTGCGGAGAGGGCGACGATGCCCCGGGTCTCCACGATTCCGATCGCCTTCTCTGAGGACATGGCACTTCTCCTTCTGGCTGTGTCGCCGGCCGGGCCGGCTCAGTTGCCGACGAGTCCGGGGTCGATGGCCAGCGCGGTGACCGCGTCGCATGGGCTGGCGAAGACGATCGACCGGACCGGGCGACCGGTCTTGGCTCGGGCAGTCTCCTCGCCGATGTCGACGGCTTCCTCCACTGTGGCGAGGTCGCCGCGGACCGCCACGGCGACGATTCCGCCGCCGAGGCGTACGACTCCGGTTACTTCGACCTCGGTCGCCTTGACCATGGCGTCCACCGCGTCGAAGATCGGAATGAATCCCTCGGCTTCGACGAAGCCCGCAGCGGCGTTACGCATCGGGTTCCTCCTGTCGTTGGTGTTTCGGGTGCCCGCTGGTCGGGCTGTCGGTCATGCGGTGCGGGCCGGCGCCGTTCACGCGGGTGCCGGCAGATTCCAGGACAGGACGGCAGCGCCGGTGCCCCACAGTGCTCCGTAGCTGTGCAGTTGCCCCGGGGTTGCGGCGACTCCGGTGCCGGCGAGGAAGGCGAAAGCCCGGAACTGGCTGTCGGCCTGGGCCTGGCGGGCGTAGTCTTCGCGGACCGCGAGGACTTGGTCGGTGTCGCCGGCGGTCAGCATCTGCAAGATTCGTTCGTTCCACCGGTCGTGTGCCGGCTCGGCGATGCGGTCCTGGTCCGGCTCGATCCACTGCTGGATGAGCCCGGAGGACAGTCCGCTGACCACCACCACCGCCGCTCGGACACCGGCGTCACGGGCCGCCTCGGCGCCGGCCCGGCCGACCTGGGCGAGGGTGTCGGCGTCGGCGTACAGGTTGCACGACACCTGCGCCCAGCGCAGGGTGCGCTGCGGGTCGAGCAGCGTGGAGGTGACGATGGTCCCGGTATCGATCGGGAAGCCCTGGTAGCGGGTGCGGCGTGCCTGCATGCCGTCGGCGTCCACCCGGGCCGCCCAGCGTTCGGTGAACTCTACGTCGAAGCGCAGGTCGTAGCTGAGGTGGCCGTAGTCGTAGGCGTACCAGTTCTCGTCGGTGTGCGCCCCACGCGGGTTCGGGTCGCACTGGAACTGGTGGCCGAGCACGGTGAACCACTGGGTGGACAGCAGCAGGACGACGTCCGGCTCGATGGCGCGCAGCCGGTCGCCGACCGTACGGGCGGAGTCGGCCAGCGCCGCCCAACTGGTGGCGGGCTTGTCGGCGAGCAGATGCGGCATGCCGGGCAGCAGTACGCCGGCCTGGATTCCACGGTCAGTCATCGACGTTCTCCGGTGTCCACTCGACCACCGCGTTGCCGGTTCCGATGATCGTGCCGTAGCCGAGCACGTCGCCGGCGATGTCCGGCCAGCCGAGCGCGGACAGCAGCCAGGTGAGGCTGCCGGCCTTCGTCTCGGAGGCGGTGGCTTCGATGTGCTCGGGGATGAGTTCGCGTAACCGGCTGGTCGGCCCCTGGCGAATCGTTTCCAGCAGCTTCATGTCCCAGCGGTACTGGTGGTTGTTGTACGGGTGCTCGCGTTCCATGTCCTCGGGCAGCTGGGGTTCCTCGTGCCAGTGCAGGTGGGACAGGGAGTTGGAGGCGAGTAGCACGGCGCGTCGGCCGGTGTTCTCGATCGCCCGGCGGGTCGCTTCGCCGAGCACCTCCATCTGGCCGAGGGACGCGTCGGAGTAGAAGTACGGGTTGTTGTTGGCCGACAGCGACACCACCGGGATGTCCCAGTCGGGGTTGACCATGTGTAGTGCGCCGATGGTGGCGTAGTCGACCCGTACCCCGGGGTCGTGCAGCTTGCTGGTGACCAGGCCGAGGTCGGCGGCTTCGTCGGCGATGGCCTCGGCGAGTGGTACGTCGGTGTGGAAGTCGTAGTGGTAGCGGAACAGATGCGGGAAGATCGGCTCTACGGAGATGCCGCGCGGGTTGGGTACACAGTTGACGTGGTGGCCGACCATGGTGATCCAGTGCGGGGCATGCACGATCAGCACGTCGGGCCGGTGCACCTCGCGAATCCGGCGGCGGAGTCGATGGTACGCCCAGCGCAGCACTTCCCAACCGCCTTGTGACCGGGGTTCGTTCTGCGGCGGGTTCTCGCCGTAGATCAGGTGCGGCGGGTGCGGGCTGAGGTAACCGGCGACGATACCGGGTCGGCGGCCTGCCGGGGCGGGGCGGGCGGCGTCAGCGGAGTCCGGTCGCCGGGTGCGGGTCGTGGTGCCCCGGGTCGGTGCGGGTAGTCGGAACACCTTGCTCATCGCGGTCCTCCTGTCCGGGCCGGGGCGTCGCGCAGGACCCGCAGCAGGCAGCGGTCACCGGGCTGGGCGCCGAGGATCCGCAGCCCGTCGTCGTCGAGCGCGGCCTGGTGCCGGGCGACGCCGGGGTCGTGGCGCACCCAGGCACGCAGCGGTGCGGGGTGGGCGCCGTGCAGTTCGATCAGCGTGTCGGCGGGCAGACCGTCGGCGGGGTTGGTGTAGACGAGGCGACGGCGGCCCCGCTGCCCGGTGTAGGCCGGCCCGGTACTGGTGGTGACCTGGTACCAGTGGCGAGCGGCGCGGGCCTGGTCGCGGGCGCCGCCGGTGGCCGCTTCGTCGAGGAGACCGGTGTCGTCGCAGACCACGCCGTAGCGGTCGAGGGCCTGGTCGGTGGTGAGGTAGCCGGCTGCGACGTCGGCGGCCACCAGGTCGGGGTCGCGGGTGAGCGGGTCGCCCCAGCCGCCGCCGCCGGCTGACTCCATCACCAGGACGTCGCCTTCGCGCATCCGGTGCCCGGCGACCTTGCCGGGGGTGTCGAAGTCGATCCGCCGGCCGGTGCGGCGCAGGTAGGTGGCGGTGGGGGCGCCGGGCGCGCCGGTGGAGAGTCCGTACGGCGCGACGGTGGTGCGGTCGGTCTGTACCGAGTAGGCACCGCTGGTGGCCAGCAGCCGGGTGGCCCGTCGGGCACCGAGGCCGCCGCGGTGCCGGCCGGCGCCGCCGGAGCCGGTACGCAGCTCACACGCTTCGACGAGGATCGGGATCTCGGTTTCCAGCCGTTCGACGGACTGGATGGTGGAGATGTCGCCGAGATCGACGGGGTTCATCGCGCTCGGGCCGTCGGACCCGAGGAATCCTCCGTTACCGCCGGCCGGGTAATCGTAGTAGAGGTACGGCTGGCCGGTGCGTTCGTCGATGCCGCCGATCAGGTTCTGGAAGGTCGTACCGAACTGGTCGGCGGCGATCAGGTCCGGAGCGACCTGGCTGAGGGCGGCCATCACCGCGGAGATGACCCGTTTGCGGACCTCGCTGTGCGCGTTGGCCGGTGCCGGGTAGGTGACGTGTACGACGGTTCCCGGGTCGGTGTGCACGGTCAGTGGCCGGAAGGCGCCGTGGTTGACCAGCCCGCCAGGGTCCAACGCGGACTTGACGGCGATGAAGACCCCGGCGGTGGTCATTGCGAGCGACGAGTTGACGACGGCGGCGACCTGCGGCGACGAGCCGCGGAAGTCGGCGACGAGTTGGTCACCGGTGATGGTCAACGCGCAGCGCACCAGGGCGGCGTCGTACTCGCCGTCGGTGTAGAGATCGAGGTAGTCCTCGTAGTGGTAGGTGCCGTCCGGCAGGTCGCGGATCTGGTCGCGTAGTCGCCGCTCGGTGCGGTCCATGTTGGCCTCGACGCAGCCGAGGATCAGGTCGCGGCCGTACCGGTCGACGAGTTCGCGTAGCCGGCGCTGCGCGGTGTGGCAGGCGGCGATGCTGGACTCCAGGTCTCCCTGACGTTCGTCGGCCATCCGGACGTTGGCGAAGAGGATCCGCGTCGCGGCGATGTTGGGCTGGCCCGCGTCGACCAGTCGGATCGGTGGAACCCGCAGCCCTTCCTGCAGGATCTCGGTGGCCTTCCCGGAGACGCTGCCGGGTGTCATGCCGCCGATGTCGGCCCAGTGCATGCGTACGCAGGGGAACAGGAACAGCTCTCCGTCGACGAACACCGGGCTGATCAGCGTGACGTCGTTGAGGTGGCTGCCGCCGCGGTACGGGTCGTTGACCAGGTAGATGTCACCGGGCCGGAACTCGTCACGGTAGTCGGCGAAGATCTCCTTCACCGATGCCGGCATCGCGATGACGTGGCCGGGCATGTCGCGGCCCTGAGCGACCATCTCGCCGTCCGCGTTGAACAACGCGCACGAGAAGTCCTGCGCGTCGGCGATCACCGGGGAGTGCGCCGTGCGGAAGATCGTCTGGCGCATCTCCCGCACGATCGAGATCAGCCCTTCGGTGACGATCTCGAGATCGATCGGGTTCAGGGGCATGCGGGCCTCGCAATGCTGACAGGGACGGGCACCTACCGGACGGACCACAACCGGATGGACCACCACCGATTGGACCATGATGTGAGCCTTGTGTTATATTATGAACCTATCAACTTCAGGGATGGGAAGGCAAGATGTCGTCTGTCACCGACCCCGGTCGCGAGTCCGGCACCCAGGCACTCGATCGCGCGCTGGCCGTGCTGCTTGCGTTCCGGCGCGACACCCCCGAACGCAAGGTCAGTGACGTCAGCCGGGAGCTCGGGCTGCACAAGTCGACCGCCAGCCGGTTGTTCCGGGCGCTCGCCGACGCCGGCTTCCTGCAGCGCAACGAGGAGACCGGCGCGTACCGGCTGGGAGTCACCGTGTTCGACCTCGGCGCCCGCTTCCTGGCCGGGCTCGACATGCACGCCATCGCCCGACCGTTGCTGCACCAGCTGGCCGAGGAGCAGGGCGAGTCGGTCAACCTCGCCATCCGCGACGGCCTGGACGCGATCTCGATCGACCTGGTGACCGGGTCGCACAGCCTGCAGCTGGTCTCCCGGCTGGGCCGACGCATTCCGTTGTGGTGCAGCGCGGCCGGCAAGGCGCTGTTGATCGACATGGACGACGACCAGGTCCGCGAGCTGCTGGCCGGGGCAGGCTGGGCCCGGCTGACCCGACGCACGATCACCGACATCGACGTCTTCCTGGCCGATCTCGCCGGGGTGCGGGAACGCGGCTGGGCGCTCAACGACGAGGAGAGCGAGGACGGCCTGCGGGTCGTCGGCGCACCGGTGCGGGACCGGCTCGGCGCGGTGACCGCGTCGATCAGCGTCTCCGGCCCGATCTTCCGGCTGGACAGCCCGCAACAGGTCGCCACGCTCGCCACCGCCGCGGTCCGCACCGCCGACGAGCTGTCCCGCCAGCTGGGCCACGGCGTCGGACAGATCTGGGGCAGCTGACCGGCGACCGGCTCAGAAGTGCTGCTGCACGACATCCGGATCTACCTTCACGTGCAGCAGCACCGGCCCGGTCAGTGGCAGCAGCGCGTCGAACGCCGCCGAAACGGAGGCCTCGTCATGCGCCCGGTACGCGGTGACACCGAGCGCGCCGGCCACCGCGGCCAGGTCCCGGTACGGGAAGCGGGCGATGCCCGGGTCAGCACCGGCCGGTCGCAGCTTGCGCACCTCCGCCCCGTACGCGCCGTCGTCCAGCACGATCACCAGCACCGGAGCGCCGACCCGGGCCAGGGTGTCCAGCTCACCCAACGCGGTCAGCAGACTGCCGTCGCCCTCGAACGCCACCACCGGGCGGTCCGGGCGGCCGAGCGCGGCACCGATCGCGTACGCCACACCGACGCCGATACTGCCGAACTCCCACGGCGCGACCAGCGAGCGGTCCACGGCCGGCGAGTCCAGGTAGAGGTTGGGCCAGCCGCCGAAGTGGCCGACGCCGACTACCGTCGTGCGGGGCAGCGGCAACCGACGGGCGCAGATCGCCATCAGCCGGCGGGGGTCGATGTGCCGGGCACCGGTGGGCTCCGGGCCGAGTCCGGCGAACGGGTCGGCGTCGCGGATCGCCCGGGCCAGCTGCGGCGTACGCCAGCCGTCCGGCTCCGACCCGGGCCGCGCCGACTCCAGTGCCCCGGTCAACGCCCGGGCGGCCAGCGCCGCGTCGCCGACCAGCCCACCGTGCACCGGCCAGCGGGCACCGATCGCCGCCGGATCCCGGTCGACGCTGTACACCTGCGCGGCGCCGAACAGCTGTCCGTGATCGGCCGTCCACCGGTTCAGGCAGGCACCGAACGTCACGACGAGATCCGCCTCGCGCAGCACGTCCCGGGTCAGCGGGCGGGCCAGCCCACCGGCAACGCCGAGGGCGTACGGATGGCCCGCGAACAGGCCGGCGGCCATCAGGCTGGTGACCAGCACGGCTCCGGCGCGGTCGGCCAACGCGGTCAGCTCGGGTCCGGCGTGCACCGCGCCTCGGCCGGCGAGGATCACCGGGTGCCGGGCCCGACGCAGTCGGTCCGCCAACCCGGCGACCGCCATCGGGTCGGGTGCCAGCGGTAGTGGTCCGGCCGGCGCGACAGCGGCCCCGAGCGGTACGGCCGGCCGGTCCCCGGCCGGTTCATCCTGCAGGTCCAACCCAATGTCGAGCACCACCGGCCCCGGTCGCCCGACGGCCTCGCGGACCCCGGCTGCGACGTCGCGCGACACCGTCGACACGCCGGTCATCGGCACGAAGGCACCGGCGGTGGCCAGGGCGAAGGGCTGCTGAGGAAAGTTCTGCACGTGCAGCGGGTCACTCGCCGGGGTGTCCCCGGCGAGCAGCAGCAGCGGTGTGCCCGCCTGCCGGGCGATGGTCAACGCCGGGCCGGCAGCGGCCAGACCCGGACCCTGGGTGACCGTGGCCACCGCGCACCGGCCGGTGACCCGCGCCCACCCGTCGGCCATCATCACCGCAGCGTTCTCGTTGCGGGCCGCCACGAACCGGACCCCGTGCCGGGCGACCAGATCGGCCACCAGGAACATGTTCGCATCGCCGAGCAGGCCGAACACGGTGTCCACCCGGTGATCGACCAACGCGTCCGCGATCGCCTGGTAGACCTTCACCGGTCCACCGCCGGATGCCGGTCCGCCGCTGGGCGGCGGTACGGGCCGGCAGGCCGCAGCGCGACGCTCAGCGCACCCAGATAGGAGTCGGTGGCCACCGCGTCGAAGCGCGGGCCGGCCAGCCGGGCGGTCCGCTTGGTCATCGACCGGCCCAGCGCCGGCACCGCCAGCAGCCGGTGGGCCAGTTCGGTGCCGGCATCGGCCACCCGGTCGGGCGGCACCAACTCGGTCACCAGTTCCAGCTGGTGCAGCCGGGCCGCGTCGATCCGCTCGCCGAGCAGCAGCCAGCGTTTGGCCCGGTCGGCACCGACCAGGTCGGCGAGGATCGCCATGCCGCCCCAGGTCAAGGGGATGCCGAAGCCCACCTCGGGGAACGTGAAGAAGCAGGTGTCGGCGGCGAGGCGCAGGTCGCTGGCCAGCCCGAGGATCGCACCGGAGCCGATCGCCGGACCGTTGAACGCGGTCACGGTGGTCTGCTCCAGGCGGTACCAGCGCTCGACCAGCTCGGCGGTGCGCCGCTGCACGCCCATGGTGGTGGCGGCGTCAAGAGTCGCCAGTTCGGTCAGGTCGGTGCCGGCGCAGAACGCGGTGCCGGCACCGGTCAGCAGCACTACCTCGACAGTGTCGTCGCGGCCGAGCTCGTGCAGCACCTGCTCGAACTGCCCGAGCATGGCCAGGTCGAAGCTGTTGCGCCGACCGGTACGGTCCAGTGTCACCACCGCAAGCCGCTCCGCACGGTGCAGGTGTACCGACGTCACGTCGCCTCCGATTGCAGTAGGGCGCGGTCGACCAGGGCCGCCGCGTGTCCGACGTAGCTGAGTGGATCGAGCAGCCGGGTCAGCTCCGCGTCCAACAGGGCCGCCCTGACCTGCGGGTCGGCGCGCAGCAGCTCGGCGAACGGCCGACCGTGGTCGAGGCTGTCCCGCACGATTCGCATCACCAGGTGGTGCGCCTGTTCCCGGCCCAGCGGACCGGCCAGGCGCAGCATCAGCGCCTCCGACAGCACCAGGCCGCCGGTGGCGGACAGGTTGACGCGCATCCGGGCGGCGTCGACCCGGAGCCCAGCGAAGACCTCGTTGAGGCGCTGCAGCGCACCGCCGACGAGGATGAAACACTCCGGCACCAGCTTCCACAGCGCCATCCCGACGCCCATGTCCCGGTCGTCCTGGGACACCATCGTCTGCATCGCCAGCGGCACCTGTGCACGGACCGTGCCGGCCGCGGCGATGACCGCTTCGCAGCGGATCGGGTTGCGCTTGTGCGGCATCGTGCTGCTGCCGACCTGGGTATCGCGCTGCGGCTCGTGTGCCTCGCCGATCTCGGTACGGCCGAGGAAGTACACCTCGCGGGCCAGCTTCTCGGCCGTGGAGGCGATCAGCCCGAGCAGGGTGAGGCACTCCACCACCCGGTCCGGGGTGGCGTGCCAGGGGGTCGGGGCAACGCCCAGCCCAAGCCGGTCGGCGACGGCGCGTTCGATGTCGAAGGCCCGTGGCCCGTAGCCGGCCATGGTGCCGGCTGCCCCGCCCATGCTGACCACCAGCAGTCGGGGCCGGAGCTGGGCCAGCCGCTCCCGGTGGCGCTGCAGTTCGCTCTGCCAGACCGCGCAGCGCAATCCGAACGTGGTCGGCAGGGCCTGCTGCCCGTGGGTGCGGGCGGCCATCGCCGTGTCCCGGTGCCGCAGGGCGAGCCGGCGCAGTACGCGGACCAGTTCGTCGATCTGCCGGCTGACGATGTCCAGTCCGGCTCGGGCGCGCAGCACGAACCCGGTGTCCATGACGTCCTGGGTGGTGGCGCCGAGATGGACGTAGCGGCCGCCGTCGCCGGCCGCCCTGGTCAGGGCCCGTACCAGTGGCACCAGCGGATGCACGGTGTCGGCGGCGTCGGCGGCCACCGCGGCCAGGTCCAGCGACTCGACCCGGGCGGCGGCGGCGATCTGCGCCGCCGCACCGGCCGGGATGACGCCCGTGTCGGCCTGGGCGCCAGCGAGTGCCGCTTCCACGTCGAGCCACGCCTGCATCAGCTGCCGGTCGTTGAACACCCCACGCATCTCGGCGTTGCCGAAGAAGCTGGTCACCGTCAACGAGTCGAGGAAGCAGGAACTGATTGGATTCACCGTGCCGCTCCGTCGATCATCGCGGTGACCGCCCGCCGGTCCACCTTGCCCGACGGCAGCAGCGGCAGTTCGGTCACGAGGTGCCAGTCGGTCGGCACTTTGTGCCGGGACAGGCTGCCGGCGGCAGCCGCGGCGAGTTCGGCGCGGCGCGGGGTCGCCCCGGGGGCGGCGACCACCACCGCGACCACCTCCTCGCCCCAGCGTGGGGACGCGACCCCGACGACGCACGCCTGCGCGACGCCCTCGCAGGTCAGCAGGACCGCCTCGACCTCGGCCGGGCTGACGTTCTCCCCGCCCCGGATGATCAGGTCCTTCACCCGGCCGGTCAGGGTCAGGGTGCCGTCGGCGGCGAGCCGGGCCAGGTCGCCGGTGCGCAGCCAGCCCTGCGGGTCGTACGCCGTCCGGTTCGCCGCCGGATCGTCGAGATAGCCGGGGCTCACCGACTCGCCACGGACCTGCAGTTCACCCTCTGCTCCGGCGGGCAGCGGCCGGGGCGACCCGTCGGCGTCCACCGCGACGATCCGGGCCTGCAACCCGGGGAGTACCCGTCCGACGGTGGAGCCGTCCGGCGGGCAACTGCCGTCGTCGGGGTCGACGCTGATGGTCGGACCGGCCTCGGTCTGCCCGTAGACGACCGCCAACCGCCGCAGCCGCAGCGTGTCGCGTACCCGCGTGCGCAGGGCCGGTGGGCAGTTGGCACCGCCGAGGAAGCCCAGGCGCAGCGCGGCCAGGTCCCACCGCCCCGGCTGTTCGTCGAGTCGTTCGGCGAGCATGGTCGCCATCGTTGGCACCAGTTGCACGACCGTGCACCGGTGCCGGTGCACGACGTCGAGCACGTCGTCGGGACGAAACCGCGGCACCGGGAACAGCTGCGCCCCGGTGACCGCCGCCAGCACCACGCCGCTGCTGAGGCCGGCCGCGTGGGCGAACGGTAGCGGACAGCAGATCCGATCGGCGGAGCCGATCCCGGCGGCCTGGGCCGTCCAGGTCGCGTTGCGGACCAGATTCCGCCCGGTCAGGACGACCATCTTCGGGGTGCCTGTCGATCCCGAGGTGAACTGGACGTTCAGCGGGGAGTCGGGGTCGCTGACCGGATCCGGCGGGGGTCCGGCCCAACCGGGCAGGCCGGCGAGGGCGTCGCCGGCCTGGTCCGCCGGCAGAAAGGTGACCGGCCCGGTCGCTGCGCGCCGGGCGCACGACGTCACGTCGCGGTCCCGGATTTCTCGCGCGGCGAACAGCCGGACCGGCCGGGTCCGACGCAATGCGGCGGCTAGCTCCGATTCCGTCGCGGCGGGGTGCAGGGTGACCAGGGCCGCTCCGCGCCACGCCGCGGCGGCGAGCAGCACCAGCCAGGCGATGCTGTTCTCGGCCCAGACGGCGATCCGGTCGCCGCGGCCGACACCGGCTGCGGCGAGCACGCCGGCGGTCCGGCCGGCGAGCGCCGCGTACTCGCCGGCGGTGACGACGGGCCGGCCGGCGACGGCGAACAGCGGCCGGTCCGGCTGGTGCCGGGCCTGACGCAGCAGTACGGCGTCGTACGCCGGCGGATCGACGAGGGCCATCAGGCGCGCTCCAGCAGCAGGTTCCCGTGCGGATCCACCCGCCCCCACCAGCCGGCGCCGACCACTGTGGTACTTCCGCTTTCCCGGACGACCGCCGGCCCGCTGATCCGTACGCTGGCGGTCAGCTCGCCCCGCTGCCAGACGGCGGCGTCGGTCCAGCCGTCCGGCCCCCACACTGGCACGGTGGTGGGCTCGGGTGCCGGGCCGTCAGGTGGGGCGGCGAAGGTGACGGCGGGCTGTGGCCCGAACGCGGTGAGCCGGCAGTTCACGATCTCGGCCGGGTGCTCCGAACGAAGGTAGGCGTACCGCTCCTGGTAGGCGGCGTGGAAGGCGCGGATCAGATCGGCGGGTTCGTCGGGCAGCTCGTCCATCGGCACGGCCAGGTCGAAGCTCTGGCCACGGAAACGCATCCCCAGCGACAGCCGGAAGGTGACCTGGTCGGCCTCCACCGCGTCCTCGGCCTTGAGCTGGTCGCGGGCGGCCGCCTTCAGCTCATCGACCAGCGCGCGGGCACTCGCCAGGCCGGCGGAGTCGGCGGGGACCAGCGCGGTACGGACGTAGTCGTGACGGGCCCGGGCGGCGACGAAGCCGAGCGCCGAGAAGTTCCCCGGTACCGGTGGGACCAGTACCCGCGGGATACCCAGCTCGTCGGCGAGTGCGGTGGCGTGCATCGGTCCGGCGCCGCCGAACGGCATCAGCACGAACTCCCGCGGGTCGTGGCCGCGGGCCACCGAGATCTCCTTGATCGCGCTGGTCATCTTGACCGTGGCCAGGCGAAGGATGCCGTACGCGAGTTCGGTCTCGGTCAGGCCGTCGCCGAGTTCGGCGGCCAGCCGCCCGAGTGCGGCACGAGCCTCGTCGAGCCGCGGGGTGACCTCGCCGCCCAGCCGCCCGTGCGGGTCGAGATGGCCGACCACCAGGTGGGCGTCGGTGGTCGTCGGTTCCGCGCCGCCCCGGCCGTAGCAGGCCGGACCGGGATCGGAGCCGGCGCTGCGCGGGCCGACGCGCAGCTCGCCACCCCGGTCACGCCAGGCGATCGAGCCACCACCGGCACCGATCGTGTTGATCTCGATCTGGAAGGTCCGGTTCGGGTGCCCGGCGATGGTGCCGTGGTTGGTCATCAGCGGCACGCCGCCCTTGATCAGGCAGACGTCCGTACTCGTACCGCCGATGTCGCAGGTGATGACGTTGTCGAAGCCGGCCAGCCCGGCGACGTACGCGCTGGCCGCCACGCCGCCGGCCGGACCGGACAGCGCGAGGTTGATCGGCAGCCGGCCGGCCTGGTCGGTGGAGACCACGCCGCCGCTGCTGGTCATGATCGCCAACGGGTGGCGGTAGCCGCTGCCCGCGAGGGTCGAGCCGAGGCCCGACAGGTACTCGCTGACCGGGCCTCGGACGCTGGCGTTGAGCACAGTGGTGGCGAACCGCTCGTACTCGCCGTGTTCCGGGACCACCTCGGCGGAGATGCTGCACGACAGGTGCGGGTGCCGACGGCTGATCCGGTCGGCGGCGGCCCGCTCGTGCCCCGGGTTGCGGTACGAGTGCAGGAAGCAGATCGCCACCGCGGTGGCCCCACCGGCGGCCAGCCGGTCGGTCACCTCGTCGAGTCCGGCCAGGTCCAGCGGGACGGCGACGTCGCCGGCGGCGGTCACCCGTTCCCGGACGGTGTGCCGCATCCGACGTGGGGTGAGCGCCGGGCGGGCGGTCTCCTTGACGCTGTACAGGCGGGGACGGTGGCCCAAACCCATTTCCAGTACGTCCCGGAAGCCTTCGGTGGTGAGTACCGCGACCGGTTCGCCGTCACCTTCCAGCAGGGCGTTGGTGACCCTGGTGGTGCCGTGTACGAACCGCTCGACGTCCGACAGTCGGACGTCGAGCTTGGTCAGGCCGTCGAGGATCGCCGCCGCCGGGTCCGCCGGGGTGGACAGTGTCTTGGCCTCGGCGAGCCGGCCGGTGGCCGGTTCGTACACGATGACATCGGTGAACGTTCCGCCGATGTCGACGCCGATGCACAGCATGAGGGAACCTTTCGGTCAGATGGGGTCACGTCACCGGTACGGGGTGCTGATTGCGTCGACCAGTGCCGGGAGCCCGAACCGGTCAGAAGGTGACGCCGTAGCGGCGCAGGCTGGCGCGGGCGACTGTGCGCAGCACCCAGTCGAACAGGTAGCCGAGCAGGCCGAGAGCGATGATGCCGACGAACACCCATTCGGTCTTGGCGTAGTTGCGGGCGGTCCAGATCAGCGAACCGAGGCCGCTCTGCGCCGCGACGATCTCCGCGGAGACGATGGTGAGGAACGAGTTGCCCATCGCCAGCCGGGCGCCGGTGACGGCGTACGGCACCGTGGCCGGCAGGATCACCGAGGCCAGGGTGCGGACCGGCCCGGCGCCCAGCGCCCGCGCCGCCCGCAGTTTCAACTCGTCGACGGCGAGCACCCCCGCCAGGGTGTTCAGCGCAACGATGAAGACCGTGGTGTAGAAGATCAACGCGATCTTCGAGGCCTCACCCGGACCGAGCCAGATGATCGCCAGGGTGACGAAGGCGATCGGCGGCACGAACCGGAAGAACTGGATGTACGGGTCGAGCATCAGCCGCAGTAGCCGGCTGCGGCCCATCAGCAACCCGACCGGCACCCCGATCAGTACGCCCAGCCCCCAGCCACTGAGGATGCGCTGGCTGGACGCCCAGACGGAGTCCCACAGCGTCCCGTTGGTCGCCAGCTCCACCGCCCCCTGCCAGGTCAACCGGGGTGAGGGCAGGAAGAACGCGGTGTAGTTGCGGCTGACCAGGTCCCAGATGAGCAGGCCGAGCAGCACCGACAGCACCGACAGCACGACACGGGTGTGTCGACGCCGGCCAGCGAAGCGGCGTGGGCGAAACCCGGCCGCCCGGGCGGCCGGTGGACGTTGCACGTCGACGGCCATCAGCCGCCACCTCCGTTCAGACCGTGCCCGTCGTCCAGACCCTGGGCGCGCAGAGTCTGGGCGACCTCGGTGCCGATGTCCTCGCGCAGTTCGCGGAACAGCCCGGCGGCGGCCGGATCGGTCAGTTCCCGCGGCCGTGGCAGGTCCACCGGGTACACCTGCTTGATCCGGGCCGCCGGGCCAGCGGTCATGGTGACGATCCGGTCGGCGAGCAGGATCGCTTCGCCGATGTCGTGGGTGACGAACAGGATGGTGGGCCGGGACTGGCGCCAGATGCGGTCGAGTTCGGCCTGCATGACCAGCCGGGTCTGGGCGTCCAGCGCGCCGAACGGCTCGTCCATCAACACCACCGACGGCTCGTTGGCCAGCACCCGGGCGAGCTGGGCCCGCTGACGCATGCCGCCGGAGAGTTGGCTGGGGAATCGGTCGCCGCTGTGGCTGAGGCCGACCATGGTCAGGTAGCGGTCGACGATCCCGGCCCGCTGGCCACGCGGCACACCCCGCATCCGGGGGCCGAACGCGACGTTCTGGCGTACGGTCAGCCACGGGAACAAGGCCTCTGCGCTTTGGAACACCACGCCCCGGCTGACGTCCGGGCCGGTGACCGGCTCGCCCGCGCACAGCACCTGCCCGGCGGCCGGCCGGACGAACCCGGCGATTGCATTCAACAGGGTCGATTTGCCGCAGCCGCTGGGGCCGAGCAGGCAGACGAACTCCCCACCGGCGATGTCGAGCGTCGCCCCGGCGACCGCCTCGAAGTCGTCGAAGCGGATGTCGACGTCGCGGACCTGCACCGGGGAGCCCGCCGGACGGGGGCCGGAATCCGGTCCCCGTCCGGCGGAGGTGGCGGTCCGCCCGGTCACGCCACGCCCCGGATCATCACCTCGGCCGGGTCGGCCGGGTCGGACACGATGCCGCTGTCCTGCTGGAACTGGGCGATCTCGGCGTAGCGCTGCAGGTCCTCGTCGGTGAAGTCACGGACCTGGCACTGCACGCCGTCGAGCAGGTCGACAGCCTCAGCCGCGGGCACCTCGATGGCGTTCTCGGTCGCGGTACCGGCGACCTGCGGATCTGCGGTGATCTGCTCACATGCCTCGCCGATGGTGTCCACCAGAGTGGCGGCGGCCTCCTGGTTGGCCTCGTACCAGGCTCCGTCCACCCCGATGATCAGGTTGTAGACGTAGCCGACGTCACCGCTGGTGAGCAGGATCTTGCCGCCGCCATCGACACCGCGCGAGGGCCACGGCTCCCACATGATGAAGCCGTCGATGTCACCGCGCTGCAGCAGTGCCGGCATCTCCGCCGGCGAGGAGGTGACGAATTCGACGGCGTCCCGGCTGATGTCGTAGCTGTCGAGAATCTTGTTCGTGGTGTACTCGTTGACCGTTCCGGTCACCACGCCGTAGCGGGAGATGTCCGCGACCTCGCCGATCTCGTCGCGGACCACGAGCTTGATGAAGTCCGGCGACTGGGAGAAGACCGCGATGCCCTTCACGTCTCCCCGGGTGGCCCGGTTGAGCAGGCTCGATTCGGTACTCGCGGTGACCTGACCCTCGCGGGCGAGGATCGCGTCGAGGCCACCGGTGCCTTCCTGGTACTGCGTCACGGTGACGTCGAGCCCGGCCTCGGCGAACAGGTCCTGCTGATCGGCCAGGTAGATCGGCGAGTACGCGGGATCGACGCCGACCCCGAAGTCGATGGTCGTCGTCTCGGCCGGTGTGCCAGGTTCACCGCCCGGGTCCTGGTTCTCCGCACAGGCCGCGGCGACGGCAGTGATCAGCAGCGCGGCGCCGACCACCCGCAAGGTACGCAATCTCATGGCTGTCCCCAGTTCATTGCGACTCATAATGTGGTTCTAGGTTCTTATTCTGAGACGCTACTGGGCACCACGAGAGGGAGTCAAGGGTGCGGCCAAGCCAGCGAACGGAGCTCGTCGACCAACGAAGGTCACCTCGAGTAGTCGAAAACCGGAAACAGATGCCAGTTCAGGCCATTGCACGTCACGGAAACTCGACGGGCCACTACCGAGAGTACCTAGCCGGCGGAGACTCGACACCAGGCCTTGATGTGGAACCGGAGCTTCGGTAAGGCTACCCTTCATGAAACGCGGGACGCGCCGACCGACGCCGAGGAGCAACCCATGACCAACCTCGCAGAACTGCCGGTGACTGCGTCCGGACCCGGACCGCGGGACACCCGACCTACCGGGAACTCACCCCGGCTACGGGCCCGGGCGCTGCGGCTCGGGTACGGCCACCAGGTGGTTGTCCCGCAGCTGGACCTGGACATCGTCGACGGATCGGTCACCGCGATCGTCGGGCCGAACGGCTGCGGCAAATCGACCCTGCTCCGCGCCCTCGGCCGGCTGCTGCGGCCCACCGCCGGGGAGGTACTCCTCGACGGCGAGCGGATCCAGCGGTTGCCGACCCGGGAGGTCGCCCGCCGACTCGGCATCCTGCCGCAGGCTCCGACCGCGCCGGACGGGCTCACCGTGGCCGATCTGGTCGCACGCGGCCGCCAGCCGCATCAGACCTGGCTGCGCCAGTGGTCCCGGGCCGATGAAGAGGTCGTCGCCCAGGCACTGGCCTGGACCGACCTCACCGATCTGGCCGAACGTCCGGTGGACACGCTCTCCGGCGGTCAGCGGCAACGGGCCTGGATCTCGATGGCACTCGCCCAGGGCACCGACATCCTGCTGCTCGACGAGCCGACCACCTATCTCGACCTGGCACACCAGATCGACGTACTCGAACTGGTGGACCGACTGCACCGGGAGGGTGGCCGCACCGTGGTGATGGTGCTGCACGATCTCAACCTCGCCGCGCGCTACGCCCGGCACCTGGTCGCGATGAAGGACGGACAGGTGCTGGCCAGCGGGGCCCCGGCAGAGATCCTGACTCCCGAACTGGTCCGGGAGGTGTTCGGGCTGCGGGTGCTGGTCATCGAGGATCCGGTGAGCGGCACCCCGCTCGTCGTCCCACTCGCCGCAGGCGCTGCCCGCGCCTCCACCGTGGATCAGAAATCTATTCCGGTGATTCGTGCCGTTACGCACTGACGGGTCGGGCCGAGGGTACTGTTTGGCCGGCAACGCGCACCGACCGAAAGAGAGACCCTCCATGGCATACCCCGTGGTCACCACTGGTGACGTCTCCCGGCTGCTGGACGACCTGGTGGACCGGGTGCCGCAGGCGCAACAGGCGGTGGCACTCTCCCCCGACGGAATCCTCCTGGCCTGGTCCAAAGGGGTCGACCACGAGCTGGGCGAGCAGTTGTCCGGCCTGGTGGCGGGTCTACGCGCCCTCGCCGTCGCGGTCGGTCAGCATGCCGACACCGGCCGGGTCCGGCAGATCGTCGTCCAGATGGGTACGGCGTTCCTGTTCATCGCCGCGACACCCGGCGGTGCGATCATCGCGGCCGTCTTCGACGCCGGCTCCGACATGGACTCGGTAGCCTACGAGGTGGCGCTGTTCGCCGGCCGGGCCGACCGGCACCTGCCGGCGTTCCCCGCGCCGGAGGAGGCCCCCGAGGCCGCCGTCCGCACCGCTGAGGCGCTCCTGCACGGCGGCGCACCGACGCTCGGCGCGCATGCCGCGGAGCGACAGGACCTTCCGACGCGGCGCTGAGCCGGTCAGCACCACCCACCGACTCGGCGCCGCGGTGAACGTCACAGCAACTGGTTACCGTCGGGTCACCGTGAGGTCGGCGACCCCGGCGACGGCATCGACATCGTAGCGGTCGGTGGCCTCCTCCCAGTCCGTCGAGGCCACCGTCTCGCCGCCGGCGACCCCGTCGCTCCGCTCGCCGTCCAGGTCGACGCTGCCCGCCCCGGAGCCCAGCCGGATCCGCACCGGCGTTTGCTGCGGCAACTCGATCCGCCAGGTACTGACCCCGCCGGACATCCGGACGTCGACCGTGCCGGACGGCTCCGGCAGCGCCAGGTCCAATGCGCTGGCACCGCCCGCGACGTCCACGTGGGAGACTCGGGCTCCGGTCAGATCGACCCGGGTGCGGGTTGCCCCGCCCGCCACCCGGACCGACCAGAGCAGATCGCTGTGGACGGTGACGCGCAGCTCGCCGGAACCGTTGTACCCGGTATCGGTCAGTCCGACCCGGACCACGCCGTCGGAGGTGGTCACCTCCGGCGCCGCCGCACCGCCGACCGGAGTCTCCGCCCGCAGCAGCTGATCACCGAGATCAGCGGCCACCACCCGAATCTCTGGCGCACCGTCGGGAATCTCCAGCCGCGCCTCGGACCGCCCCTCGCGTGGTGTCTGCACCGTCCACGCCACGTCGCCGTCGGTAACCGGGCGTGAGCCCACTGCGTTCACCACCACCGCCACGATCGTCGCCGCCACCAGCAGGGCGGCGACGACGGCGACGGCGATCAACGCCCGGCGCGACGTCCCCGGTGGCGTGCCGTCCGGCACGTCCGCCGGCCGGTCGGTGGACGGTTCGTTGCTGGCTACGGTCGGTTGCACGGCTCCGTTACCTCTCAGTGGGCTTTAGTGAGCGCACGGTTGGTAGTCCTGCCTTACGGTAGGACGGTCCCGGTCTGATCCGCTTGAGCGGTGCCGGGTTCACGCTTCACGGCCACCTGCCCGCGTGTGCGGGTCTTCTGGTCGGCTCCACGTGCTGCCACCGGGCCACTCCCGGCGGTTGCCGCCGCAAGGGCGGCCAGGTTCACAGCGGCGTTGCGGTCACGGTCGATGACTAGACCGCACGCCTCACACCGGTATTCACGCTCGGACAGGGCCAGCTTGGTTTTCACCGTGCCACAGCCCGAGCAGGTCTTACTGGACGGGTACCAGCGGTCGGCCACCACAAGCCGGCCGCCGTTCCGTCCGGTCCTGTACGCCAACTGGCGGCGGATCTCCGCGAATCCGGCGTCGGCGACGTGCCGGGCCAACCGCCGGTTGCGCAGCATGCCGGTGACGTTGAGGTCTTCCACCACAACGGTGCCGTACGTCGTGGCGAGTCGGGTGGTGAGCTTGTGCAGCCCGTCACGGCGCAGATGAGCGACCCGGGCGTGAGCGCGACCGAGCCGGCTCGCGGCCCGTTCCCACCGCTTCGAGGGACGTCGTCCGGTACGCCGGTCCGGGCCCTGCTTGCGCGACAGCGTCCGGCCGAGCGCATGCATCCGTTGCCGCGCGGCCACGAGGTGGCGCGGGTTGTCGACCAACTCGCCGGTGGACAGCACCGCGAGATGCCGGATACCGACGTCCACACCAACCACCGAGCCGGGTCGGGCCGGGCTGCGTTCGGCGCGTTCGACCTCGACGGTGAACGACACATGCCACCGTCCGCCATCACGACGCACTGTCGCGGACATGATCCGGGCGGTGCCGGCTTCAATACGGCGGGCGAGCTTGCGGGCGGACTCGTGCAACTTCAACCGGCCCAGCCGGGGTAGCACCACGTGCATCCGGTCCGGTTCGACCCGGATCGCCCCGGTGGTGAACCGTACGCTGGGCGTGGTACGGCGGCGGGACTTGAACCGGGGGAAACCCGACGGCCGACCGGCGCGTTTCCCGCTGCGGGAGTCAGTCCAGTTCTTCAACCCGCGAGCGAGCGCGTCGAGGCCGGTGTTGAACGCCTCCTTCGACACCTCACCCCACCACGGCGCGACTTCGGGCTTCGCGGCGTTCCATGCCTTCCGAAGACCGGCCAGCGACCAGGACAGTGACGGCGTCAGCAACTCGTCTGGTACGCCGTAGGAGCGTTCGGCGATGCGCTGGTCCATGACCGCCTTGACCTTCGCGAGCGCCCAGTTGTGGGCGAGCCGGGCGGCCCCAGCGTGTGCAAGGACGTCGCGTTCCTGGCGCGAGGTGAGGTCGAGGGCGAACCGGTACGCCTGGATCGTTTTCACGCCGGGCCACTCTCGGTGGCGGCTTCGACCGCCCGGCGGGCACGGTTCGCGCCAGCGCGACGCCCGTACAGGCGGGCGCACAACGACGTCAGGATCTCCGTCACGTCGCGGACCAGATCATCGTCGACCTCAGCCGGGTCGACCACCAGCAGTCGGCGGCCCTGCGCGGCCAGCGCCGCCTCAACGTACTCGGCCCCGAACCGGGCGAACCGGTCCCGATGCTCAACCACGATCGTTGCCACCTTCGGGTCGCGCAGCAGCGCGAGGAACTTCTTGCGGTGCCCGTTCAACGCGGATCCAACCTCGGTCACCACCCGGTCGACGCCGAGTTTCCGCCCGGTGGCCCACACGGTGACCCGGGCGACTTGCCGGTCCAGGTCGGATTTCTGATCGGCTGAGGACACCCGGGCGTACACCACGGTCTGCCCCGTCTCGGCCGACGTGCCGGTGACCGGCTCACCGACCATGATCAGTCGACCGATCCGGTAGGTGGGAACAGGCAGCGTCCCGGCTGCGTACTGTCGCCGAGCGGTGATGTACGCGATGCCGGTCGACGCTGCCCACTCCTTGAGGTTCACGCGAGCATCATAGCAGCTTCAAGAGCGCCATAGATGCCCGGAGCGCCAACAGTCAGCTACCCCACTCCAGTTCCTGCCCGCCCGTGGCGCGGCGGGTTTGTGGCCCGTCGATGCGGCGGACGGTGCCCCTGCTACCCGGTTGCGGGACGGGGCAATCTTAGGCCCGCCGGATGGGGCCGGACCTGCGAGCCCGGTCACCGGCCCCACCAGCAGCCGAGCAGCTCGGTCACAGGCTCAGCAGCCGACGCAGGTAGTCGGTGAGGAACCGCCCGTCGGGATCGAGTCGCTCACGGACGGCGAGGAACCGGTCCGCCTGCGGGTAGCGGGCAAGCAGGTCCCGGCCTTCCAGCCCGTGGATCTTCGCCCAGTGCGGCCGCCCATCATGGGCCAGGAAGATCGGTTCCATGTCGGCGAAGAACTCGCGGTACGGCAGCGTCGCGTTCTGGTGCACCGAGATGGTGATGCTGTCCCGACCGTACGCCGGGCTGAGGAACGCCTGGTCGGCGGCCACATAGCGGTAGAGGACCCGCCAGGCGGCGTGCTGCCGGTGCCGGGTCCGGATCCGGTGCCGGACCTCTCGGAAGCAGGCCGGACCGGCCGCGGCCGGAACGAAGTACTCGATCTCGTGGAAACGCAGGGACCGCCGCTTGATCAGCGCGGCGTCGCTGGAGCCGGTCCGTTCCTCGGTGCAGCCGCTGCCGGGCAGCGTGTCCGGGCCGGGATCGTCGGTAATCGGGTTCACCGTCCGCAGGTGCGCGTCGTCACGCCGCGGATACCAGTAGAAGTCGACGTTGCGGTTGACCTTCAGCAGCTCGTCGAACGTGGTCAGGCACGCCTCCACCGGCAGGCCCCACTCCCGCCGCCGGGCCTGGAACGCGGGGACCAGCCGGGTCCGCAACGCGGTGAACACACCCAGCACGCCGAGCGACACCTGGGCAGCCGGCAACAGGTCGGGGTCGCCGTCGGCGTCGATCTGCACCGGTTGTCCGGCCGCGGTGACCAGTCGGACCCCGGTCACCTGGGCGGACAAGTTCGGCAGGCCGAGGCCGCTGCCGTGGGTGCCGGTCGAGACGGCACCGGCGAACGCCTGGGTGTCGACGTCGCCGAGGTTCGGCATCGCGAGTCCGTGGTGGCGCAGCTGACGGCCCAGGTCGTGCAGCCGGGTGCCGGCACCGACCCAGATCTGCCGGTTGTGCGGCGGTTCGAGTACCCCGGCGGGCAGCCGGTCCAGGCTCAGCAGGATGTCCCCGGTCTGCACGAGCGGCGCGGACGAATGCCCGGCGCCAACCGGCCGTACCGTCACCGCCTGCTCGGCGGCGGCGCGCAGGACGCGGCACAGCGCGGCGACCGACTCCGGCCGGGCCACCGTGGCCGGCTCGAAGGTCAACCCACCGGACCAGTTGCGCCAAGTCGTGGTAGCGGTGACAGACGGCGAGGTCACAGCGCCGCCCGCAGCGGGTCACCGGGGCGGCGGGTGCGGCGACGCGGCCGGGCGAGGTCCCGCCGGCCCCGGCCCAGCGCATCCAGCATCCCCCAGCATCCCGGGATGTCGTGCAGCTCGATGTGGCCCATCCCCTCCGGAACGGCCGGGTCGATGATCAGATCCCCGTCGTAGGGGTCGAGACCGAGCAGCACCCGCAGGAACAGCAGCGTCGCGCCGGCCGAGGTGGCATGCGGGCTGCCCGCGGCGGAGTACGGGACGGGGTACTTGGTCAACGACCGGTCGTAGCCGGCGAAGCACTCGGGCAGCCGGGCCCCGAAGTACTGCGACGCCTCCAGCACCGCCCCGGCCACCCGGGCCGCCTCCTCCCGGTAGCCGTACCGCCACAGTCCCCAGGCGATCAGGGAGTTGTCGAACGGCCAGACCGAACCGGTGTGGTAGCCGACCGGGTTGAACCGCCGCGCCCCAGTGGCGAGGGTGCGGATCCCCCAGCCGCCGAACAGTTGCGGACCCATCAGGTGCCGCACGACCGACCGCGCCTTGGTGGGTTCGGCGATGCCGCTCCACAGTAGGTGCCCGATGTTGGAGGTGAGCGCGTCGACCGGACTGCCGTCGGCCTGCAGCGCGTGGGCGTAGTAGCCGCGGTCGGCAAGCCAGAAATCCCGGTTGAACCGGTCTCGCAGCTCGGTCGCCTGCTTCTCGAGCTGGTCGGCGAAGGCGTGGTCGCCCCAGCAGATCCTGGCCAGCCGGGCACCACGCATCCGCGCGTCGTACACGTAGCCCTGAATCTCGCAGGTCGCCTGCGGGAAGGTTGCCTCCCGCCCATCGTGGAAGCTGATCGCACCGGGTGAGCACTTCCAGCTCTGGTTCAACAGCCCGGTCCGGGTCGGCCGGGGCCCATACCAGACGTAGCCGGTGCCGACGAGGTCTGCGTGCCGGTCGATCCAGTCCAGTGCCGCGCGGGCCTGAAACTCCATGTCGCGCACCAGTGCGGTGTCACCGGTCCACCGTTCGTACTCGTCGAGAAGCACAATGAACAGGGGTGTGGTGTCCGCGGCGGAGAAGTCGGCGGCGTGCGAGACCTCGTTGAACAGCGCGGACTCGGCGTACCGGCTCTCCTGGGGGATCTTGCCGGGCTGTTCGGCCCGGAACGGATCCTCGCGGGTACCCTGTGCCAGCGCCATGATCGCCAACGCGGGAATCGTGGTGGTGGGCAGGAACGGTAGCGTCTGCAGGCAGCTGATCAGGCTGTCCCGGCCGAAAAACGTCATGAACCAGGGCATGCCCGCCGCCGGCAGCATGTCACGGAAGTTGACCCCCTTGTAGCGCAGCGCCGCCAGGTCGACGACGCTCTGCTGGTACGCCTCCCGTAACGGTTCATGGTCACAGGTCAGTTTCGGCGCACTGGCCATCCACTGGTCGAGTTCCCGTTGCACCTCGGGCTTGGGCCGCTCGGCGTAGCTGCGCAGACTCTCGCGCAGATCGCGGTTTCCGGCCCCACGGACGAAGGTCTTCACCGTCAGATCGGTGTACCAGGTGTCGTGGGCGTCGAGGGCCAGCTCGAAGGTCAAGCCACCGGGATCGATGCGGGCCGGCACGCTGCTGGACAGGATCGTCTCACGGAAATAGGTGCCCCGCTCGTAGCGGAACCGCAGCGCGTCCGGCTCGGCCGTAACCGCGATCTCGCGTTCGGTGTGGTAACCCTCCTTGACCTCCAGCACCTCGGCGAAGTCGGCCGCCGCGTCGATGCGCAGGCTCAGCTGGACGGGCTCCTCCCGGTGGTTGAACACGGCTATCTGCTCGGTTAACGCGTCGCCGATCCAGCGGTGCCGGAACACCGAGATGGTGGCGTCCACGTAGTGCGTCGGCTCTCCCGGCACCTGGAAGAACCGCGACTCGAAGTACTGCAGGTCGTCGATGGACAGCGTGTTCATCCGTTGCCCGTCGACGGTCAGCCGCCAGTAGGACAGGAAGCGGGTGTCGTAGAAGAACAAGCCGAACGGTGCGGATGGCACCGGTTCGATGTCGCCCCGCCGGTCGCTGACCATGAACATGTTTCCGTAGAGGATGCTGACCGGCTTCGCGGTGGCCGACCGAGCGCCGACCGGCTCGGCGACCGGCCGGGCCCTCGACTCCGCCCCGGCGCTGTCCGCGTGCAGCGGCAGCAGGCGGCGGAAGGTCAGGAACAGCGGCAGATCGCCCCGGACCGACACGCCGTTGCGCAGCAGCAACGAGATGGTGTTCTCCCGGCCGTCGATCAGTGCCTGGAAGGTCTCCACCGAGGTGTCGATGGTGCAGTCGACCCGCTTCGGGTCACGCTCGAGCACGGCATGCCCGTCATGATAGGTAACCGACCAGCTGCGGACACCGCCGTCCGGGGTGGTGAGGTTGAACCGGATCGTGCCACTGGCCGGGGGCGGCAGTCGACCGTCGCCGCGCGTCTGGAGACCGTCGAAGAACCGACCGATCACGTCGGTCATCGCCGCTCCCCTCAGTCGTCCTCGGTCGGTCCACCTGGGTGCCAGCATGACCCGTCTACCACCCGCAGGGGATCACCCAGTGCGGGTGATCCGTGACCGACAGGAGACGGGCCGTAGACCACGGATGCCGAAAGTAACCAGATGAGGCACAATGATTACAGGCCGTATCGAGGGCGCGGCATGTGCCGAAGCGAAGGAGGCCAACGACATGAGTCACGACCGCACGGCCGCCGGGATGCGCTACTGGCAGACCGGCCGCGGCCGACAGGATGTACTGCTCGTGCATGGGTGGTGCTGCAACCACCGGTTCATGAAGCCCCTCGCCGCCCGTCTGGCCAGCTGGCGGCGACGGATCATCTCGGTGGACATGCGGGGACACGGCGCGAGCCCGGCCGGGGACCGCGGCTTCAGTGTTCCCGAGCTCGGTGCGGACCTGCGGGACCTGATGATCGAGCTCGAGATGGACGACGTCGTGCTGATCGGGCACAGCATGGGCGGGGTCTGGTCGTTGGCCGCAGCCGCGCAGGCGAGCGACCGGGTCGCGGCGCTGCTGCTGTTAGACGCGTCGGTGGCCGTGCCGCCCGGCACGACGGAGCAGGTGGCCGCGCTGGCGGAGTCCATCCGCGGCGAGGACCCGCGCCAGGCCCGGATCGACATCATCCGGTCGTTCTTCATTCCCGAGTCGGACCCTCGGCTGATCGACTGGGCGATCGACCAGATGCTACGGCCGAGTGACACCGTCGCCGCCGCCACCCTCGACGGTCTCGCCGACTTCGTCGAGGCCGGTGGCGACGCCGCGCTGACCGCGTGGGGACGCCGGCTGCTGTACATCGGTGGCCCGGCACCGTTCGCCGACTACGGACGGTTGCGGGAGCTGGTACCCGAGGCGGTGATCGGGCAGGTGGTGGGTTCCGGCCACTTCTTCCAGTTCGAGGTGCCGCGGCAGACCAACTCGATGGTGAGTCGCTACCTACGGCTGTGGGGGCCACCATCGTGGTAATCCGCCAGCAGCGCTTTTACCGAGTCCGTCAGGTCGTAGCTGGGTGACCAGCCGAGCACCTGCCGGGCGCGGCTGATGTCGGCGCACATCCAGGGAACGGCGGCGGACCGGCTCACCGTCGGGGAGAACTCCCCCAAACCGAGTTCACCGCTGTGACCAGCTGCCCGGGCCAGACAGGTGACCGCGTCCCGGACCCCGACCGGCCGCCCGCCGCCCACGTTGAACAGTCGGTAGGGCAGGTGGGTGGCGAGCGCGGCGGCGCGGACCGCAGCGGCGATGTCACGTAGGTCGACGAAGTCGCGCACAGTGTCCAGCAGCCGCATCGCCAGCGGTGACCGTCCGCCGACGCGCAGCAGATCAGCCGCCCGCCCCAGCGCGCTGTCCACCGGCAGACCCGGACCAACCGGGTTGAACACCCGCAACGTGACGACCTCGACCCGTTCGTCGGTGCTGACCAGCTCGCCGAACTGGGTGGCGGCCAGGTGGCTGAACCCGTACGCGCTCACCGGGTTGGCCGGGTCGTCCTCGCGCACCGGGCGGCCACTGGGCACGACGCCGTACTCGGCGGCGGAACCGAGCCGTACCAGCCGGGTGCCCGGCACGACGTCGACCATCGCCTCGGCGAGCGCGGCCACGGCCAGTAGGTGGATCCGGAGTAGCTCGGCATTGTCACCAACGGTGCGGCCGGCGCAGTTGACCACGACGTCCGGCCGGACGGCCGCGAGCAGCCGGGCGAGTTCGGTCACGCTCGCCGTGGCGAGATCGCAGTCGGCCCGGGTCGGTGCGGTCACCGCCGCGTCCGCCATCAGCGCAGCGTGGATCTGCCGACCCAGCAGTCCGGTGGAGCCGAAGAGCAGGATCCTGGTCCGGCTCAACTGCGGCACCGGCCGGCCAGGTCACCGCGGGGTCGACGGAAGGTGGCTGCCGAGCCGTCGGGTGCCGTGGCCAGGACCGGGTCGGCCGGGACGGTGCTGGCCCCGACGGGGTCCGGCGGCGTCGGGGTCCCGGTGAACTCGTGCCAGGTGACCGACCCTGGCGCGGCGATCCCTTCCCGGCGCAGCACCACCCGGACGGTCTCGACCATGATCCGCAGGTCGAGCCGGAGGCTGCGGTTGTCCACGTACTCGATGTCGTAGGCGAACTTGTCCTCCCAGGCCAGCTCGTTGCGGCCGCGGACCTGGGCGAGGCCGGTGATACCGGGTCGCACCTCATGCCGTCGGGCCTGCGAGGGTGTGTATATCTCCAGGTACTTCACCAGATGGGGACGCGGGCCGACCAGGCTCATCTCACCGCGCAGTACGTTCCACAACTCGGGCAGTTCGTCGAGGCTGGTGGCGCGCAGCCAGCGGCCGACCGGCGTTAGCCGGTCGGCGTCGGTGACCAGGCCGCGGGCCGGATCCACCTCGAGCATGGTGCGAAACTTGACCATCTCGAAGAGCTCGCCGTCCCGGCCGGGCCGCACCTGCCGGAAGAACACCGGCCGGCCCAGCGTGACGAGGATGAGCAGGGCGACCCCGGCCAGCAGCGGCGCGCCGACGACCAGGGCGGTCGCCGCGCCCACCACGTCGAGCACCCGCTTGACCCGGTCATAGCGGCGGGGACGACTGGTCGGCATCGTCGGTTCGGCTGCGAGGCAGGCCGCTGGCGAGGTCATGGACGGGCCTCCGGAAGTAGCTGCTCAACTGACAAAAGCTTTGTAACAGAATGAATAAGACTAAGCGTGTCGTTCGCCGTAAATCGGAACATCGGTTGAGCCGCTGCCGTCGGCTCGGGTGACGACGGGACCCGGACCAGTACGCTGATCGGCAGGTCAGCAGCACCGACCAGGCCGGCCGAGGGAGGGACGCGTGCCGCTGCGACGCCAGGGTTTCGACGGGCCGGCCGGGCTGCACGAGTTCAACTCCGCGCTGCGACACACCTTGGTGCAACAGACCGTCACGATCCGCGATCCAAGCCGATTCCGCGCCCGCATCACCGAGGTACCACTGGGATCCTTGCGGCTCATCTCCGCCGCGGTCGGCGCGCTGCACTCCTCCCGCCGACCGCACGACACCACCGACCCCAACGCCGCCGATGCGGTGTTCCTGCTGCTCGGCCAGCGGGCCACCGGCACCATCACGCACCGGGGTGGCACCGACCCGATCGGCCCGGACCGGCTGGTCGTCGTCCCCGGCCCGGAGACGTTCGACGTCGACTACCCAGCACCGGCCCACGTACTGTTCGTGGCCCTGCCCCGCGCACTCGTCACGGCCCGCTACCCCGGCCTCGACGGACCGGTGCGCTCCGCGATGTTGGGTCCGGTGGGCCGGGCGTTGTGTCGGCAGTTGCCACACCTGATGACCGCAGCCGCGGCCGCCGGGGCCGGGCAGCGAGCGGAGGTCGCGACCATGGTCGACACCGTCATCACCGCCACGCTGTTCGGTGCCGGCGTCGCCGTCGACGCCGACCCGTTGGCCGCGCTGCGCACCGCGGCCGAGCGGCTGATCGAGCACTCGCTGGCCGAACCGGCGTTGTCGGTGCCGTGGCTGGCCCGCCGGCTGGCGGTGTCCCCCCGGCAGCTGCACCGGGCGTTCGCCGCCGGCGGCACCACCCCGTACCGATGGATCCGGCAGCGTCGGCTGCACGCCTGCGCTGTCGCGCTAGCCGGGTCCGACGTCCCGGTCGCGCAGCTAGCCCACCGATACGGCTTCGCGTCGGCGTCGCATCTCGGAGCGCTCTTCCGCGCCCGGTACGGCGCACCACCCGCACAGTGGCGCAGCGAACACCGCGCCGACGGGCCGGCCGGCCAGCGCGGGCAGGATCCCGACAGCGATCCGGCGCGCCGGCGATAACCCTGCGTACGCAGGCCGGCCTACCGTCAGGCCCACCGACCGCGACGGAGGCACCCGAGATGCGTTTCGTTCTCGTCCACGGATCCTGGCACGACGGCAGCTGCTGGGACGGCGTCCGGCAGGTACTCACCGCCGCCGGACACGAGGTCCACACACCCACCCTGCCGGGCAACGGCACCAACGCCGACCCTACGGTGACCTTCGCCCGGACCGCCGGTGCCGTCACCGACCTGATCCGGCGGTCCGACCTGCGCGACGTGGTGCTTGTCGGGCACAGCCTCGGCGGCGCGGTCGTACAGGCCGTCGCGGTGGCCGTACCGGACCGGCTCCGCCGGCTGGTGTTCCACAACGCGTACGTCCTCGCCGACGGCGACACCGTCTTCCAGCATGTGCCACCGTCGGCCGCCGCCGCCTTCACCAGCCTGGCTACTCCGGAAGGCACCCTGATGCTGCCGTACGGGGCGTTCCGCTCGTTCATCAGCGACGCCGACGAGCAGACCGCCCGGGTCGCCTACGCGCGGCTGACCCCGGAGCCGCTGGCCCGGGCCGCGGAACCGGTCGCGCTGCCCGGATTCGCCGACCTGCCGGTCCCCCGTTCCTACCTGTACGCCGTCGACGACGTCGCGTTCCCGCCGGACGAGTTCCGTTGGCATCCCGGCCAGTCGCAGCGGCTCGGCGAATTCCGGCTGGTCGAGATGCCGGGTTCGCACGAGGTGCTGTTCACCGATCCGCAGTTGCTGGCGGCGAAGCTGATCGAGGCGGCAGCGGACTGACCACCCGTCGACCGGGTGGCAACCGAGCGGGAGGCGGGCATGGAACTGCTGGACGGGTCGATCACCGAGCTGACTGCCGCCGTACGGTCCGGTCAGGTGCCCGCTCGAGAGGTCGTCGACGCAGCGGTACGCCGCATCGAGGAGCGTGACGCCGGGCTCAACGCGGTGGTGGCGGTCGACTCCGGGCCGGCGTTGCGTCGCCTGGCCGCCGCCGGTGGCCGACCGGTCGGGCCGCTGGCCGGGCTGCCGTACCTGGTCAAGGATCTGCACGCCGAGGTCGCCGGCTTTCCGTTGACCCGGGGCAGCCGGCTGGCCGTCGGCCTGGCACCGGCCGGCACGAGCACGTTGCTGCGCCGGCTGGAACAGGCCGGAGCGCTGATCATCGGACGGACCAACTCGCCGGAGTTCGGGCTGAACATCACCACAGAACCGGTGCTGCACGGGCCGACCCGCAATCCGTGGCGGCCGGACCGGTCCGCCGGTGGTTCCAGCGGCGGCGCGGCGGTAGCGGTGGCCGCAGGGATGGTGCCGGCGGCGCACGCCAGCGACAGTGGCGGGTCCATCCGGATCCCGTCGGCCTGGTGCGGCACCATCGGCTTCAAGCCGACGCGGGGCCGCAACCCTGCCGGCCCGTACCGGATGGACGACTGGTCGGGGCTCAGCCACGAACACGCCATCACCCGCACCGTCGCGGACTCCGCGTTGTTGCTGTCGGTCAGCAGCGGGATGGCCGCTGGCGAGCCGTACCCGGTGGACGGTGTCCAGTGGACCGGTCCGGCTGGTTCGGGCCCCGGCCGGGTCCTACGGGTCGGACTGCTCACCGAGGCACCCGGCGGCGCCCCGGTGCATCCGGCGTACCGGGCTGCCGCCGAGTCCGTCGCCGCCGAGCTGGCCGCCGCCGGTCACCGGGTGGTCCCGATCGGGCCGGTGGAGCCGGCCGGCCGGCTCGGGCCGGTGCTCGGTGCGGTCATCGCCGGTCATCTGGCCGCCGCGGTCGACGATATCTGCGCCGCCACCGGACGGTACGCCGGGCCGGACACCCTGGAACCGGCGGTGCTCGACCTGGTGCAGCGGGGACGGCGGGCCGACGCCCGTACCCAGGTCCGGGCGACCACGGCACTGCGCCGACTCGCCGGTGAGTTGGCTGCCGTCCTCGACGGCGTGGACCTGCTGCTCAGCCCGACCACCGCGCAACCGGCGCCACCGCTCGGGCAGCTGCACACCGACCGGCCGGGCAGCGAGCTGTTCCGGGAGATCTTCGCGATCTCCCCGTTCGTGGGGATGTTCAACGTGACCGGCGGACCGGCGATCAGTCTGCCCTGGGGGCGTGACAACCTCGGGATGCCGATCGGGGTGCAGCTCGGCGGACGGCCGGGCGACGACCTCGCCGTCCTCGCCGTGGCGGCAGCGTTGGAGGCGACCCGACCCGACCTGGTCAGGCCCGGCCCGGCAGCGGCGGCCCCGGGTCACGGCGTCCCGGCCTGACCCTTGGTCAGGCCCGGCCCCGCCGGGCTGACCCTGGCCGGCCTGCGTCGGCGGGCCGACCTACCCCATTCGCTGCGGTCGGCGCAGCCAGGCAGACAGCCATGTTCGGGTGGGCGACCGGCGGACGGCCGGTGGATGAGCGGATCCCCGTCCGCGGCCTGCCAACCCAGTTGCGGCACCGCCGGTTCCGCAGGTCAACCGACAGGTCAAGATCCGAATTCGTTCGACACCCCTCTTGACATCCAACAGAGCCGGGCGTAAACAAACCTGAAGCAAAACGAAACGGCGGTGAAACCACATGTACGCCGAGGAACGGCAGCAGGAGATCGTCCGGCTGGCCCGGGCCGACGGGCGAGTCGACGTGACCGCGCTTGCCGAGTCACTCAACGTGACCGCCGAGACGATCCGGCGCGATCTCACCACCCTCGAGCGGGCCGGCGTGCTGCGTCGGGTGCACGGCGGTGCGATCCCGGTCGAACGGATCGGCTTCGAGCCCGCGCTCGCAGCCCGGGACGCGGTGCTGACCACCGAGAAGGAACGGATCGCCAAGGCCGCGCTGGCCGAGCTGCCCCACGAGGGCGCGATCATCCTGGACGCCGGCACCACCACCGCCCGGCTGGCCGCGATCCTGCCGGCCGACCGGGAACTCACCGTCGTGATCAACTCCCCGGCGCTGGCCACCGTCCTCGGTGCCCGCAGCAACCTCAACGTCCTGTTGCTGGGCGGTCGGGTACGCGGTCGCACGATGGCCACCGTCGACGACTGGGCCCTTCGCCCGCTCGCCGACGTCTACGTCGACGTGGCCTTCATCGGTACCAACGGTTGCTCCGTCGAACGTGGCCTGACCACACCCGACCCGGCCGAGGCGGCGGTCAAGCGGGCGATGATCGGCGCCGCCCGCCGGTCGGTCGTGCTGGCCGACCACACCAAGATCGGCAACGACTACCTTGCCCGGTTCGGCCGGCTCGCCGACATCGACACGCTGATCACCGACAACGGCCTCAACGCGGACCTCGTCGCCGAGGTGGAGTCGGCCGGGCCACGGGTGGTGCGGGCATGATCCTCACGCTCACCCTCAACCCCAGCCTGGACCGCGCCGTCGAGATCGACGACCTGGTCCGCGGCGAGGTCATCCGGGCCACCGGCGCCCGCCTCGACCCCGGTGGCAAGGGCGTCAACGTGTCCCGGGCGCTACTGGCCAACGGCGTACCGTCGGTCGCCGTGCTGCCCTGCGGCGGCGACGAGGGCGGTCAACTCGTCCGGCTGCTGGCCGCCGAGGGGGTCGAGGTGGTCGCCGTGCCAATCGCCGGGCAAACCCGGTCCAACATCACCCTCGCCGAGCCGGACGGCACCGTCACCAAGGTCAACGAGCCCGGTCCGACCCTGAGCCGGGACGAATTCGACGCGATCACCGCCCGGCTGCTGGACACCGCGCACCAGGCCGACTGGGTGGTGGTCTGCGGCAGTCTGCCACCCGGGCTGCCGGTGGACGGGTTCACCGCGCTGTGCCGGCAGTTGCTCGACGCCGGGCTCCGGCTCGCCGTCGACACCAGCGGCCCACCGCTGCGGGCCGCCGCCGAGGCCGGAGCCGATCTGGTCAAACCCAACCAGGAGGAGCTGGCCGAGGCCGTCGGGCGGCCGCTGGACGCCCTCGGCGACGTGGTCGACGCCGCCCGACAGGTCCGCGCATGGGGTGCCGGCACCGTGCTGGCCAGCCTCGGGGCGCAGGGTGCCGTGCTGGTCGACACCGACGGGGTACGCACCGGCGACTCCCCCGTCGACCAGCCGCGCAGCACGGTCGGCGCCGGTGACGCGCTGCTCGCCGGTTTCCTCGCCGCCGGTGCCAGCGGGCCGGACGCCCTCGCCGAAGGGCTGGCCTGGGGGGCGGCGGCGGTCAGCCTGCCGGGCAGCCGGATGCCGGGGCCGGCCGACCTGCGCCGGCACACCGTACGACTGCACCCCCGACCGGATGACCTGCAACAACTCGTCACCCAAGGATGACCCGTCACCTCGATACCCCAGACCGATCGCCTACTCCCTACCCCCGCACATAGAAGGAGCAGCAGACCATGGCCACCGACTACACACCCCAGGTGCAGGGCACCGGGGTAAAGGCCACGATCCAGAGAATCGGCGGCTACCTCGCCGGCATGGTGATGCCCAACATCGGCGCGTTCATCGCCTGGGGTCTGATCACCGCGCTGTTCATCCCCACCGGATGGATCCCCAACGCGACCATGGCCGAACTGGTCGGGCCGATGATCTCGACGCTGCTGCCGATCCTGATCGGCTACACCGGCGGCCGGCTCGTGCACGGCCAGCGCGGCGCGGTGGTCGGCGCGGTCGCCACGGTCGGCATCATCGTCGGTGCCGACGTACCGATGTTCCTCGGTGCGATGATCATCGGCCCGCTGACCGCGTACCTGCTGAAGCTCTTCGACGGCCTGGTCGAGGACAAGATTCCGGCCGGCTTCGAGATGCTGATCAACAACTTCTCCGCCGGCATCATCGGCGGTGGCATGGCACTGGTCGGTATCTGGGTGATCGGCCCGGTGGTGCAGGCCGTCACCGACGCCGCCGGCTCCGCAGTGGACTGGATGGTCGGCCACAGCCTGCTGCCGTTCGTGTCGATCCTGGTCGAGCCGGCCAAGGTGCTGTTTCTCAACAACGCGATCAACCACGGCGTGTTCGGACCGCTGGGCGTCGCCGAGGCCGCCGAAGACGGTAAGTCCATCCTGTTCATGATCGAGTCGAACCCCGGGCCGGGTCTCGGCCTGCTGGTCGCCTTCCTCCTGTTCGGGCCCCGGCTGCTGCGCGCCAGCACCCCGGCGGCGATCATCATCCACTTCCTCGGCGGCATCCACGAGATCTATTTCCCGTACGTGCTGATGAAGCCGCGGCTGATCCTCGCCATGATTGCCGGTGGCGCGGCCGGTGTCTGGACCTTCATGGTCACCGGTGCCGGTCTGGTTGCCACCCCGTCGCCGGGCAGCATCTTCGCCTACCTGGCGGTCACCCCGCGAGGGGGCTGGTTCCCGGTCCTGCTCGGCGTGATCATCTCGGCGGCGGTCTCCTTCGCGGTCGCCTCGGTGCTGCTCGGCTTCGGTCGGGGCGAGGGCAAGGAACCGGTAGAGGAGAACACCGGTCCGCAGGCCGCCACCCCGGACACGCCCGCCGCCGCGCACGCGTACCACGCCACCCCGACCGCCGGTACCCACCGGCCGACCGCCACGGAGGCATGACGATGGCCACCATCGATGCCCAGAGCATCCACAAGGTCGTCGTCGCCTGCGACGCCGGCATGGGCAGCAGCGTCATGCTCGCCAGCCAGCTGCGCAAGCAGCTCAAGAAGCAGCAGGTGACCGTCGAGCACACCCCGGTCAACTCCATTCCGGCCGACGCCGACGTCATCGTCTGCCACCAGGGGCTCGCCGACCGGGCCCGCGTCAGCGCGCCCGGCAAGGTGGTCGTCCCGGTGCAGATCTTTCTCGGCGACCCGGCCGTCGCCCGGCTGGTGGCCGTGGTGCAGCAGGGCGGCCAACTCGATGGTTGAACCGCAATCGGACCCCGGCGCTCTGCTCGAGCGCCGGGCCGTCCGGCTGAACGAACATGCCGGCGACCGGGTCGCCGCCGTGCGCCGCTGCGGCGAGGTGCTGGTCGAGCTCGGTGCGGTCACCGAGGAGTACGTCGCCGCGATGCTGCAGCGCGAGCAGTCCATCTCCACCTATGTCGGGGAAGGTGTGGCGATCCCGCACGGCACCCTGGCCGGCAAGGAGGCGGTACGCCGCGACGCGCTCGCCGTGCTGCGCTTCCCCGACGGGGTGGACTGGGCCGGATCCCCGGTCACCGTCTGCGTGGCGATCGCGGCGCGCGGCGACGGCCACGTGGAGTTGCTTGCCGCCCTCGCCCAGATCCTGCTCGACCCGGAACAGGCCCGCGAGCTGCGTGAGGCCACCGAGATCGACGACGTGCTCCGGCTGCTCGCGCCGGTAGGAGAGGAGAGCTCCACATGAAGGTCGTCCGGTTCCACTCCCCCGGCGACGTCCGGATCGAGGCGGCACCGCAGCCGCAGCCCGGCCCCGGCGACGTGTTGATCCGCGTCCGGGCCTGTTCGACCTGCGGCACCGACGTCAAGATCCGCAACTACGGTCACCACCACCTCGCCCCGCCCCGGGTGATGGGCCACGAGATTGCCGGCGAGGTCGTCGAGGTCGGCGCCGAGGTCGCCGGGTGGCACGCCGGCGACCGGATCCAGGTGATCGCGGCCATCCCGTGCGGCACCTGCGGCGAGTGCCGGCGCGGCCGGATGACGGTCTGCCCCAACCAGGAGTCGATGGGCTACCACTACGACGGTGGGTTCGCCGAGCACATGGTGGTCCCGGCCAAGGTGCTCGCCGTCGACGGGCTCAACCGCATCCCGGACGGGGTCGGCTACGCCGAGGCGTCGGTGGCCGAGCCGCTCGCCTGCGTACTCAACGGGCAGAACCTGGCCCGGGTCGGCCCGGGCGACGACGTCGTCATCATGGGCTCCGGCCCGATCGGCTGCCTGCACGTACGGCTGGCCCGCTCGCGCGGCGCCGCCCGGGTCTTCCTGGTCGATGTCAACCGTGAGCGGCTCGATCTGGCCGCCGCGCTGGTGCATCCCGACGCCACCGTCTGCGGTGCCGAAACCGACGTGATCGACGAGATCAAGAAGTTGACCGACGGACGCGGCGCCGATGTGGTGATCACCGCGACCGCCGCCGGCGTCGCCCAGGAACAGGCGCTGCAGATGACCGCCCGGCAGGGCCGGATCAGCTTCTTCGGCGGTCTACCCAAGGACAAGCCGGTCATCGCCTGCGACTCCAACCTGGTGCACTACCGGGAGCTGACCATCGTCGGTGCCAACGGCTCCAGCCCGTCGCACAACGCCGAGGCGCTCGCCCTGATCGCCAGCGGCGCGGTTCCGGTCGCCGATCTGATCACCCACCGGCTGCCGTTGGACCGTGCCCTCGACGCCTTCGACGTGGTCGCCCGCGGCGAAGCCATCAAAGTCACCATCGAGCCCTGACCCGGGAACCCAACGAACCCGTGACCCGGGAACCCAACGAACCCTGACCCCCACCAGGGACAAAGGAGGCAGACATGCCTACCCGTACCGTCACCGTCGGCTCCGCCAGCGGCCTGCACGCCCGGCCCGCCGCGTTGTTCGTCGCCGCCGCCGCAACCGCACCGGTGCCGGTGATGATCAGCACCGCCGGCCGACCGGCGGTGCCGGCCCGCAGCATGCTCTCGGTGCTCTCCCTCGGCGCGAAGCAGGGCACCGAGGTAACCCTGGAGGCCGACGGTGACGGCGCCGACGCCGCGCTCGACGAGCTTGCCGCGTTGCTCGCCCGCGACCTCGACGCCGAGCCCGGCGGTGACGGCGCCGGTGCCACGGCGGCCGGTCGTGGCTGAGCTGCACACCGGGCTCGGCGTCAGCACCGGGCTGGCCGCCGGCCCGATCCACCGGGTGGCCAAGGCACCCAGGCTGCCCGCGCCGGTGCCGGTCGACGACCCAGCAGCCGAGGCGGACCGGGCGGTCGCCGCCCTGGTGGCGGTCGCCACCGAGCTGGGCCGGCGGGCCAGCACCGCGACCGACCCGACGGCGGCGGAGATCCTGCGGGCGCAGGTGATGATGGCTGAGGACCCGGTGCTGCACGAGGCGGCACGTGCCCGCGTGGCCGCCGGTGCCGGCGCGCCGCACGCCATCGACGCCGCGCTCGCCGAGCACCGGGCGGCGTTCGCGGCCGCCGGCGGGTACCTCGCCGAACGGGTCGCCGACCTGGACGACCTGCGCGACCGGGCGGTCGCGGTCTGCCTGGGCGAACCGATGCCCGGCGTGCCCGACCCGGGCGTGCCGTTCATCCTCAGCGCCCAGGACCTGGCCCCGGCCGACACCGCCGGGCTCGACCCGGCCCGGGTGCTCGCCCTGGTCACCGCAGCCGGCGGGCCGACCAGCCACACCACCATCGTGGCCCGCGCGCTCGGGTTGCCGGCGATCGTACGGTGCCCGGGCATTCTCGACGTGCCGGACGGCACCCTGGTCACCGTGGACGGCACCACCGGCGACGTCACCGCCGGAGTCGACGACGACACCGTCGCCGAGACCCGCCGACGGGAACAGCACCGCCGGGCGGAACTGGCCGCCACCAGCGGCCCGGGACGCACTGCCGACGGACATTCGGTGGCCCTGCTGGCCAACGTCGGCTCCGCCGCCGACCTCATCGACGATGTGGAAGGCGTCGGCCTGTTCCGCACCGAACTGCTCTACCTGGACCGGGCCGAGCCGCCCGGCCACGACGAGCAGGTCACCGCGTACGCGAAGGTGTTCACCGCCGCCGGTGACCGCAAGGTGGTGCTGCGGACCCTGGACGCCGGTGCGGACAAGCCGTTGCCGTTCCTGCACGCCGGCGAAGAGCCGAACCCGGCGCTCGGCGTACGCGGGCTACGGACCGCCCAGCGCCGCCCCGAGGTGCTGCGCACCCAGCTCGACGCGATCGCACAGGCCGCCGGGGCCACCGGAACCGAGGTGTGGGTGATGGCACCGATGGTGACCACGCCGGCGGAGGCGGCCGAGTTCGTCGAGCTGGCCCGCGCCGTCGGGCTACCCACGGTAGGCGTGATGGTGGAGGTGCCGGCTGCCGCGCTGCGGGCCGGGGCGCTGCTGCAGCACGTCGACTTCCTCAGCATCGGGACCAACGACCTGAGCCAGTACGCATTCGCCGCCGACCGGCTCTGCGGCGACCTGGCCGACCTGCTCGACCCGTGGCAGCCGGTCCTGCTGGAGCTGATCGCCACCTGCGCGCAGGCCGGCGCGGCCGCCGGCAAACCGGTCGGGGTCTGCGGTGAGGCGGCCGCTGACCCGGCCCTGGCTGTGGTGCTGACCGGGCTCGGGGTGTCCAGCCTGTCGATGTCGGCCCGGTCGGTGCCGGCAGTGCGGGCCGCGCTCGCCGCGCACACCCTGGACGACTGTCAGCGCCTGGCCCGGGCCGCGCTGGCCGCGCCGGACGCGGCGGCCGCCCGCGCGGCGGTCTCAGCCGGCCCGGCCGCCGGCTGACCGCCGGTCGACGTTGACGCGGCCGCGGACCGGCCGCAGGATCAGTGCATGAGTCGGACGATCCTGGTCACCGGGGCGCGACGCGGCATCGGCGCGGCCCTCGCGACCGGTCTCGCCACACCCGGGACAGCCCTGGTGCTGCACCACCTGGCCGCCGCCGACGAGGCAGAGACCGTCGCCGCACGGTGCCGGGCGGCCGGCGCGCACGCCCGGATCGTCGAGGCGGACCTGTCGGTCCCCGCCGAGGTGCTGGCCTTGGCCGAGGCGGCTGGGCCGGTCGACGTACTGGTCAACAACGCGGCGCGGGCGTCCAACGTCTGGATCGACGAGTTGCCGCTGGCCGAATGGGAGGCGACGTTCGCGGTCAACGTCACCGCCCCGATGCTGCTCAGCCAGGCCTTGGCGGCGGGGATGCGGGCCCGTGGCGGCGGCCGGATCATCAACGTCACCTCGGCCACGGTCCGCCTGGGCGGCCCGTCCGGGCCGTCGTACGTGTCGAGCAAGGCAGCACTGGTCGGTCTCACCCGTTCGCTGGCCCGCGCGTTCGGACCCGACGGCACGACGGTCAACGCGATCTCGCCGGGCGCGATCCGAACCGAGGGCGAACGAGAACTCGCCGGGAACGCCCCGGTCGACGAGGCCGCGGTCGACGCCGCGATCCTGCACCGGCAGGCGGTGCAGCGCCGGCTCGACCCCGACGACATGGTCTCCACCGCCCGCTTCCTCGCCAGCCCCGACTCCGGTGCGGTCACCGGCCAGGTGATCGAGGTCGGTGGCGGGCTGGTACACCGCTGACCCGCCGGGTACAGGCGTTCATCCGCTGGTCAGCGTCGCTCGACGGTGCTGTTCACCTGTGCCGAGGATGCTGCGGCTCGTCTGATCCCCGCAGCGTGGAGGCATCGTGTCCAGACCGATCTGGCAGTTCACCGCGATCGTCGCGGTCCTGACCCTACTGATGGGCGCGGCGGCGCCGTCCGGGGCGAGCGCCGGCGCTGGTGCCGACCCGGTCCTGCTCACCGAACCGTTCCTGCAGTCCCCGGCGAAGAACTCCGTCCGGGTTGTCTGGCTGACTGAGTTCGCCGGTCGGCACCACGTCGTGGTGGTCGGTGACCGGGCCGACGAGCTCAACCGGGCCGAGCTACGGGCCGCGGCCACCGGCGGCAAGATCCGGGGCGTACGGGTGTTCCGGGCCCGGACCGGCGAGTTGTCCCGGGTGGCGGAGGACGCCGCCTCGCAGATCCCGGACCCGCCGACGCAGATCACCCGGCGGCACATCTGGCGGCACGAGGCGACCGTACGCGGCCTCGGCGTGGGCAGCCGGACGCCGTACCGGGTGGTGTCAATCGAGCGTGGTGCGATGGTCGCTTCCGACACCTACACCCTGGCGCCCGCCGCCGCCCCCGGCCAGCCGCAGAAGATCCTGCTGACCAGCGACCACCAGTCGATGCCGAACACCCCGGCCAACCTGCAGAAAGCGGTCGAGACGGTCGGCCGGGTCGACGCGGTGTTCCTCGCCGGGGACCTGGTCAACATCCCGGACCGGGCCTCGGAGTGGTTCGACGACCAGCGCGGCGGGGCGTTCTTCCCGGCGCTGCAGGGCCGGGCGTCGCGTACGGTCGGCGGGGTCACCTGGACCGGCGGTGAGATCCTGCAGCACGCGCCGATCTTCCCGGCGATCGGCAACCACGAGGTGCAGGGCCGCAGTGGGCTGCCGACGCTGAACGAGTCGTTCAACGCGCCGGTGCCGCGTGAGGTGGCCGAGGCGGCATACCGCAAGGTCGCCAGGCAGGTGAACCCGCGGAACAACCGCAAGATCAAGGAACGCTGGATCCTGGAGAACTCGTTCAACACCGAGACCTACGAGGAGATTTTCTCCCTGCCGACCAGCGGGCCGGGCGGGGAGCGCTGGTACGCGACGACCGTCGGCGACGTCCGGTTGATCTCGCTGTACGCCACCCGGATCTGGCGGGGCACCGGTATCGCCGCCGACCCGGCGAACTGGCAGCGGACCCGGTACACCGAGGCACCGGCGAGCACCGACGACCTGCTCGCCCAGGGCTGGGGTTCGCACATCTTCGAGGAAATCGGCGTCGGCAGCCGGCAGTACCGGTGGTTGCAGCGTGAGGTGGCCAGCCGGCAGTTCCGGGACGCGAAGTACACGGTGGTGATGCTGCACGAGGGCCCACACGGGCTGGGCGACAACGTCAACCCGCCGTTCACCGACCCGGTGCGCACCGAGCAGACCGACACCGACGGCAACCCCCTGGTCCGGTACGACTACCCACAGGCGGACAACGTGCTGACCCGTGACGTCGCCCCGCTGCTGGAGTCCGCCGGGGTGAACCTGGTGCTCAACGGCCACTCACACCTGTGGAACCGGTTCACTGCCGAGTCCGGCACCCACTACCTGGAGACCTCTAACGTGGGCAACTCGTACGGTGCGTTCCACCCGCTGTCGGGCCGGTCCCGGCCGGTCCCGCCGGCGCCGTGGAACCCGGACAACTACCTGGCCCAGGGCAACCCGGGCGGGTTGGAGCCGCAGGTGCCGACGGTCGCGCCGCTGACCGACCCGGCCGGTACGCCGTTGCCGTTCGTGCAGAGCAACGACTACTCGGTGTTCAGCGTCCTGGACACCGGCACCGGCGAGGTGACCAGCTACCGCTACGACATGCGTACCCCCGATGTCGCACCGGTCGTGCTGGACCGGTTCCCGCTCGGCGCCTGATCGGTGACTGTCGCGGCGGCGCGGGCGAACAGTTGGTCGACCCGGGCCGCCTCGGCGGCGCTCGGGTAGGCGTTGCGGCAGGACACCGGCGCGCTGCTGCCGGACATCAGGTCGGAGCAGAGCCCGGTACGCCGGTCCGGCAGCCCGAGGATGTGTCCCCACTCGTGGGTGGCGATCCGGGTCCGGTCGTAGCCCTGGTCCACTGCCTGGGTACCCATGTAGATGCGGCCGGCGCCCAGCCGGGTGACGTACGCCCGGGGCCAGCCGCTGTCGACGTAGATGACGACCGACGCCGGGCTGCCCGGCTGCAGCCGGACGTTGTCCACGCTGCTGTTCCAGATCTGCGCGGCCTGGGCGAAGTTGGTCGCGAACTGGCCGGCGCGGCTCGCGTCGTAGTAGATCGTGGTCACTGCGGCCGAGGCCGGCGCGGTGGCCACGACCTGGACACCGATCAGCGACAGGATGACGGTGACCGTCGCGAGGATCGCCCGGACGGTGCGTTGTCTCAACATGGCGTGCCTCCTTGGAAACGGGCCGCGATACCGGCTGGCATCGACTGACATCGCTCACCGTAGACCGGCTTAATCGACACACACCTATCCCATTTCGCTCATAGCGCATCCCGCTGGTTGAGCCTCGCGGCGCACCCGGCAGGCCGGACTCGACGTGACGACTCGCACAGCACGGACCCCCGGCGGCGAATGACTACTTGAAGAAGTCTTCAATTGCACACATGCCAGTGCCGCTCTACCAGAAGAAGGCCGAGTTCTTCCGTATGCTCGGGCACCCGGTGCGGATCCGGGTGCTCGAACTGCTCGGCGAGCGCCCCCGCCAGGTCCGCGAACTGCTCGCCGAGATCGACGTCGAGACGTCCAACCTGTCCCAACAGCTCGCGGTGCTGCGCCGGGCCGGCATCGTGGTCTCCAGCCGGGACGGCTCCGCCGTGACCTACGCCCTGGCCGGGCCGGACGTCGCGGACCTGATGCGGGCGGCCCGGCGGATCCTCACCGAGATGCTGGTCGACCAGACCGAGTTGCTGGCCGAACTGCGGGACGCGTCGGCCCATGCCCCGTCAGGACGCGGATGAACGCCGTCGCCGGGGGGCGCCGGCTGCTGCCGCAGGCCACCGACTGGCGGGCGGTCCGCCGGCAACCGGGCCGGGACCTGCTCGCCGGGCTCACCGTGGCGGTCGTGGCCCTCCCGCTCGCCCTCGGCTTCGGTGTCGCCTCCGGGTTGGGCGCCACCGCCGGGCTGGTCACCGCTGTGGTCGCCGGTGCCCTCGCGGCGGTCTTCGGCGGGTCGAACCTGCAGGTCTCCGGGCCCACCGGGGCGATGACGGTGGTGCTGGTGCCGATCGTGGCGCAGTTCGGTCCGGGCGGTGTGCTCACCGTCGGGCTGCTGGCCGGGGTGATCCTGATCCTGCTGGCACTGGTCCGGGCGGGTCAGGTCGCCCGGTACATGCCGGCCCCGGTGATCGAGGGCTTCACCGCCGGCATCGCGGGGGTGATCCTGCTGCAGCAGATCCCGACGGCGCTCGGCGTGGACGTCCACGGCGACCGGGTGCTGCCGCTGGTCGGGCAGGCGGTGGCGGCGTTCGTCCGGCAGCCGCAGTGGCCGTCGTTGCTGATCGCCCTCGCCGTCGCCGCCGCGATGCTGACCGGGGCGCGGTGGCGGCCAACTGTGCCGTTCTCGCTGCTCGCGGTTGCCGCAGCGACCGTCACGACGATGCTGTCCGGATTGCCGGTGCCGACCATCGGCGCACTGCCGGCCACCCTGCCGGCACCGTCGCTGGCGTTCCTGGACCTGGCGGCGGTGCCGGCACTGGCGACCGCGGCGATCGCGGTCGCCGCCCTGGCCGCGTTGGAGAGCCTGCTGTCGGCCACAGTGGCGGACGGCATGTCGGTCGGGCAGCGGCACGATCCCGACCGGGAACTGTTCGGCCAGGGCGTGGCCAACCTGGTGACACCGCTGTTCGGCGGGGTCCCGGCCACCGCGGCGATCGCCCGGACGGCGGTCAACGTCCGGGCTGGTGCCGCCTCCCGACTGGCCGCGCTGTCGCACGCGCTGATCCTCGCGCTGCTCATGTTCGTGGCGGCTCCGCTGGTCAGCCGAATCCCGTTGGCCGCGCTGGCCGGGGTGCTGATCGCCACCGCCATCCGGATGGTCGAGGTGAGCGCGCTGGCCGCACTGGCCCGAGCCTCGCGTTCCGACGGGCTGGTGATGGCGCTCACCGCAGCGACCACCGTCCTGCTGGACCTGGTCACCGCCGTGCTGGTGGGCCTGGTCGTGGCCGGCGGGCTGGCGCTGCGCAGGATCGCCCAGGCGGTACGGCTGGATCGGGTGCCGCTGGACACCGGCGACCACCACGCCGAGGAGCAGGCGCTGCTGGCCGAGCACATCGTGGCGTACCGGCTGGACGGGCCGTTGTTCTTCGCCGCCGCCCACCGGTTCCTGCTGGAGCTGTCCGACGTCGCCGAGGTACGGGTGGTGATCCTACGGATGTCTCGCGTGTCCACCATCGATGCCTCCGGCGCCTTGGTGCTGCGCGACGTGGTGCAGCGGCTGGAGCGACGGGGCATCACCGTCTATCTGTCCGGGATCCGGGACGGACACCACAAGGCGCTCACCGCGTTCGGGCTGCTCCCCCGGCTGAGCGGACTCAACCGGGTCTTTCCCGACACTCCGGAGGCGATCGCCGCCGCCCGGCAGATCATCGGGGCGGACCGATAGCTCCGCATGACAGTCGAGCTGGCCGCGCAGGTGGGCGCCGGGCGTCCGCTGCGTGATCAGGCGGCTTCCACGCGGAGACCGGCCGGAAATTATTCAGACCCGTACACAACCTCGCAAAAGTGTGGTGCATGTGCAGTGGCACGTGCAGGTGCACTTGCATCTCCTCGCCCACGCATGCATGATTCCCCTATGTCGATCTCACGTTCACGACACGTGACGAGCCGCGATCAGCGACCGGGACTTTGGGCAGACCTCGCTGACCGTCTTGAGGCGTACTGGTGAAAGCCAGCAGCCTGACGGCCCGCGCGTGCAGCACTCCATAGGCTCACCCGTAGTGGCACCGCTGCTGGGAATCGAACTGCTTCTGGTCGGGTTCTCCATCGGTGACGATGACGAACACGATGAGCACCGGGATCGCGGTCAACGACGCCGCCGACAGCTGCACGTTCCACATCGGCCCGCCGTACGCGTCGACGAGCTGGGTCAACGCCTGCGGCAGGGTGAGCTTCTCCGGGGTGGACAGGAACACGATCGGCTCCAGGTAGAGGTTCCAGCCGTGCAGGAAGGTGAAGATCGCCACCGCGCCGAACGCCGGGCAAGCCAACGGCAGCGCGATCCGCCAGAAGAACATCACCGAGTCGTCGTACGCCCGTTGCCCGGCGTACCCGACTACCGCCACTCGGCGGCACCGGCATTCGGCACCGACCGCGGCCGGTGGTACATGCCCTGCGAGGCCGGCCAGCGGGGCAGCACCAGGGTCGCGGTGGACGGGGCGATCTGACAGGACGTCCAGGGCGACCGCTGGCTGGTGGGGTGAGGGGCGCCCCCGTTCCGCGCCCCTCACCGCACCAGCGGCATCAAGGTCGGCCACTGCAACGGGTTGGTCAACCTCAAGTCGTGATCGTATACTGACTCGGCGTACGGTCGTCAACCGATATTAACCGACAACGCTAACGTGACTAATCTTAGCTGTAGTTCCGGACCAGATCTTAGCTGCACATCCGACGGAGGTAGCCGTGACGGGCGGCACCACCCCCCCTGGCGGATCGGGATCCAGCCTCGCCGACAAGCTCAACCTGCTTTTCGAGACGGTCCGGCCGGCCCGCCGCGACCCGTACACCTCACGGGAGGTGGCCGACGCCATCCGCGACCGGGGCGGTTCCATCTCCGACGTGTACATCTGGCAGCTGCGCACCGGTCGACGGACCAACCCGACCAAGGAGCATCTGGAGGCGCTCGCCGACTTCTTCGACGTGGACCCGGCGTACTTCTTCGACCGGCGTCGCTCCGGCGAAATCGAACGGGACCTGCATGCGCTGCAGGCGATGCGCAACCTCAAGGTGCGCGCGGTCGCGACCCGGCTGAGTACGCTGCCCGAGGCGCAACTCGACGCGGTCGGCGAGATCCTCGACCGGGTGGTCCAGGCGCTTCAGACCCGCCACGCCGAGGGCGGCCCCGGTGCCGAAGGACGGCAGGACCCGTGATCGTCCTGCAGTGGCGAAGGACGGACCAAGCTGAGGGAAGCACGGATATGAAGTCATCCCCGCTGCGCCGGACCTGCCGCAGTCGGCTGCGTCAGCTCGAGGAACAGGGCCTGCGGACGCCCCGGCCGTTCGATGCGCCACAACTGTGCCAGCGGGTCGGTGCGGTGCTCGGCCAGCAGATCACCCTGGTCGGCGTGCCAATGCCCGCCGGTGCGCCGTTCGGCCTGACCTTCTTCACCGACGCCGGTCATGTCGTCGCCTACGAGGAACGCACCAGCCGGGTGCACCGGGACCACATCATCGCCCACGAGATCGGCCACATCCTACTCGGCCACCGTGCCCTCGCCCTCGACGACCAGGAGGCCAGCCAACTGCTGATGCCGGCACTGCGCCCCACCCTGGTGCACCGGGTACTCGCCCGGACCGGGGTGTACAGCCGGAGCGAGGAACAGGAGGCCGAGATGATGGCGACCATCCTGCTGGAGGCCGCCGCCCGCGAGACCGACCTCGGATCGGCTCCCGCCCACGACGAAGCCGGGCCGGTCACCGACGCCGCGTTGGCGGCCCGGCTGCGGCACGGGCTCGAACCACCGCCCCGGTGAGCGCCGATGGACACCCCACTGTACGCGGTCTGCGCGGCCGCCGGCTGGCTCGCCTTCGGCTACAAACTGCGTGACCTGCGGCGGGACCGCGACAACCGGGTGCTGAGGGCGATGGTGTACGCCTTCTGTTCGTTCGCCGCCGGTGTGACCGTCGCCGTCCGGCCGGTCGCCGAGGCGGTGGACCGGATCACCGGGCTGCCGAACCTGGCCAAGCTGCTGGCGCACGCCGGGGTGATGGGGGTCGCGGCCAACTCCGAGATCCTGCTGCTGTTCCTGGCCCTGCCGCCGACGGTCGCGGCCCGCCGGGTCCGGCGTCGGGTGATCGCCTCGGTGACCGCGTCCGGACTGCTCACCGCACTCTGGGCGTCCACGTTGACCGGTGCCGCACCGGTCCGGTTGGTGGTCGAGGACGCCGCTCATCCGGCGGTCGCCGGCTACCTGGTCGTCTACCTGGTCGTCTTCGTCTGCTACGCCACCGACCTGGCCCGGCTCTGCTGGCGCTTCTCCCTGGTCACGCCACGTCGGTGGCTCCGTCGTGGACTGCGGATCACCGCCTTCGGCGCGGCCGCCGCACTACTGTACTGCGCCACCAAGGCCGGCTACCTGATCGCCTACCGGATCGGCCGGGAACCGGCCGGCGAACCGCAGATCGCGGCGGTCCTGGTGACCGTCGGTGCGCTCGCCATGCTGATCGGGCTCACCCTGCCGACCTGGGGTCCCATGGTGGACACCGGGCGGGCCTGGTTGCGGCGGCACCGGTCGTGGCACCGATTGGCGCCACTGTGGCGGGCGGTCAGCGCGGCGCAACCGCACCTGGTCCTCGACGACCGGGCCCACCACCGGCGGGTGGCCCTACGCGACATCGACTACGCGCTGCACCGCCGGATCACCGAGATCCGGGACGGCCGGTTGGCACTGCGCCCGTACATTGACTGTCGGATCGCGCCGACGGCCGACCGGCTGGCCGCGGCGGCCGGCCTGGCCGGCACCGACCGCGCGGCGCTGGTCGAGGCGGCGATGATCGCCGCCGGGACGCGGCAGGCCGCCACCGGCGGGCCGGTGCGGGAGCCGGACTTCTCCGAGCCGCACGATCCGCCGAACGGCTATTCTGGCGAGGTCGCCTGGTTGAGTCGGGTGGCCGAGTGGTTCAGCCGCTCTCCGCTGGTCGGCCAGGTGCTGGCCGCCGATGCGTCGTCGCCCGAGCTATGGCCCGCGCCGCCGCCATACCGATCCTGAACGGGGTCTTCGTGCAGCCGCACCGCTACGCCGACCTCCGGCGGATCCGTATCCTCGACCCGCAGCACGACTACCTCGAGATCTATCAGACGATGGTGCGATACGAGTTCCCGTGGGACAGCAAACTCGGCCTGAACCTGGCGTTCAACCGCTCCTTCTCGCTGCCCCGGGTCGCCGCCGTGCACGTGCGCACCGGTGAGCTGCTGCACCACACGCGCAAGCGGATCGACGACACCGGATTGCTGATGTACGAAGTGATGCTGCACGGTTTCGACGCCCCGCGCGGTCGCGACGCGATCCGGCGGACCAATCAGATCCACCGCCACTACGACATTGCCGACGACGACTACCGCTACGTCCTCGGCTGTCTGGTGGTCGTCCCGATCCGCTGGCTGGAGCGGTACGGCTGGCGGCGGCCCTGCTGCCATGAACGGACCGCCGCCTACCACTACTACCAGGAGCTAGGCCGAAGGATGGGCATCCGGGACATTCCGGGCTCCTTCCGCGAGTTCGCCACCTGGTTCGACGACCGCGACCGGACGCATCTGCGCTACAACGACGACGCCGCCTCGATCGAGCGGGCCACCCGGGCGCTGCTGCGCGGCAAGATTCCGCGACCGCTCGCGCCGGTCGGTGACGCGCTGGTCGCCGCCATGTACGACGAACGGCTGCGGGCCGCGACCGGGGTAGCCACGCCGAGCCCGGCGGTGCGCGCGGGCCTGCACGTCGGGCTGCGGCTACGCGCCGCGATGCTGCGCTGGGCCGGCCGACCTCGGCAGACCCCGCTGTTCGCCGACGGAATCCACACACCTACGTATCCGGACGGATACGACATATCCCGGCTCGGCCCGGTCACGACGCAACCCGGCCATCACACCCAGGGATCGTCGTAGTCGAGCAGACACGCTAAGTCGATCACGTTCGGTGGATGTGGTCACAGTCCGGGTACGGGTCCGACCATCAGTGCGACGCACCCTTAACATCCCGTGCATGACGGTGCCATCCGAGAGCCTCGACCCGGCCGCTGGATTCCCACCGGCCACGCCGGACGACTGGCGACGGCTCGCGCTCGGCGTCCTGCGCAAGTCGGGCGCCGCCGGCCCGGACACCCCGGCCGAATCCGTGGACGAACTGCTGGCCACCACCACCTACGACGGCGTCCGGATCGCCCCGCTGCACACCCGGCAGGCGGCCCCACCGGGGGTCGGGGTGCCCGGTACGGCACCGTACGTACGCGGTGCCCAGGCCCGGCGCGACGGTGGCGGCGCGGGCGGCACCGACCCGGCCGCGACGGTTGCCGGCTGGGACGTCCGGCAGCGGTACGTCGACCCGGATCCGAAGGCGGTCCGGGAGGCGGTGCTGACCGACCTCGCCAACGGTGCCACCTCGGTCTGGATCGATCTGAGCGCGGGCGGCCTGCGCGCGAGCGACCTGCCGGAGGCGCTCGACGGGGTCCACCTCGGCCTCGCTCCGGTGGTGCTCGACGCCGGCGCGGACAGCGTCGCCGCGGCCGAGGCGTTGCTCGCGCTCGCCGACGACCGGAGCGTCGAACGCGACGCCCTGGCCGGCTGCCTGGGCGCCGACCCGCTCGGCTGGCAGGCCCGCACCGGCCAGGCCGGCGACCTCGCGCAACTCGCCGTCCTCGCCGGGTACGCCGAGCGGTCGCCGATGCTGCGTACAGTCACTGTGGACGCCACCGCGTACCACGACGCGGGCGGTGGCGACGCCCAGGAGATCGGCTGCGCCCTGGCCACCGGGCTAGCCTATCTCCGGGCCCTCACCGACGCCGGGCTCGACCTACCGGCCGCCTTCGGGCAACTGGAGTTCCGCTTCGCCGCCACCACCGACCAATTCGCCACCATCGCCAAGCTGCGCGCCGCTCGGCAGGCCTGGGCCCGGGTCGGGCAGCTCTGCGGGGTGCCCGAGGCAGGTCGGCAGCGGCAGCACGCGGTCACCTCCGCCGCGATGATGACCGCCCGGGATCCGTGGGTGAACATGCTGCGCACCACCGTCGCCTGCTTCGCGGCCGGGGCCGGCGGGGCGGACGCGGTCACTGTCGCGCCGTTCGACGCCCGACTGGGGCTGCCGGACGGCTTCGCCCGGCGGATCGCCCGCAACACCCAGTCGGTGCTGCTCGCCGAGGCGCACCTCGGCCGGGTGCTGGACCCGGCCGGCGGGTCCTGGTACATCGAACAGCTCACCGCGGACCTGGCGGCGGCCGCCTGGGACTGGTTCACCGAGATCGAGCGGGCCGGCGGGGCCGCCGCCGCGCTGTCCGCCGGGCTGATCGCCGACCGCATCGACGACACCTGGCGGCGCCGGGCCGACAACCTGGCGCGCCGGCGGGACCCGGTCACCGGGGTCAGCGAGTTCCCCAACCTGGACGAGCGACTGCCCGCCCGTACCCCGGCGCCCGTACCGCCCGGCGGCGGCCTGCCGCGACGGTTCCACGCCGGGGCGTTCGAGGCCCGGCGGGACCGGGCCGACGCGTACCTGGCGGCCACCGGTTCCCGGCCGAGCGTCTTCCTGGCCACCCTGGGCCCGCTCGCGGCGCACAGCGCCCGTGCCGGGTTCGCCGGCAACCTCTTCGCCGCCGGTGGGATCGCCACCACCCGGGGCGGCGACCCGGCCGACGATCCGGCGGCGATCGCCGCCGCGTTCGCCGCCGACCCGTCCGCCGTGGCCTGCATCTGCGGCACCGACGCCAGCTACGCGGCGGCAGCGGCGCCGCTGGCCGCCGCGCTGGCCGCTGCCGGGGCCCGGCGGGTCTGGCTGGCCGGTCGGCCCGGTGACCATGCCCAGGTAGACGGCTACCTGTACGCCGGCTGCGACGCGACGGCCGTCCTCGACGCCACGTTCGACGACCTGGAGGTCCCCCGATGATCCCGGACTTCACGCAGGCCACACTGCTGCCACCGGACGCCGCGGGCAGCGTCGGCGGGCCGGCCGCGGCACCGGGCCCGCAGCCGCCCGGGCCGAGCTGGCACACGCCGGAGGGGATCGAGGTCGCGCCGCTGTACACCGCGGCGGACACCGCCGACCTGACCTTCCTCGACACGGTGCCCGGCGTCCCGCCGTACCTGCGCGGACCGTACCCGACGATGTACACCACTCAGCCGTGGACGATTCGCCAGTACGCCGGGTTCTCCACCGCTGAGGAGTCCAACGCCTTCTACCGGCGCAACCTGGCCGCCGGACAGAAGGGCCTGTCCATCGCCTTCGACCTGGCCACCCACCGGGGGTACGACTCCGACCACCCCCGGGTCGCCGGGGACGTGGGGATGGCCGGGGTCGCGGTGGACTCCATTCACGACATGCGCCAGCTGTTCGACGGCATCCCCCTGGACCGGATGAGCGTGTCGATGACCATGAACGGCGCGGTGCTGCCGGTCCTGGCGCTGTACATCGTCGCCGCCGAGGAACAGGGCGTGCCGCCGGAGAAACTCACCGGGACGATCCAGAACGACATCCTCAAGGAGTTCATGGTCCGCAACACCTACATCTACCCGCCTGGGCCGTCGATGCGGATCATCTCCGACATCTTCGCCTACACCTCGGCACGGATGCCCCGCTTCAACTCGATCTCGATCTCCGGCTACCACATCCAGGAGGCCGGGGCGACCGCCGACCTGGAGCTGGCGTACACCCTCGCCGACGGCGTCGAATACCTGCGGGCCGGGCAGGCCGCCGGGTTGGCGGTGGACACCTTCGCGCCCCGGTTGTCGTTCTTCTGGGCGATCGGGATGAACTTCTTCATGGAGGTCGCCAAGTTGCGGGCCGCCCGGCTGCTGTGGGCCCGGCTGGTCCGCGACGCCGGCGCCACCAACCCGAAGTCGTTGAGTCTGCGCACCCACTGCCAGACCTCCGGTTGGTCACTGACCGCGCAGGACGTGTTCACCAACGTGGTCCGCACCTGTGTGGAGGCGATGGCGGCCACCCAGGGGCACACCCAGTCGCTGCACACCAACGCCCTGGACGAGGCCCTGGCGCTGCCGACCGACTTCTCCGCCCGGATCGCCCGCAACACCCAGTTGCTGCTGGCCCAGGAGTCCGGCACCAACCGGGTGATCGATCCGTGGGGTGGCAGCTACTACCTGGAACGGCTCACCCACGACCTCGCCGGGCGGGCCTGGCAGCACATCCAGGAGGTGGAGGCCGCCGGTGGGATGGCACGGGCGATCGACGAAGGGCTGCCCAAGCTGCGGATCGAGGAGGCCGCCGCCCGTACCCAGGCCCGGATCGACTCCGGCCGGCAACCGGTGATCGGGGTGAACCGGTTCCGGCCGGACGCCGACGAGCCGATCGAGGTGCTCAAGGTCGACAACACGGCGGTACGGGCCGCGCAGCTGGAGAAGCTGCGGCGGCTGCGCGCCGAGCGGGACGGGGCGGCGTGCGACGCGGCGCTGGCCGCGCTGACCCGTGCCGCCGACGCCGGGCCCGACTCCGGCGGTGAACCACTGTCCGACAACCTGCTCGGGTTGGCGGTCGACGCCGCGCGGGCCGGGGCCACCGTCGGGGAGATCTCCGCCGCGCTGGAGCGGGTGTACGGCCGGCACGCGGCGCAGATCCGTACCATCAGCGGGGTGTACCGACAGGAGGCGGGCGCGGTGGCCGGGATCGACCGGGCCCGGGCCGCAACCGACGCGTTCGCCGTCGCCGAGGGACGCCGGCCCCGGATCCTGGTGGCGAAGATGGGCCAGGACGGGCACGACCGGGGACAGAAGGTGGTCGCCACCGCATTCGCCGATCTCGGCTTCGACGTCGACGTGGGTCCGCTGTTCCAGACCCCGGCCGAGGTCGCCCGACAGGCCGTCGAGGCCGACGTGCACCTGGTCGGCGTCAACTCCCTCGCCGCCGGGCATCTGACCCTGGTGCCGGCGCTGCGCGACGAACTGGCCGCCCTCGGCGGGGACGACATCATGGTGATCGTCGGCGGGGTGGTGCCGCCGCAGGACTTCGAGGCGCTGCACGCCGCCGGTGCGGCGGCGATCTTCCCGCCCGGCACGGTGCTGGCCGACGCCGCGGTGGACCTGCTCGCCGAACTGTCCCGTCGGCTGGGGCACGACACCGCCGAGGCCGGATGACCGGCGGACGACGCGCGCCGGCGCCGGTGGCCGACTACGTCGCCGGAGTGCGTGCGGCGGCACCGGCGTGGCTGGCCCGGGCGATCACCCTGGTCGAGTCGACCCGGCCGGACCACCGGGCACACGCCCAGCAGGTGCTGGTGGCGCTGGCCCCGTACGCCGGGCAGGCCCGGCGGGTCGGGGTGACCGGCGTACCCGGGGTCGGCAAGTCCACCTTCATCGACGCGCTCGGGTCCCGGCTGACCGGCGACGGGCACCGGGTCGCGGTGCTGGCGGTCGACCCGTCGTCGGCCCGAAGTGGCGGCAGCATCCTCGGCGACAAGACCCGGATGGCCCGGCTGGCCGTTGACCCGGCCGCGTTCGTCCGCCCGTCGCCGACCGCCGGCACGCTCGGCGGGGTGGCCCGCGCCACCCGGGAGGCGATGGTGGTGGTGGAGGCAGCCGGCTACGACGTGGTGCTGGTGGAGACCGTCGGGGTCGGACAGTCCGAGACGACCGTTGCCGAGATGGTCGACACGTTTCTGCTGCTTACCCTGGCCCGCACCGGTGACCAGCTGCAGGGCATCAAGAAGGGTGTGCTGGAGCTCGCCGACGTCGTGGTGGTGAACAAGGCCGACGGCGCGCATGCGACGGAGGCCCGGTCCGCCGCACGTGAGCTGGCCGGGGCGTTACGGATGCTGCGCGGCGGGCACGACGACTGGGCCGTCCCGGTGCTCACCGCCAGCGGCCGGGACGGGACCGGGTTGGCCGAGGTGTGGCAGCAGGTGACCGCCCACCAGGACCGGCGGCGGGCCAGCGGGGAGCTGGACCGGCACCGCCGGCAGCAGCAGCTGCGCTGGGTCTGGGCGATGGTGCGCGACGGGTTGCTGGACCAGCTGCGCGGGCATCCGGCGGTGGTCGCGCTGACCCCGCAGACCGAGAAGCGGGTGCTCGCCGGGGAAATCACTCCCGCGCAGGCCGCGGCCCAGCTGCTGGCGGCGTTCACCGGGCCCGTCGACGGCGGGGGCGACCGGTCGAGCGGTCGGGGGGTGACCGGACGCTGATCAGCCCGGCTGCGGGCCGGGCAGGATCCGGCGCAGCTGGCCGGGCACCGCCAGGCGGCGACGCCACTCCCGGGGGTAGCCCACCGACACCTCCTCGAAGCGCACGCCGTCGTAGACGGTGGTGCGCGGGATGTGCAGGTGGCCGTAGACCATCACCGCCGCCCGGTACCGCAGGTGCCAGTCGGCGGTCCGGTCGGTGCCGCACCACATGGCGAACTCCGGGTAGTGCAGCACGTCCATTGGCGTGCGCACCAGCGGGTAGTGATTGACCAGGACGGTAGGCAGCTGCGGTCCCACCTCGGCGAGGCGCCGTTCGGTCTCCGCCAGCCGTTGCCAGCACCACTGCTCCCGGGTCGGGAACGGGTCCGGGTGCAGCATCGCCTCGTCGGTGCAGACGATGCCGGTGCGGTGTGCGTACGCGAGCCCTTCCGCCTTGGTGCCGGTGCCCGGTGGCAGGAAGCTGTAGTCGTACAGGGTGAACAGCGGCGCCACCGCCGCCGGTCCGCCGGCACCGGACCAGATCAGGTACGGGTCCTCCGGGGTTCGCACGTCGAGCGACCGGCAGAGGTCGACCAGGTGCGCGTAGCGCTCCACGCCGCGCAGCTGTACCGGGTCGTGCGCGGTGGTCCACAGTTCGTGGTTGCCCGGTGACCAGATCACCTCGGCGAACCGCTCGCGCAGCGTGGCCAGTGCCCACCGCACGTCGGCGATCGTCTCGGCGACGTCGCCGGCGACGATCAGCCAGTCCTGCGGCGCCGGCGCCGCCAGGTCGGCGACGATCTGGCGGTTCTCCGGGTACGCGATGTGCAGGTCGCTGATCGCCCACAGCGTCGGTGCCGTCCCCGTGGCCTCCCCGTCGCCGCCGATCTGCCGTACCGTCACCGTGGCCGCCTCCCGTCCGCGTTCCGTCTCCGGTCCACCGCCGGTATCGATCATCCGGTACGCGGCCGCCGAGCGGTAGCCCGCCCGCCGATCGACGTCGGCGGGGGTCACCCCGGTCCGAGGCCCCCACCACGACCGGCGACGCCCGCGCTGGCCGCGACCACCTCCCGGTTCTCGCCACGCCGCCGGCCCTCAGGCTCCGGCCCGGCGGCCCGGGTCACCCCGGATCGCTCGGCTGACTCGTCGCTGCTGGTCCGGCGGTCACTCCGGCCGACCAGGTGTAGCCGGCCGTCCTCGTCGAAGCGGCCCAGGTCCCCGCTGTGGTAAAGCAGCTCACCCGGGATCTCCGTGAACGGATTGGCGACGTACCCGGCAGCGGCGCGCCATGGCGTGCCGTGCCGGCCGGGGCCGACGCCGGCCCCACCGATCAGAATCGCGCCGGTGGCGCCGGGCGGCAGCAGCCGCAGCCGATGGTCGGCGACGAGCAGGTGGCAGTTGTCGACCGGCTGACCGACCGGGATGACGTCACCGTCTGTCTCGCCCACCCGGTGGTAGGCGACGGCGGCCGTCCCGACCGGACCGTACCCGGTGCTGACCTCGACCTGCGGTAGCAGGCGTCGCAGCCGGCGGGCGCTTGCCGGCCGCAGTCCCGGACCCGGCACCACGACATGCCGCAGGCTGGCAAGACGCCCGGCGACCGCAGCGTCCCGCTCAATCGCCGCCACCATCGCGTCGAGCGTGTCCGGCTCTGTTTCGATCATCGTCACCTGCTCGGCCGCGACGACGGCGACCACGGTGGACAGATCCGGCCGACCAGCGGCGGGGGGCGGCAGCACCAGCCGTCCACCGGTCGTCAACGGCCAGATAAGGTTGCCGACGGCCGGACCCGGCCCGAGGCCGCCCGGCAGCACGACCTCGCCGCCGGTGACGGCGAAGAAGCGGGTCATGAAGTGCACCCGGTCCGTCAGTGCCACATGCCGACTGACGGTGCAGCGCGGCACCCCGTCCCCGGCGGCGGTGACCAGGGCGTGCGCCGGGTCGTCAGGCGTCCCGGTCGGTTCCGGGCGCCGGGGCGACGGCGGGACCTGACCCGGCCGTACGTCGATCACGCGTGCGCCGGACAGCGCCGGGTCCCCGGGCGGCGCGGCGGCAAGCACGGGCGCACCGGGCACCGAGGCCAGCACGGTCCGTAGCCTGGCCGGGGACCAGCGCGGGTCGACGGTGACGTGGACGGCCCTGATCTTGAGCAACGCAAGACTGGCCACCGACAGCGCCGGGCCGGCGGCGAGCAGTACCGGCACCGGATCGCCGGCCCGTACACCGACCTCGGCCAGGGACGCGGCCAGTCCGTTGGCGGCGTCGTCCAGTTCACGGTAGGTCAGGCGGCCCCCCGGGCCGCTGACCGCGACCCGCCCCGGATGCCGGTCCACCGCCTGCTCGACCAGCAGGGACAGCGGACGGAACGGCCCACGGTCCACCCGACGACCGGCGTACCGGTCGAGGAGCAGGTCACGCGAGGCACCGCTGATGCCGGCGGTGCGCCAGCTGGCCTGGCCGGGTTCGTCGACCAGTTCGCGCAGCACCTCCGCGTACAGCTCGGCGACCGCCGGCAGGCAGTGCCGCCACGGGTCCCCGCCGGGGCAGCTGGCGTGGATGGTCAGGTGGTTCGCGGTGACCCGCCAGTCGATGCGGGCGGTGGGTGGGCCGGGCGGGGCCGCCACCCCGGTGGTCGCCCGCACCAGCAGGGCGTCCCGCCGCTCCGGCAGCAGGTCCACCGGGCGCAGCCGCCGGGACAGCCAGGAGCGGACCGCCGGTCCGGCCAGATGGCGCAGTTGCTCAGGGGGATCGACCAGGTCGAGGCCGAGCGTCGCCGTGGTCGACCGGATCGGCACCGGCCGGTCCAACCGGGCTGCGGTCTCCAGCGCGGCGAGCGCACCGAAAACGGCCGCCTGGGCTTCGTCGATCGACGTCCGGCCGCCGGCACAGGACGTGCGGTAGGTCGCCACAGTCGGGGCCACCCGGGTGGATGCCGCCGTCCCGTCGCTGGCCTGGACACGTTCGGATGCCATTCCGCTGTCCTCCCCTGGCGACGGCGCGCCGCCGATCGACACGACCACAAACTCACTGCGATCGGACCATCACCCAGAGAGGTTATGCCAAATAGGCGGAGGTGAAAACATCTAACTTTGCGTGACGACTATTTCCGACAACACGTACTCCCACTCCCCTACGCCACATAGTTCCTATCCGGCACATGCCGGAAAGGCGGTGGGGCGCCGTGACGACCTTCCAGTTCGGCCGACACGGCGCCACCGGCCGAACGCGAATACTCCCGCTCGGTGGCTAATGCCGGCTTTCAGCGGGTCGGAAAGTCGTCCGCACTGCGAATCCGTTCCCGAATCCAGACGCCCGCTTCCTTGAGCGGGGCGGTACCGGCGTAGGAGCCACTGCCGCACACACCGGCACGGAAGACCGCCCCGGAGCGGAAGTCGTCGGAGTAGTTCCAGTTCACCCAGCTGATCTTGCGCGATTCCAGCAGGTCGATCCACAACTGAGCGTTGACCAGATCGTTGGCTCCGTCGCCGGTGTAGGTCTGGATGCCGAACTCGGTGACGAACATCGGCAGCTGGTCCGCCGCCCGCGACAGCGCCGAGCGGTACGCGTCGTGGTGCGACCCGGCGTAGAAGTGGAAGGTGTACATGATGTTGGTCGCGGCCACCGGATTCGCGATGACCTCGGCCTCACTGCCGCCTTCCGACACGCCCAGCGACGACCAGGCCCGGGTGCCGACCAACACGACGCCGTCCGGGTCGGCCGCCCTGATCACCGGAATGACCTGCTCGGCATAGCTCTTGATCCCGGCCCAGCCGACTCCGTTCGGCTCATTGGCGATCTCGTAGAGGACGTTCGGCTTGCCGGCGTGCCGCTGGGCAATCTCGGCGAAGAAGGTCTTCGCCCGGTCCAGGTTGTAGTTGGGGTCACCCGGGGTCAGCATGTGCCAGTCGACAATGGCGTACATGCCGCGGGCGGTCGCCTCGTCGATCAGTCCGTGCACCCGGTCGGTGAAGCCGCGCGGATCGGTCTCGTAGCCGCCCTCCTGGATGTACATCGAGATCCGCAGGACGTCGGCCTGCCAGTCGGTGGCGAGCGTGTCCAGCGAGGCATCGTCAAGACACTGGGCGTACCACTGCAGTCCGTGCGTGCTCATGCCGCGCAACTGGATCGGGTGGCCGTGCTGGTTGCACAGGTTGACCCCGCAGACCCGCAACTGGCCGTTGATCGCGACCGGCGTGGTGCCGGTCGGCGGTGGGGTCGTCGGTGGAGCCGTCGTCGGCGGCGGGGTGGTCGGAGCCGGTCCGCCGGCGCAGTCGGCCCCGTTGACCGTACAGTTGCCGGGTGTGCCGCTGCCGACGACGATGAACCCGAACGTCGTGCTGCCGCCGGCCGCGATGGTGCCGTTCCAACTGGCGTTGTCGAATGTGTACCGGTTACCGACAGTGGTCGACCGCGCGTTCCACGACGAACTGATCCGGCTGCCGGCCGGCAGGTCGAAGCCCACCTGCCAGGAGGTGATGGTGCCGGCCGTGTCGTTGGTGACGGTGAACCGGCCCTCGTAGCCACTGCCCCAGTCGTTGACCTTCACGAAGGCCGCAGTGGCGGCGCTGGCCGACGGCGCGAGCAGGGCCACCGCCCCGACGACGGCCGCCGCTAGTCCTCCGACTGCGACGACAAATCTCCAACGACGCACGACGCCCTCCCTCAGGTCAGCGGGCACAACATATCGACGTGCGACGTTAAACGGGATCTTCAGTAAGGTCAACCGTCGAGGTTGGACCGCCGGTCCAGCTGTCCCACAGCCGCCGGTAGTCGCCGTCGGCGGCGATCAACTCGTCGTGCGTACCCGAGGCCACGACCCGGCCGGCGTCGAGCACCACGATCCGATCGGCCCGCCGGGCCTGGGTGAGCCGGTGCGCGACGATCAGAGTCGTCCGGCCGGCGGTCGCGGCGAACGCGGCCCGTTCCAGGTCCCGCGCCCCGGCGCTGCCCGCCTCAGCCGTCGCCTCGTCGAGGATCGCCACGTCCGGATCGGCCAGCACCAGCCGGGCCAGGGCGAGCTGCTGCGCCTGGGCGGCGGTCGGCTGGTGACCGCCCTCACCGACTACGCTGTCGATGCCGTCCGGCAATGCCCGGACCCAGCCGAGCGCGCCGACCGTGGCCAGCGCATCGGTGATCTCGTCGGTGGTGGCGTCTGCGCGGGCCAGCCGCAGATCCTCGGCCAGTGGGCCGGCGAACACGTGCACGTCCTGGCTGACCAGCGCGATCCTGCCGGCGAGCCCCGGGTGACCGGCACGGTCCGGCCCGGCGACCGGCACCCCGCCGAGCCGGACCGTGCCCGCGATCGGCCGGAGCAGGCCGGCGACCACGCCGGCCAGGGTGCTCTTGCCCGCGCCGCTGGCCCCGACCAGCGCCACCCGTTGCCCCGGCTCGACACGCAGGGTCACGTCGCGCAGCACCAGCGGGCCGTCCTCGTACCGGTGGCTGACGTCGTCGATCTCGATCCCGGTGTCGGCTGGCACGACCGGCCCGGTCGCGGCCGGCGTCGGGGGCAGGTCGGCCACCCCCACCAGTCGCGCCAGGCTGGCCCCGGCCTGCTGGACCTGGTCGAACTCGGCGACCAGTGCGCCGAGGGGATTGAACAGCCGGTGAAAGTACAGCGCAGCGGCCGTGGTAGCCCCGACCGTCACCAGGTCCGCCCGCACCAGCAGGAAGCCGACCACCAGGACCGAGGTCAGGCCGACACACTCGGCCCGGTTGAGCCGGGAGCCGAACCGGGTGAACATCCGCAGCACGGACACCGACAGGTCGCGCGACGCCGCCGAACGCTGCTCGATCTCGGCGAGATGCGCCGCCTCCAGCCGGTACGCGCGGACCGTCGCCGCGCCGCGCAACGCGCCGATCATCGCCTGGGACCGTTCCCCGGTGACGACCCGTTCCCGGGCGTAGTACGGTCCCGAGCGGGGCAGATACCAGCGCAGCGCCAGCAGGTACATCGGCACCGCGGTCAGCCCGGCCAGGCCGAGTCGCCAGTCCAGCGCGAACAGTCCGGCGACGGTGAGCCCGACGGTCAGCAGCGCGGACACCAGTACCGGCGCGGTGTCGGTGATCACCCGGGTCACCACCGACACGTCGTCACCGACCCGGGCCAGCAGGTCGCCGGTGCCGGTGCGGTCCAGCGTCTGACCGGGCAGGTGCAGAGCGCGGTCGAGCACCCGTTCGCGCAGCCGGGCGAGCACGGTCTCGCCGGTCCGGGCGACCAGCGCGGCACCGATGCCGGTCAGTACGGCGCCGACGGTGGCCGCGAGCACGATCAGCACCACCGAACGGACCACCTCGCCGGTGCCGACGCCGGCTCGGATGTCGTCGACCATGACACCGAGCGCCCAGGGTGCGACCAGCCCACTGGCGCTGGCCGCCAGGACGGTCACCAGCGCGGATCCACTCAGCACACCGGCGCGGCGCAGCTGCCCGCCGAGCACCAGCCAGGTCCGCGCGCCGGTGGCGGTCGGCAGCCGGTCGCGGGCAGGACCGGTCATCGCAGCACCGCCGCGCGGTAGGTCGGGTCAGTCCGGACGAGATCGTGGTGCGGTGCGACGCCCACCACCCGACCTGCGGCCAGGACGCAGACCCGGTCGGCCCTGCTGAGCAACGCCGGGCTGCTGGTCACCACCAGGGTGGCCGGTGCTCCGGGCTCGACTGCCGGGTTCACCGTACGGCTGTGGCGGGCCGCCCGCAGACCGGCCGCCAGTCGTTCCTCGGTTGTCGCGTCGACCGCCGTCGTCGGATCGTGCAGCACCAGGATCGGCGGGTCCGCGGCCAGCGCCCGGGCCAGCCCGATCCGCTGTCGCTGGCCACCGGAGAGGCTGGCGCCCCGGTCGGTGACCGGATGGTCGAGTCCGGCGGGATGCGCCGCGACGATGTCGTCCGCGCAGGCGGCACCGACCGCCGCCGGCAACGGATCCGCGGTCTGACCGGGTCGGATCAGCAGGTTGCTGCGCAGCGTGCCGGCGAACAGCGCCGTGTCGTGCGGTTCGACCAGGACCCGTTCGCGCAGGCCGTCGAGGGTCAGTTCGGCGACCGGTACGCCGTCCACCGCCACCGTCCCCCGATGGTCGTCGGCGGCGACGGCGCCGCGCAGCAGGTCGAGCAGCGCTTGGGCGTCGCGCGGCTCGTACGCCACCACTGCGAGCAGCTCTCCCGCCGCCAGCCGCAGGTCGACGTCGCGCAGTGAGCGGTGGCTGACCCTGGTCAGTGCCAGGCGCACCGGCTGCGGCCGGGCCACCGGACGCTGGCCGGGCAGCACGGCGGGTGGCGCGGCGAGCACCCGGGCGACCCGTTCGGCCGAGGCCCGCGCGGCGGCGGCGAGCTGGCCACAGAAGCCGAGTACACGGACCGGCTCGGCGATGAACTGAGCCAGACCAACCACGGTGATGAACTCACCGACGCCGATCCGGCCCCGGACCGCCATCGCGCCGGCCGCGCCCGCGACGCCGGCCAGGAGCAGCCCGCTGGCACCGGCGGTGATCCCCTGGTAGACGCCGGCCATGGTGGTCGCCCGCAGGGTCACCTGGAGGGTGTGCCGGCTCGACTCGCGGTAGCGCCGGGCCGCGTTGCGCTGCGCGCCGAATCCGCGCAGCGCACCCAGCCCGTTGACCAGGTCGGTGGCGAGCGCGGTGGTCGCCCCGGCGGCGGCCTGCTGCGCGCCGGTACGCCGGGTGACCACTGGGGCGAGCGCCTGCAGGGCCAGCACCAGCGCCGGCACGCCGAGCAGGACACCAAGGCCGAGCGGCACGTCGATGGTGAGCAGGACCACGGACGAGACCGCCAGCGCCGCCACGGCGGCGACGGCGACCGTGGCGGCCCGGATGATCAACGCGGTCCGTTCGGCGTCGGCGGCGGCGATGGCGAGCAGCTCGCCGGAGCGAAGCCCGGTGCGGTGCCCGCGTGGGTCGAGTGCGCGCCCGGCGACCTCCACCCGGAGCCGGTGGGTCTCCCGGTGGATCGCGGTCTCGGTCAGCCGGGCACCGAACCGCCAGGCGAAGGTAAGGACGGTGAACAGAGCGGCCAGTCCGGCCACCGAGACCGCGAGCGCTGTCCAGTCGCCGGTCGCGACGGCCTGCTCGACGATCAGTCCGATGGCCAGCGGTACCGCCGCTTCGGCCGCCTGGTGCAGGCTGAGCAGTACGACACCGGCGGTGAGCCGGCCGCGGTGCCGGCGCAGGGTGCGCCGCAGCAGCCGGGCCGTGGTCAGCGGGGCGGGTCGGGGTACGGGCACGGCAGGTCTCTCTCCGGCGGGGTCGGTGACGGTCCGGCTCACCGACCGGCTACCGGTGAGCCGAGGCTAACCTAAGCCGCGACCGGGCTCCATCGTCGATCACCGGCACCGGACATGACAGTCGCCACGTTGGGGTGACATCCGGTCCACCATGAGATAGGTTATTCTCAGATTGAGTTGTTCTTAATCAGAGACTTTCTAGTAACGAGAAGGACCGCGATGTCGGAGGCCGAGTTCCTCGCCAGCTACGACCCCCGGGCGTTCCCGCCGGTCGCCGTGACCGTCGACGTGGTGGCGCTGACCATCCGCGACGCACAGCTGCACGTGCTGCTCGTGCGGCGGGGCGCGCCGCCACACGAAGGGGCCTGGGCGCTACCCGGCGGCTTCGTCCAGCCCGACGAGGACCTGCCCACCGCCGCCGCCCGGGAGCTGGCCGAGGAGACCGGGCTGGACACCCGGCCCGGCCGGGCCGCCGCGATGGACCGGGTGCATCTGGAGCAGCTGGCCAGCTACGGCGCACCCGAGCGGGACCCGCGGATGCGGGTGGTCTCCGTGGCGTACCTCGCCTTCGCGCCCGAGCTGCCCGACCCGGCGGCCGGCAGCGACGCCGCCGCAGCGGCCTGGGTGCCGGTGGACGCGCTCGGCCTACCCGAACGGGCCGACCCGGACCGGCCGGTGCGGCAACTGCCCGGCACCAGCCGGCGACTCGCCTTCGACCACGCCCGGATCGTCGTCGACGGCCTGGACCGGGCCCGCGCCAAGCTCGAGTACACCCCACTGGCCACCCGGTTCGTCGGCGACGAGTTCACCGTCAGCGAGCTGCGCAGCGTCTACCAGACCGTCTGGGGTGTCGAACTGCACGCCGGCAACTTCCACCGCAAGGTGCTCTCCGTACCCGGCTTCCTGGAAAGCGTCGGCGCCACCACCGAACGCGGCGGCCCACGCGGCGGACCCCGGTCGCGCATCTACCGGGCCGGCGACGCCCGGCTGCTGCACCCGGCGCTGCTGCGACCCGCCCGGGAGGATGAGGTCAGGTGACCGTGACCGAGGCGATCGAACTCGTCCTGACCGCGCACCACCCGGCCGAGGTGTTCGGCACCGACCAGACGACCGGGCGCTACCACCAGCTGGCCCGGCTGCTGCACCCGGACACCGCCGGGGCGGCCACACCCGACCCGCGCGCCACCGCCGCGTTCATGCAGCTGACCGAGCTGTGGCGGGAGCACCTCGCCGACGGCCGGGACACCGTCACCATCGACACCGGCCGGCACCGGTACGTCGTGGACCGGACCGCCCGCTACACCGGCGACCTCGCCGACCTGTACCGGCACGGCGACGACCAACTGGTGAAGGTGCCCCGGGATCCGGCCAACAACGATCTGATCGCCCGGGAGGCGACCGCGCTGACCCGGCTCGCCGAGCAGGGCGACCCCCGCTACCTGCCGTACGTGCCCCGGGTGGCGGACGAGTTCCGGCACCGCGACACCGGCACCGGCGCCGTCCGGCAGGTCACCGTGCTGGGCACCGCCGCCGGGCTACGCAGCCTCGCCGAGGTACGCCGGGCGTACCCGGACGGGGTCGACGCCCGGGACGCGGCCTGGATGTGGCGGCGGCTGCTGGTCGCGCTCGGCTTCGCCCACCGCGCCGGGCTGGTCCACGGCGCGGTGCTGCCCGACCACGTCCTCATCGAGCCCGACCAGCACGGCGTGGTGCTGGTCGACTGGTGCTACGCCAGCATCGACGCCACGCCGGTGCCGGCGCTGGTCCCGGCGTACGCCGACTGGTACCCCGACGAGATCCGCCGACGCCGCAGTCCCGGGCCCGGCACCGACCTCGCGATGGCCGCCCGCTGCCTCGACTGGCTGACCGGCGGTCAGGCACCGGAACCGATGCGCCGGTTCACCGGCAGCTGCCAACTGGCATCGCTGCGGCAGCGGCCCGACGACGCGTGGCGGCTGCTCGCCGAATTCGACGACCTGCTCGAACGGCTCTGGGGCCGCCGCCGGTTCCGGCCGTTCACCATCCCCGACCGCAATCACCGTTAAGAATCACCCGCTTCGAAGGAGGCCGGACATGGGCAGTGGAGCCTGGTCGACCGACGTGTACCGCGCCGCGAGCGCCTACCGCAAGGCCACCGGCGCCAGCGCGTTCGCCTACAGCGACGGCGGCGCCCGCACCGTCCACCCGACCCTCGACCCGCGCGGCGTCACCGCCCGGGAAAGCCGCGACTCGGCCGAACACCCGCAGTCGCTGGCCGTCGCCGTCCTGTTCGACGTCACCGGATCGATGGGCGGCGTGCCCCGGACGCTGCAGCAGAAGCTGCCGCAGCTGCTCGGCCTGCTGCTGCGCAAGGGCTACGTCACCGACCCGCAGATCCTGTTCGGTGCGATCGGCGACGCGACCTGCGACCGGGTGCCGCTGCAGATCGGCCAGTTCGAGTCGGACAACCGGATGGACGACCACCTGGGCAACATCGTGCTCGAAGGCGGTGGCGGCGGGCAGATGATGGAGTCGTACGAGCTCGCCATGTACTTCATGGCCCGGCACACGTCGATCGACTGCCACGAGCGGCGCGGCAAGCGCGGCTACCTGTTCGTCATCGGCGACGAGATGGCGTACCCCAAGGTCAAGGCCCGCGAGGTTCGGAAGTTCATCGGGGACGACCTGAACGAAGACGTCCCGCAAAGCGCCGTCGTCGACGAGGTCCGTCGCCGGTGGGACACCTACTACCTGATGCCGGCCGGCAGCCACTACGCCGGCAACCGCCGCATCCTCGACTTCTGGCGGGACCTGCTCGGGCAGAACGCCGTCGAACTCGACGACCTCGACGCGGTCTGCGAGACCATCGCCACCACCGTGGCACTCGGCGAAGAGGCCTGCGACCTCGACACCGCCCTGGCCGACCTGCGCGACGTCGGTGCCGGCGACGCCGCCACCACCGTGTCGCGGGCGCTCGCCCGCATCGGCAGCAGCCGCACCCCCGCGGTACGCGGCACCCTGCCGGCCGCCTCGGGCCACGCCGACCGGGTGACCCGGCTGTGAACCCGGTGACCAGCAGCATGACCGGGGACCCGACCGGCCGGCACGTCGCCGTGGTCGACCTCGGCTACGGCGACGCCGGCAAGGGCACCGTCGTCGACTGGCTGTGCGCGAGCCGGCCGGTCGACGCGGTCATCCGGTTCAACGGGGGCGGGCAGGCCGCACACAACGTCGTCCTGCCCGACGGCCGGGCCCACACCTTCGCCCAGTTCGGCGCCGGCACCTTCCACGGCGTACCGACGCACCTGTCCCGGTTCGTGGTCGTCGACCCGCTGGCGTTGGCCGGCGAGGCGACGCACCTGGCCGGGGTCGGGCTGCCCGACGCACTGGACCGGGTGACCGTCGACCGGGAGGCGCTGCTGGCCACCCCGTACCACCGGGCCGCGAACCAGGCCCGGGAGATCGCCCGTGGGGCCGACCGGCACGGCTCCTGCGGGATGGGGGTGGGCGAGAGCATGTCGTACGCTCTCGCCCACCCCGACACCGCGCCCCGGGTCGGCGACTGCCTCGACGAAGGACTGCTGCGACACCGGTTGACCCTGCTGCGTGACCGGCTCACCGCCGAGTTGGGGCCGCTGGACGCCCCGCCGGTGGCGGACACCGTCACCGCGTTCACCGCGTTCGCGCGGCGGGTGTCGATCGTCGACCGGTCATGGACGACCCGGCTACTGCGCGCCGGAACCGTCGTCTTCGAAGGCGCTCAGGGGGTGCTGCTCGACGAGTGGCACGGCTTTCACCCGTCCACCACGTGGAGCACCACGACGTACGGCAACGTCGACGCGCTGCTGGCCGAGGCGGGCATGCCCGGTACGGTGACCCGGCTCGGGGTGCTGCGAACCCTCACCCCCCGGCACGGGCCGGGCCCGCTGGTCACCGAGGACCCGGCGCTGCGGCCGCCGGAGCGGCACAACGGCACCAACGCCTGGCAGGGGCGGTTCCGGTTCGGCCACTTCGACGCCGTCGCCCACCGGTACGCGCTCGACGTCACCGGCGGCGTCGACGCCCTCGCGTTGACCCATCTGGACCTGGTCGGCGCGCACCGGCTACGGCTGTGCGCGGCGTACGACTGGACCGACCGGTTGCCGACCGGCCCGCCCGGTGACCTCGACCGGCAGGCGGCGCTGACCGCCCGGCTGCTGACCAGCCGACCCCGGTACGCCACCGACCCGGAGCCCGACCCGGACTCCTGGGTGGCGGCGGTCGAGGCGGCGCTCGGCGTACCGGTGCGGCTGACCTCGCACGGCCCGACCACCGACGACAAGGCCGCCCGGCTCACTGCGGCGGCAGGAAGGTGACCTCGGTCGGCCCGCCGCCGGTGATCACTACCGGCGTGGCGCTGTCGAAGTCGGTGCCGCCATGCCAACTGGTGGTGCCGCCGCAGAGACACTGAATCTTGACCTGCTGCCCCAGGACGACCCGGATCCGCACCTTGGAACCGGAGCCGAGTGATCCGACGCCCACCGACTCACCGGTGGTCACGTTGCGCAGCACCACCCGATTGTCCGAGCCCGCCGGCGGGTCAGGAAAGTTGACGATGGCGGATACGCCACGCTTGACAGTGAAGTCGATGATAGGCGAATTGCCCGGTACAGCGGCCTGGATCAGATCAGCTCGTAGTCGGTTGCCGCCACCGCCGCTCCACTGGTCTGCATGGCCGGGGATCCGGAACAGCAGCGGCCACTCGTACGGGCCGAGCCAGAGAATGCTGAAACTGCCGTCGGAAGCGATCCCGGAGGCGTAGGGCTGCCAGCGGTTCTCCGGCTCCGGGGCGACGATCCCGACGGTGCCGCCCTGCCCTGGGGGCGGGATCTCCTCCGGTGCCGGGAGCTTACCCCGAATCGAGCCACGCCGATCAATGAAGATCGTCGGGGCGGTCTTGGTCTCACCTGGCACCGACGCGGTGATCAAACGAGCCGACTGTTGTGTCCCGGTGCCACCGGACGGCCCCACCCACTGTGACCCGTACATAGTGCTGGGCGGAACGAACGCGAACAGGTTGTACGACCCGGGCGCCGCCACCGGCACGTTCACCCGCCCCAGTCCGGTACTCTTCGGCCGGCACCCGTCCGGGAAGCTGAAGGTGCCTCGCGCGGGAACGGCGATGACGCAGACGCCTTTCATCGGCAGGCCGGTGTCGCGGGCGTACACCCAGGTTTTGATGTACGCCTCGGTAGACTGTGCGGCGGCGGCACGCGCCGGTGGCCCGCCGACCATGGTGACGACGAGGGTTGCGATCACGACCGCCACACCTGTCATCCGGAACCTGGTCACCCTCTGATGGTGCTGGCCATGCACCTCACCAGACGATCCCCTGCTGCTGCCTGCCATGTCGTCACTCCCTATTCAAGGACGTCTGTCCGCGCTACCGCATGTCAAGGTTGATGCCTTCGTAGTAGGCCACGGCAATCGGCGTGGCGCTGGCAAAGTCGGTCCCGCCGTACCAGCGTGTCCCGTCGGGGCAGTGGCACTCGACCTTGACCTGCTGGCCACCGACGACTCGCGCACGAGCTGCGTTCTTCCCCCCGTCGAACTCACCTACCCCCATCACGTCCCTGGTAGCGCTGTTGTAGAACACGACCCGCCCCGCCTGGCCAGTCGGCAAGCTGCTGACCTGGACTCCGAAGGCAGCTCCCCTGAACTGCAGCGTGCGGAACGTGTACCGGTCGGCCGAGCCGCCGACGACCGCGGGAACCGTCTCGGCAAGAAGTCGATTGCCAACCTGCCCGCTCCACAGTGCCCAGTCGAGCTGCGGCCGGAACAACAACGGCCACTCGTACGGCCCGACCCAGTCGATGTCGAACGTCCCGTCGACGTCAACCGGCACGGATCGCGGCTCCTGGTGCACGTCGAGCTCCGGCTGCGCGATGGAGATCAGCCCTGCGGGGTCCCCAGCCCAGTGGTCGACCACGCCGCTAATCGTGGCGCGCGGATCCAGCAGGATCTGTGCGACCCGTTTCGTCTCGCCAGCGGCGAGGGTGACCCGCCGGGCGTCCTGCTGCCTGCCGGTGCCGCCGTCCGGGCCTACCCACTGGGCACCGTACGGGCTGTCCAGCTTCGGCAGGGCGAACAGGTTGTACTGCCCCGGCCCCGGCACGTCGACGGTCACCCGACCACCACCGCCGCTGCGGGCCGGGCACGCGTTCGGCAGGCTGAACGTCGGCACCGGCATGGCCAGCACGCAGACGCCCTTGACCGGCTCGCCGGTGGCCCGGTCGAACACCCGGGTGGTGATGGCGGCACCAACGTCGGCTGGCACCGCCGCCGCGCCGCTGGTCATCACCACTGCCAGCGCTACCCCGGCCGCAACCGACAACAGCCGCCGAGTGTGGCCGGAGCGGACACCCGACCGGGCATCCGGAAACCACTGCCTACTGCTCGTCACTGCCCACCTGCCAATCCTTCCTGCACGTCGAGTAATCAAAGGCCTACCACGCGCATGGATGATCGTCGGGGACGTCGAGGGCCCGGACAGCCGGCGTGTCGACGAGTGTCCGTCATCCAGGTGTCGCCGGCCGGTGCGTGGGTAGGTCCGGAGAGGTCCGACCCTCCGCTCGAACACGACCCAGGGAAACTCACCGTGCCGACCGCCTTCCTTCTGCGCCAACAGCCCACCCCCGTCCCGGCCGGCCGGGGCCAGCTCCGGTGGTACGGGCCCGGCTTGCTGTGGATGGTGTCGTCGGTGGGTTCCGGCTCGGTGCTGTTCACCCCCCGGATCGGCGCGCGGTACGGCTACGAACTGCTGTGGCTGGCGCTGATCGTGACCGTTCTCATGTGGATCATGATCCGGGAGGCTGGCCGGTACAGCGTGGCCACCGGCCGCACCCTGCTCGACGGCTTCCGCGACGTACCGGGGCCGGCCAACTGGGCGATCTGGGTGATCTTCGTGCCGCAGATCGTCGCCGGGGTGGTCACCATCGCCGGTATCGCCGCCCTGGTCGGCAGTGCGCTCATGGTGGCGCTGCCCGGCGGACAGGCGGTCTACGCCAGCGCCGTCATCCTCGGCTCCGGGGCACTGGTGCTGGCCGGCCGTTACCGGGGCGTGGAACGGATCACCGCGGTGATGGCCCTGGTCCTGGTCGGCGCGGCCCTCACCGCGGCGGCCAGCACGGTCAGCGGCGACATCGCGACGGGCCTGGTGCCGGGCGCGCCGGACGACCTCGACCTGTACTTCGTGCTGCCCTGGGTCGGATTCATCCTGGCCGGCGCCGTCGGCATCATGTGGTTCTCCTACTGGGTGGCGGCGCGTGGCTTCGGCGGGCCGACAGGCCCGTCCTCGTCGACGGATCAGACTGATGCCGGGGCCCGCGACGATGTGCCTTCGGACGGGCAGGCCGGCCGCGACGAGCGGATCGAGCGGGTACGCGGCTGGACCCGGACGATGAGCCGGACCGCCGCGCTCGGCGTCGCCGGCGGTGGACTGGTCATCGTCTCCTTTCTGGTGCTGGGCGCCGAACTGCTCGCCCCGCAGGGGCGGGTACCCGACGGGGTCGACGTCGCCCGCGACCTGACCGCGCTGCTCGGCGACCTGTGGGGCACCTTCGGTGAGGTGCTGCTGCTGACCTGTGTGGTGGTTGCTCTCTGGGGCACCATCTTCGCCAACCAGGACGGCTGGGCGCGCACGTACGCTGACGCCACCAGACTGATCACCGCCGGCCGATCCGACGACGAGCCGGCTGATGACGGCGAACATACCGGCAGGCTGGCCCGTCTGATCCGCCACCCACGGGCGGTCTACCTGACCTATGTCGCGGTCGCCATGACTCTCGCCCCGCTGGTGCTGTTCCTGCTGGTCCGCAACCCGGTCGAGATCCTGTCGGTCGGCGGTATCATCGCCGCCGCGCACACCCCCGTCGTGGTCGGCCTCACCCTGTACGTCAACCGCCGGCTCCCCGCACCGGTACGGCCGTCGTGGACCAGCCAGGTGGCGCTCGGCACCGCCGGGTTGTTCTTCGGCGCCTTCGCCGTCGTCTACCTGCTGAGCCTGGTCGGAGTCCGGATCGGTTGACCCGGTCCGGCACCGACTCACAGGATCAGGTTCAACCAGTCCCGGTGACGGACCCGTACCGAGGCGGCCGTCGCGAAGTCCGAACCGCCGTACCAGCGGTCGCCACCCGTACAGCGGCACCGGATCTTCACGTGCTGCCCGCCGCTGACCCGCAATAAATCCCCAGGTGGCGTCGTCGCCGATCGCCACCGACCCGACATGCTCGCCGGATCCGGAGTTGTACAGGACCAGTTGCCGGCCGGCGCTCGTCGGCTCGTCGGCTCGTCGGCTCGTCGAGGATGTGAACGGTCAACTCGCCGCCGTGCCGCAGCCGGTAGGTCGCCGGGTCCGGGGTGCCGACGACCGCCGGGACGAGGTCGGCCTGGGCACGCCCGGCGACACCGACCACACCGCGGCGGGCCCCGGACTGGACCCGGGTGCCGCCGTCCGGTCCAACCCACTGCGCGCCGTACGGGCTGCCCGGAGCCGGCAACGCGAAGAGGTGGTAGGAGCCGGCCCTGCTACATCGATGGACACCCGGCCGGTACGGCCGCTGTTCGGCCGGCACTGCGCTGGAATGCTGAACACCCTGACCGGGGTCGCGAACACGCATACGCCAGCTACCCGGGCACCAGTGTTGCGGTCGCGCACCCACGTATCGATCCTGGCGGTCTCGGCACTGGCCGGGGCGGCTGCCGTCATGGACACCTGTCAACCTCATCGACCTGCCAGGGACGGCTCCGCTCGCTACATCCCCACTACGCTCAGACTTCGGTCATGCGCCGTTCGTGTCGTCCTCGCTCCGGAGATGGGCCCCGATCTCGGGCTCATGGTCGCCCCCAGCTCCGCAAGGCCATCCCACCGGCTGCTGCCGAAAAATGATCGCTTTCCGTACCGAGAGCGACGGAATGCGCATCGACCACGCGGACCGTTTCCGCCCACCGGGCAGCCCAGCAATCACCATCAGTGGTGGATCTATGACGCCCGGCTCATCCTTGACGGAGGTACTCGGCGGCGAGGCCGGCCAGCGCGGCGACTATCCCGCCGATCGCGCTCACCGCAGCCGATCGCCCGGAGCCACCGGCCACGAGCATGATGACGACAATCGCCACGACGCCGAACAGGCCCACGCCAAGTGTCCGATTGACGACAGCGACCCGGCGAAGGCCAGGTCGACCTTGATCCGACTGGTCCATTGTCTTCGCTCCTCACCCACCGTCCGGCGCCATCACCGCCGCCCTTCCAGGACAGCAGCGACCAGGTAGCGCCGACACGCCCCGTTACCGGATACGCAAGCGCTTTGCACGCGCTGGCACGTCCGTTGCACAGTGGAGGCAATACCGAGCGTGACCATGGTGGGAGACTGCGATGAGCGGCGACCGCCGGTGGGCTGGCCTTCCCGAGACACGTCGGGCGGCGGCAGCCGGCGACTACGGCAACCTGATCCGGCTGGCCCGCACGGCCGCCCGGCTGACCCTCGCGGAGGCCGGAAGACGCTGCGGCTACTCCGCGGCGAGCCTGTCGCGGATAGAACGCGGCCGCCAGCGCCTGACTGACGTGTCCGCCCTACGACGGCTCGCCGACGTGTTCGACATTCCACCGGAGCTGTTCGGCTTGACCAACTCTGGCACATCGGCCAGCCACCACGGGTCCACTTCGATCGTTAGGCTTCCCGGTAGCCGATCCTGGCCGCAGACGGGAGAGGACGTGATCCGACGGCGCGCGGTACTGAGCGGTCTGGCGGGGCTCGCCGGTGCGGCCATCCCCACGGGCCCAGGCTCTGCCGGCCACGCCACTGCCCGCCCGCCGCAGCTGGCGGCCGGACTGTCGGGCCTGCTCCTCGGCGCGGAGCCGAGCACCACCCCACCTGTCGGCCCGGTCGAGCTGCGCACCACGCTGGCCGCCGCGTCGGCGGACCTTCAGGCGTGTCGGTACGCGCGACTCGCCACCCGCCTACCGCAGCTGGTCACCGGCGCGGCGACGGTCACCGCGAACGCCGCCGATGACCGACGATGTGCCGCCACCGCCCTGGCGACCCGGGCATACCACCTCACCGCACAGGTGCTGATCAAGCTGCACGAGGACGGCATGTCCTGGTCGATCATGGACCGGGCTGGTCAGACGGCGCGAGCCTGCGGGGACCCGCTGCTGCAGGCCGAACATGCCCGGATCACCGCGATCGTGCTCCGCCGGACCCTACACCGCGACACCGCCCAGAAGGTCGTGCTCACCGGCGCGGCGACGCTCGACACCGCCACCGGGCTGCGGCAACGCGATGACGTCACCGCGTACGGGCGGCTCCTCGCCACCGCCGCCTACACGGCCGCACTCGGCGACCAGCGGGAAACCGCTCTGGATCTACTCGCCGAGGCGGACGAGGCCACCCGGCGAGCGGACCTGAAGGCCGCCTTCGGCAGCGTCGATGTCGCGTTGTACCGGATCGGAGTCTGCCGAGCGCTGGGTGACTTCGGCGCAGCGGTCGAATGCGCCCGCACCATCACCCCGCAGCAGTTGGGCACCGTGGAGCGTCGGGCCCGCTACTGGCAGGACACCGCGCTGGCGTTGCACGGCCGAGGCGCGGACACCGAGGCGTACCGGGCGTTGCTCGCCGCCGAGCAGACCGCGCCGCAGGAGGTCCGCTACCGGCCGTGGGCTCAGCGGTTGACCGTCGACCTGCTGGCGAGCGACCGCCACCGGTCTCTTCCGGACCTGCGCGCCTTCGCCACCCGCATCGGGGCCGACGCGTAATCCGATCCGCCCGAGCAAACGTCCCACCGTAGTGTCGCGTCGATGACGCGCAGTGGTCCAACAACAGCTGTTGCCGTGGCTCAGCGGGTGACGCGGCACCATCCAGGTCGAACCGGTAGTGCAGGTCCGCTGAGCCACCCGGGAAGTCCCCGCCAGATGCTGCACCACGTCGACACGGGCGTCTCCAATGCGGTGAGCGCTGACAAATCCGTGGTGTAGGTGTACTCGGAGGCTTATTCAGCAGGGTCCAGTAACCCACAGTGGACCCCCCGATGAATGAGACGGCCCGCCCTCCCATAGGATGGAGTTTCCACACAACAACCAAAGAAAGCGGACCGCCGAGCATGTATCATACCACCGGCTTCACGACCGATCAGATTCGCGACCTCTGCGTGCTGGTCCGCGCCGAATGCCGGAACCTGGGCATGGAACCGTGGCCCCCGGTCCTCGGCCTCTACCGTGCCCTCGTGGTCGCGTTGACCGTAAGTAGTCCCAAGTCTCGTGGGGTTGGGCGACGCGGTTTGTGGGCATGCTGATGGTCGGCGTGGCCGGGTGTGGCGTCGCCGTCGCCGTCGCGGTGGTCGGTGTGGGTGTCAGCCGGTCGGGGGTGGCTGGGCCCAGGTGTGCAGGTCGGCGGGGGACGCGGTCCAGGGCAGGAATCGTTGGAGGTCGGGGCCGGTCAGGGGTCTGCCGCCGTTGCGACCGCAGGCGTCGAGGTAGGCGGTGAGGTAGGTCAGGACGTTGAGGCCGGCCTGTTCGGCGGTGGCGGTGACGGTCCAGACGGTCGCGGCGAGGCGCGCGGCGTCGTCGGTGCGGGAGCCGTAGGCGTTCTTGCGGGTGATGACGGGCCGTCGCAGTGCCCGCTCGGACGTGTTGTTGTCCAGGCTGATCATCGGGTAGTCGCGGTGCGCGGTCAGGCCGTCCCACTCGCGGTCCAGGGTGGCCAGGGCCTTCTTCGCGGGTTGTTGCAGGCCGGGGCTGGCCATCTGGGCCTGCCGGGCGGTGTCGATCGCCTGCAGGGCGGTGTCCCAGGCGGTGTACGCGTCGTCCAGCCGGGTCGCCGCCGTCCCTGCGGCGGCCGTGGATGCGTTCCACGCGTCGGTCAGCTCGTCGTGGGCGTGGTACAGGGCCTTGATCCGGTCCAGCCAGTCTCGGGTCCAACACGCCAGTTGGGTCGGGTTCGCGTCCCCGGCGCGCACGAAGTACCGGCGGACATGGGCCCAGCAGTACAGGTTGGTCAGGCCGTCGGTCCTACGCCCGGCCGAGGCGTAGACGGTGTAGAAGTCGCTGGAGACGACCAGCCGCCGTGGCCCACCATCAGCGTGCGGGGTCAGCTGTCCGGTGGCGGTGTCGATCCCGGCGTGGCGGGCCAGAACAGCGCCGGCGCGGGTCGGGTCCATCACGAAACAGGTGGTGTCCGCGCCGATGAACACCCACAGCCACCAGCGGGCCGGCCCGTCACCACCATCGGGGGTGAACACGTGCCACGACGTCTCGTCGGCGTGCGGATGCCACGAATCACGGGACCGGGCGACAATCCGCTCCTCCAACGGCGCCAGCAACGTCCCGGCGGCCGCGCAGGTCCCGACCAACGTCGAGGAGCTGACCTCGGCGCCCTGGCGTGCCAGCCCGGCGATCAGGGAGTTCCGGGAGCGCCCGGCCACGAACCGTTCGACCAGCAGCATCGCGATGAACCCGTTACTGAACCGGCCCTTGCCGACCGCTTTCGGCGGGCCCGGCGCGGTCACCGTCCTCGCCCCGGCACACCGGCACCGCCGCCGGTACCGGCGCCGACGGTGCACCACCACCCGCACCGTCACCCGCCAATCGACCTGCTCGAAGGCGTGATCGTCGAACGCCTCGAACCGCGACGAACAGTCCGGGCAGCAGTACCCGCCCCCGGCGAAGTCCCACACCACCTCCACCCGCGGCAGATGCGAGTAATCCCTGCGACCGGCCCGCCCTCCCGGCCCCCGCCGCGGTGCCCTCTCCCGCTCACGCTCGCCAGGCTCACCGCCATACCCACCCTGGCCGTCACCGTCGCCCGCCGTCGGCTGCGGCCGAACCCGCTCCGACGAACGCCCGAACACCAACCGCTGCAACACCGCCAACTCCGCCGACACCCGCTCCAACTCGGCCTCACGCCGCACATCACGTTCCCGCAACCGCTCGTTCTCCACCCGCAGCGCCGCGTTCTCCTCCCGCAACTGCCCGGCCAACCGCTCCCACCGCTCGTTGGCCTCCACCACCCGAGCCAGCGCAGACCTCAACCCCGCGTCAGCATCCGCCTCCACCGAAGCACCAACCGAGACCGTCACGGCCGCAAATCAACACCACCACGGCTGCCGGAGCACGCACCAACTGTCCGACTACACAAAGTCACCCACGGGAACTGGGACTACTTACCGTTGACCTACATGCGTCGTAACCGTGTCCAAGCGGAGATCGCCGAGGCGCACGGCGTCTCCCAGTCGACGATCTCACGGGCGGTCACCGCCATCACCCCGGTCCTCGACCGCGTGCTGGCGGGGTTCGTGCCGACCGCCGACGAGCTCGACCCGACCGCCCAGTACATCGTCGACGGCACTCTGTTCCCCTGCTGGTCATGGCGCACGGACCGCTGTCTGTACTCCGGCAAGCACAAGACCACGGGCATGAGCGTCCAGGTCGCCTGTACCCTCGACGGCGCGCTCGCCTGGGTCTCCGATCCCGTCACCGGCAACCACCACGACTCGTACGCGATCAACGACACCGGTGTTCTCGTCAGCCTGAATCCCGGAGACTGGATCGGCGACAAGGGCTACGTCGGCAACGGCATGATCACTCCGTACAAGAAGCCCAAGGGCGGCGAGCTCACAGAGTGGCAGAAGGAATACAACAGGCAGGTCAACAAGATCCGCTGGGTCGTCGAACAGGTCATCGCAAACCTGAAGACCTGGAGAATCCTGCACACCGACTACCGCAGACCGCTCGCGACCTTCACGGAAACGATCTCCTGTGTCATCGGGCTGCACTTCTACAGGATCGCCTGTGAATAGACCTCTCGCTAACCCCATTGATCAGCCATGACGCCGGCCCCGCTGGTGAACAGTTCGTTGGCGTACCGGCCACCGGGTGGCCCGGTGCGTTCCGTGGGCGGGAAGGCCGCGTCCAGCTCGTCCATGGCCAGGCTGAACCAGTCGACGGAGTCCTCGACCCGGACCTGTGCACTGCTGGCGGCCACGGTCCGGGCGGAAACGGAACGCAGTTCGACGTCGAGTGTCACAGCGTCGGGTCGCAGCAGCTGGCGCAGCGACACCACCGCTGCCCGCGTACGGTCGAGTGCGGCCTCGAGCCGGTGCAGGTGACCCGCCATGAGCTCGGCGCGTTGATACGGATCGTCGGTCGCGATGAAGTCGGTGCCGGCACCGCGCCGGCCGTGCCGGCTTCTCACTGCTACGGGTCGGTCCCGTTGCCGGCGCGCGGGGCTTCCCGCACCCCGGGGTGGGTCAACGACCGTTTGTAGACGGCGATCGCCACCATCCGGCCGTCGCGTCCACCGCCGACGATCGTGGCGAGGATGCCGATCACCGGCGACTCGTCGCTGTCGTGGCCGTACCGGATGTCGGAGACTCGCACCCGCATCGAGCAGTCGCCGTACACCCAGTCGGCTTTGCCCAGGTGCAGCGTCTCACCGACCCGCAGCGGCTGGCAGACATCGTCGTCGTCCTTCCCGTGCGGGTAGCCGTCCGGCATCAGCCCGGACAGCTGCAGCACCGCCCGCACCCGGCGGGCCTTGCCCGGGTCCCACCGGTCGAGGTTGACTTCCTCCCCGCCCTGAAGGAACGGGGATTCCCTGGGTCGCCCCAGGGGGTTCCTGCTTCACCGACGACCGCCCCGTCCGAGAGGAGGACTCCCGGTGAGGTCTCACACCGCCTCCACAGGCAATCACGGAGAGCCCCTCCGCGAGAATGTTCCGGGCCGCGTTCACGTCCCGGTCGTGGGCCTGCCCGCACCGGCAGGTCCACGACCGGACCGCCAACGGCAGGTGTTCAGCCAGTACGCCACACGCGGAGCACAGTCGGGTCGACGGGAACCAGCGGTCCACGACCACCAGATCCCGGCCGTACCAGTCGGTTCTGTACCCCAGCATGCTGCGGAACTGCCGCCAGGCCGCGTCGGAGACGGCGCGGGCCAGGCTGTGGTTGGCCATCATGTTGCGGACGGTCAGGTCCTCGATCACGATCGTCTGGGTTTCACGAACGAGCCGGGTGGTCAACTTGTGCAGGTGGTCGCGGCGGCGGTCGGCGATCCGGGCGTGGATGCGGGCCACCGCCAGCCGGGCCTTGGCCCGGTTCGCGGAGCCTTTGGCCTTGCGTGCGAGGTTCCGCTGGGCGCGGGCCAGCCGCCGCCGGTCACGGCGTTCATGTCTCGGGTTGGGGATCTTCTCCCCGGTGGAGAGAGTGAACAGGCTGTCGAGGCCGGCGTCGACCCCCACCACAGCGGCGGTGGTGGCCGGGGCCGGGTCGATCCGGTCGTCGCAGAGCAGGGAGACGAACCAGCGGCCCGCCGGGTCCTGCGACACGGTCACCGTCGACGGCGCCGCGCCCTGCGGGAGCGGTCGGGACCAGACGATGTCCAACGGTTCGGTCATCTTCGCGAGGGTGAGCCGGCCGTCGCGCCAGCGGAACGCGCTGGCGGTGTACTCCGCCGACCGCCGCGACCTCTTCCTCGACTTGAACGTCGGGTACCGGGCCCGTTTGGCGAAGAAGTTGGCGAACGCGGTCTGCAGGTGCCGCAACGCCTGCTGCAGAGGGACGCAGGAGACGTCGTTGAGGAACGCCAGTTCGTCGGTCTTCTTCCACCCGGTGAGCATCGCCGACGTGGCGTTGTAGGTGACCCGTTCCCGACGCAGGGTTCACGCCTCGGTGCGGGCGGCCAGCGCCTTGTTGTAGACCAGCCGGACACAGCCGAACGTCCGGGCGAGCTCGGTGGCCTGCCCGGGGGTGGGGTGGAAGCGGTACCTGAACGCCCGCTTCACGGTCCTGGACACAGTCGACAGTCTAGCGATTCGGTCGTGAGCCGTGGGGTCGCGTGTGGGGTGGACGCCGGTCCGCCCCGGCGGCGGATCGGCTTTCCCTGCCCTGCTCCGCAGGAGTTCCGTTTCCTCCCCGGCCTCAAGGCCGGAGTATCCACGGAAGGACTCTGATGACCAGCGACCGCAGCATCGGCCGGCACGGCGCGGCGACGTCACAGGTGCGGCATTCGCCGAGCCGCGCCGACGGCAGATGCTCGGCGATGTCGAGCCGCGCCTGGCGCACCGCCTGCGCCACGACGGTGTCACCGGGGTCAAGCGCGGCGTCGATCGCACTGGCCGGGGCGGGGTCGACCGCGCGGGCGGCGGTCAGCCGGCGCGTCCCGCCGATCCCGTCATTCCTGTACACCACCAGGATCCTCCTTGGATAGCCGAATCAGTTGCGACATCCCACCCTGGACTCCGATTCACGGTTAGCGGAACCCGAGCGGTGACCCCGTGCACGCCGGGAGTCCCATGACGCGGACCTCGACCACCGCGAGGGGAACTGAGGGATGCGAAAGCCTTGCAGCGTCAAGTGTCCATCTGATAGATGCTCGAAGATCAATCACTCAACCTGATCTTGCAGTTATCCGCAGGACCGAGATCCATGCTGGACGCCTTTGCATTCGTCAAGGAAGATGGTTGGCGACTTCACGCAACGGGGACGCCTTTCGGCGATGCCTCCGCCGCGTGGGCACGAGGGAATCCGAGGGATGCGAGGGTAAACATTCAGGTGGTGCGCGAAGAGTGACGGTCAGCGCGGGTTGAGTGACGGGGTTCGACCGGCTCGACGCCGTTCTGTCCGTTGTGGTTTGATCTTGGCGTGTCGGTGTCGGAGGATCTGTCTCGTGAAGAGTTGATCTCGCTGGCACGGACGCAGGACGCTCGGATTGCTGAGCAGGACGCGCAGATCGCGGAGTTGACGGCGGCGTACGAGGCGCTCGCGGTGCGGCTGGCGCGGGTCGAGCATCTGTTGTCGCGGAACTCGTCGAACTCGTCGTCTCCGCCGTCGAAGGATGATGATCCGGGGCGTACGCCACCTGCGGCGAGGAAGAAGCGGGACACCCCGGCGGGTACGCGGGGTAGGCAGCGGGGTGCGCCGGGGTCGAACCTGGCCTGGTCGGATGCTCCTGATCAGCGGCGGGACCGGTTCCCCGAGGGTAGTTGCGGGTGCGGCGCGGAGTTGGTGGACGCGCGGGATCTGGGTGTGGTGGACCGGTATCAGCAGGTCGAGGTTCCGTTGATGACCGCGACGCTGACCCAGTACGACCAGCATGCGGTGCGGTGTGGGTGCGGGAAGCTGCACACCGCGGCCCGGCCGGAAGGCGCGGGGGCCGGTCCGGTGGGGTACGGCCCGAACCTGCAGGCGTGGGCGGTCTATCTGATGGTCGTGCATTTCATCCCGGTGCAGCGGTGTGTACAGATGCTTCGGTCGCTGACCGGTGCGACACCGTCGCCGGGGTTCGTGCACGGCGTGCTGACCCGGGTCGCGGCGCTGACCAGCGAGGTCGACAAACGGATCCGCATGTTGATCACCCTGGCGTACGCGGTGTGCTGTGACGAGACGCCGCTGCGGGTCGGGCCAAAGAAACCGAGGCCGGGCCGGAAGAAGGCCGAGAAGTACCTGCTCGTGGCGTGTACCGAGTTGTGGACTCACTACCAGGTCGGTGACCGGGACCTGGCCACGTTCACGGCGTTCGTGGTCAAGGACCTGACCGGCTCGGTGGTCGTGCACGACCGGTACCGGAACTACGACTCGGCCGAGTTGGGCACGCTGGTCCACCAACTGTGTTGCGCTCACCTGTTACGTGATCTTGACGGTGCGGCCGAGGTGTACCCCGACGCGGTCTGGCCGAAGCAGATCTCCGACGCGCTGCGCGCGCTGATCCACGAGACGAACACGGCCCGTGAGCAGAACCGGCCGGGCATCGACCCCACAGTGAAGGCCGAGTTGCTGTACCGGCTGCACCACGGCGTGCTGGTCGGACTGTCCGACACCAGCACCATCGGCAACCGGCCGGGTGAGCGTAAAGCCCGCCTGCTGTTGGAAGTCTTCCGGGACCGACGTGCCGACGTGCTGCGCTTCGTTGACGACCTGTTGGTGCCGCCGACGTCGAACCAGGCCGAACGGGACCTGCGACCGGCGAAGATCCAGCAGAAGATCTCCGGGCGGCTCACCAGCGAGCAACGCACCAAGGATCGGTACAAGATCCTCGGCTACGTCTCCAGCGCGGCGAAGAACGGCCTCGACAAAATGGCCGTCCTGCGCGACGCCATCCTCGGACGACCCTGGATGCCGAACCTACCCGCACCCACCTGACCCCCACCCCACCCAGGTCAACATCAGCCGGCGGCCACCAACCAACCGGCCATCACGCTATGCCACCACGCGGAATCCCAGCGCGCACCACCTGAATGTTTGCATGCGAGGGGCTTGTGAGCGGCAGCGAGTATCTGATATCGGAGCTACGGCGGGTGCGCGAGTCGATGGGCCTCACCCAGGAGTCCTGGGGTGAGCGCGTCCACTTCTCGGCAAAGCACGTCGGCTCGATCGAGCGCGGCGAACGCCCCGCCCTGCCCAACTACCTGGGCATGGTCGACAAGGTGTTCGGCACCGCCTTCATGAAGTTCTACCGCGAGTTCGTCATCGGCGAACACGCCCCCGTGTGGCTACGGCCGTTCATCGAACACGAGCAGCAGGCCAGCTTGCTCCGTGTCTTCCAACCACTCGCAGTCCCTGGCCTACTGCAAACCGAGGCGTACGCGAGAACCATCATCTGAGGTGCCCCGAGGATTCCGGACAGGGAGCCAATAAGGAGGCTTATTCAGCAGGGCCCAGTAACCCACAGTGGACCCCCGATGAATGAGACGGCCCGCCCTCCCATAGGATGGAGTTTCCACACAACAACCAAAGAAAGCGGACCGCCGAGCATGTATCATACCACCGGCTTCACGACCGATCAGATCCGCGACCTCTGCGTGCTGGTCCGCGCCGAATGCCGGAACCTGGGCATGGAACCGTGGCCCCCGGTCCTCGGCCTCTACCGTGCCCTCGTGGTCGCGTTGACCTACATGCGTCGTAACCGTGTCCAAGCGGAGATCGCCGAGGCGCACGGCGTCTCCCAGTCGACGATCTCACGGGCGGTCACCGCCATCACCCCGGTCCTCGACCGCGTGCTGGCGGGGTTCGTGCCGACCGCCGACGAGCTCGACCCGACCGCCCAGTACATCGTCGACGGCACTCTGTTCCCCTGCTGGTCATGGCGCACGGACCGCTGTCTGTACTCCGGCAAGCACAAGACCACGGGCATGAGCGTCCAGGTCGCCTGTACCCTCGACGGCGCGCTCGCCTGGGTCTCCGATCCCGTCACCGGCAACCACCACGACTCGTACGCGATCAACGACACCGGTGTTCTCGTCAGCCTGAATCCCGGAGACTGGATCGGCGACAAGGGCTACGTCGGCAACGGCATGATCACTCCGTACAAGAAGCCCAAGGGCGGCGAGCTCACAGAGTGGCAGAAGGAATACAACAGGCAGGTCAACAAGATCCGCTGGGTCGTCGAACAGGTCATCGCAAACCTGAAGACCTGGAGAATCCTGCACACCGACTACCGCAGACCGCTCGCGACCTTCACGGAAACGATCTCCTGTGTCATCGGGCTGCACTTCTACAGGATTGCCTGTGAATAGACCTCAAGGTTACCCTGTAAGGAAAATCGAGGGAAGAAGCGCGATGGCACGCATAAGCTCATACACCCCAGAGTTCCGTGAAGAAGCAGTGCAACTCGTTCTACAGTCGAACAAGCCAGTGTCGCAGGTTGCCCGGGAGATCGACGTTCACCCGGAGACGCTCCGTTCCTGGGTCCGCCAGTACCGGCGGGAAAACAGCGGCGCCCAGGACAGCCCACCGATCGGCGTCGACGAGCGCGCTCGACTGAAGGAACTCGAACGTCGCAACCGGGAACTCGAAATGGAGAACAGCTTCCTGAAAAAAGCCGCGGCGTACTTCGCGAAGGACCCTCGGTAACGAGCTTGTACGAGTTCATCGAGACGATGCGACTCGACACCGCGAAGTACGCCTACCCCGTCGACTTCATGTGCGAACAACTCGGCGTGTCCAGGTCCGGATACTACGAATGGCGAACCCGCCCCGACTCCGCGACCGCCACCCGCCGCGCCCACCTTCGATCGACCATCGAGGAGGTGTTCGCCGCGTCCGACGGCACCTACGGGCATCGACGTGTCCACGCGCAACTGCGGCGCCAGGGCGTGTCCGCCGGGCCGGAACTCGTCCGCCAGCTGATGCGCGAGCTCGGGCTCGTGCCGTGCCAGCCCCGCCCGAGGCGGTGGGGTCTCACCCAGTCGTCGTCCGGCACGGTGCCTGACCTCGTCGGCCGGGAGTTCACCGCCGACGCGCCTGGCGAGAAGCTCGTCGGCGACATCACGTACATCCCGACCGGCGAGGGGTGGCTGTATCTGGCGACCGTCATCGACTGCTGCACGAAGGAAGTCATCGGATACGCGATGGACGACCACTACCAGACGCCGTTGATATCCCGCGCCATCCGTAACGCCGCCCGGAATCGCGAACTCAGGAAGAACGCCATCTTTCATTCGGACCGGGGCAGCAACTACATGTCGGACGACTACGGCAGAACGCTTCGGGATCTGAGGTTGCGGCGATCTGCTGGCCGGACCGGAATTTGTTTCGACAATGCGATGGCGGAATCGTTCTTCGGTGCGCTGAAGAACGAACGCGTGTCGCGTGTGAAGTATCCCACTCGTGAGGCGGCACGCCGGGACGTTACTGCCTACATCGAATTCTGGTACAATCGTCAGCGTCTGCATTCAGCGGTGGGCTACCGACCTCCCCGGGAAGTCCACGCAGAGTTCGAGAACCTTCAAATCGCGGCGTGAAAGAACCGGCCGAACCACTGTCCGGAAAACGCGAGGCCCCTCAATCACCGCCTACGGCGCAAGGGAGGAAGACTTGGAAGCCGCGCTCGGCACGCGACTCACCCGGCAGGAGATTCTGCGCCGCAAACCCGACCCCTGCCAGCTCGTTGCGGTGATGGACGAGTGGATGCTTCATCGGGAGATCGGCGGGCCGGAGGTCATGCGGGAACAGCTACTCGCGATCGTCGCCGCAAGCGAGTTGCCCAGCATCCGGGTGCACATCGTTCCGACCAGCGCGGGTGCCTACCTCGGGATGGATGGCCCGTTCACGCTCGCGACAGTCGAGGGCAGATCAGTCGGCTACCTTGAAGGCCACCTCAAGGGTCGCGTCGTGGAGGGCTCTGAGGACACCGCCGACCTCGAACGGACCTGGGAGGCCGTGCGGGAGTACGCTCTGCCGGGGAATCAGAGCCGCGACGTGATCATGAGGATGGCGGAGAAGTGGACATGACCGGCGCACGCTGGCACAAGAGCACGCACAGCGACACGAGCGGCTGTGTCGAGGTGGCCGAGAATCTTCCTGGTCGGGTGTTCGTCCGGGACACCAAGGACCGCGATGGCGGCACCCTCGCCTTCGCCCCGGCTGCCTGGCGGTCGTTCATCGCCAACATCACCGTCACCCGCTGATTACCGGCCAGCCGGAAGCTGACCGGCCCGGCTGCCACGCACCGCAGCCTCGGTCCGGTCCGGTCCGGTCCGCGATGAGGACCGGACCGAGGGCTGATCCGTACCCGCCAGCTATTCTCACACGTTCATCAGCAGCAGCATCGTCGCCATGCCTGCGCTCATGACGCCGTAGCTGAGCAGATGCAGCCGATGGCCGGACGTCGTCGCGGCGCGGTAGAGCCACCACAGCGCCCCAGCCGTACTCAGGGCCACGAAGACGACGTTCGTCATGTCCGCCCACGCCGGGGTGGGGGTCGGTTCCGCCCCGGCGGCGGCTACGCCATGCGCGTGCCCGGAGCCGCCGCCGACCCCCAACTCCGACATCAGGGTCGGCATCGCCGCGAGCATCCAGATCATCGCCAGGTTCTGCGTGACGTGGCCCAGCACGTCGACGCGCTCCGACGTGCCACGCGCCCGCCCGTACCCGGGCAGCAACGCGAGCACCAGGATGCCGAAGATCGCGACCTGCGCCCAGGCGACCGGGCCGTCCACCATCAGCCAGGCCATCAGAATCATCGCGACACTCATCACGCAGTGATTGATGTCGACCAGCTCCGCGTCGGAGAACGCCTGGTCGCGTGGCACGCCACGGCGACGGATGACCAGGTCACCGACACAGACGAGCCCTGTCAGCAGGAAAACGATCGTCAGGACGGGAACCCAGGGTGTCTCCAGCACGACTCTAGCTAGTACCACAGGTTCCACCGACGAACAACGTGACGATCAGGGGAAGGGCCACCGCGATGACCACCGTAGAAGCCGAGACTCCGCCTCCCGGGGAGACGCCGCCCGAGGACGCACCCTCGTCCCCGGCCCGACCGCGGAAGACCAACTGGTTCGCCGCGTTCTGGCGCTGGCACTTCTACGGGTCGGTCCTCGTCATACCCGTACTCTTCTGCCTAGCCGTCAGTGGCATGACGTACATGTTCCGGGCAGAGGTGGACTCCCTGGCCCACCCCGGGGTACTGCAGGTGCCGGTGGCCGACGGCGCGCAGCGGGCCGAGCTGTCCGCCCAGGAAGCTGCCGTCCGCGCGGAGTTCCCGGACCGTCCCATCCTGTCCGTGCAGGACGGCACCGGCGACCGGGCGACCCTGTTCGTCGCCGGTCTGGACGACGGTGGCAGCACCAACATCTACGTCGACCCCTACACCGCCACCGTCACCGGCGAGCTCAGCCAGGACCAACTCATCTCCACCTGGGCCGAGCGCATCCACGGCGACCTGCTCATCGGCGACGGCGGATTCGGCGACCGCATCGTCGAACTCGGTGCGTCCTGGGCCATCGTGCTGACGATCACCGGGTTCATCATCTTCTTCCTCGGCCGCCGTGCGCGCAGTGGCGCCGAAGCCAAGGGCAAGCGCGGTGCCCGGCTGCGCAGCTACCACGCCCTCGTCGGGCTCCCCGTCGGCCTCGGCATCCTGCTGCTGGTCGTCTCCGGGCTGCCCTGGACCGGTGTGTGGGGTGCTCAGGCCCAGCAGATCGCTGTCGACTCCGGCTCCGGGCTGTGGGGCGCGGACCCAGGTGCCGAGTCGACCATCAGACAGCAGATCGAGGACGCCGACGGTCAGTCAGCACCCGCCGGGTGGGCCTCCGGCAACGCCCCGCAGGGCAGCAGCACCGGCAGCGGCACCCCGATCTCGATCGACCGCGCGATCGACGCGGCCCGGGCGCTGGGTGCCCCCGAGCCGTACCTCGTCCTGTACCCGGAGGGCGAGACCGGGGTGTTCAGCGTGATGAGCAGCCAGTGGTACGACGTCGGCAACCCCGCCGAATCCGACGTGACCCAGGAGACGACGATCCACGTCGACCAGTACAGCGGCGACGTGGTCGGCCAGTACGGCTACGACGACTACAGCGCGATGGCGAAGGTCGTCTCGCAGGGCATCGCCCTGCACGAAGGGCGCCGCCTCGGCACCTTCAACACGATCATGTCCACGCTCTTCTGCCTCGCCGTGATCTTCATGTGCGTCACCGGACCGATGATGTGGTGGACCCGTCGGGCCACGGCCTCCGGCCTCGCCGCGCCGCGGGCGAAACTCCCCGTCTGGGGCAACTGGGTACTGCTCGCCTCGATGGTCGTACTCGGCGTCTTCCTGCCCCTGTTCGGCCTTTCCCTGCTGGTCGTCCTGGCGCTGGACCAGTTCCTCATCCGCAGGGTGCCCGCGCTGAAGTCCTTCTTCGGCACGGTCTGAGCCGAACCGGCACCCCTCAGATCGATCCGGCGCCCCAGCTGGTGCGGCCCCGGTCGCCGCCCACCCGTACTCGGGTCACGGCCACCGGGGTCCCGGGGCGAGGAACGCTAGTCGGCGGAGGCCAGCCGGTAGGCGTGGATCACCGTCTGGGTGAGCGTGTTGCCCTTGCGGTCCTCGGCACCGAACCGCAGCGACACGTAGCCGTCGCTGTCCGGATGCTGGACCGTGGCCACCCAGTTGCGGCCGTCGGCTCGCACCGGCGCCGGCAGCCAGGTGGTGCCGTCGTCGTAGGAGACCTCGACCGACAACGCGTCCAGATTGACCGTGACCCCGGTCTGCCGGCGGACGGTCACCGGAATGTCGACCTGGTCGCCGGCCGGGGCGGCGCCGGCCTCGTTGACCGGCGGCGCCGGCCGGGCCACCATGACCGGCAGCCGCCGCCACTGATCGCCGTTGACCCGACCCGACTCGAAGGTCCAGGCCAGGCTCACCTCGGTGGCCAGGTCACCGGCGTCACGGGTTGCCGACGTCTCCAGCCGGTAGTCGGCCTGGCCGGGTGGCACGACGAAATAGCCGAAGCCACCGGTCTCCCACTCCTCGACCAGCTCGCCCGCACGGTAGAGCGCGGTGCGCTCAGTCAGTGCGACCGAACCGCCGGCGTGCCCGGCGGCGTCACCGAACAGCGGCACCTCCATAAGGATCTCGTCGCCGAGTCGGCTGGCCCAGCCGGTCGGCGACGACGTCGCCGGCATCGCCGGGCCGAACGGCGGCAGGTTCCAGATGTCGGTGCGCCGGGCACCGGCGGGGTAGGCGCGGGCCGGTGCGTACAGGAACGACACCGGTTCCAGCCAGTCGTCCTCCACCGAGTAGTTGGAGAAGTACAGGTCGGAGAACCAGGCCACCCGGTCGGTGCTGTACCACTCGATCCGTTCGCCTGGAACGCGCACCTCGGTCAGCTCGGTGAGCGCGCCCAACTTCGGGTCGTCGAACTCGGCGACGAGCAGCCGGTCGGAGACGTCACCGGTCGGGATGCCCCGGAAGTCCTGCCGGACCCGGGCCAGGTCACCCGCGGCGTAGTCGCGCTGGTACCCGGTGGGCAGCCGGCCGTCGAAGACCTCACTCAGCGCGTAGGCGAACGGGCTGTTCGCGTACCCGCCGTCGGGGTCCGGCTTGAACCACTGGTGGGAGATGGACGAGCTGAACCCGGGCGCCGGGTCGTCGCCGCCGAGCTGCTTCGACGACACCCCGTCGAATCCGGGGTACGCGGCACCGACGCCCGCCGGACCGCCGACGGTGTCGAAGCCGACGGTCACGTCGACGATCGCGGCCCGCGCGGCCGGTTGCGGCACGGTGGCCCGCACCGGTGCGGCCTGCCGGGCGTCCAGGGTGACAGTGGCCTCCGCAGCGACGGTGAGGCGCGGCTGGGCGAGGACGGCATTGCTGGTCGGCTCGCCCTCCTCGTCGAATTCATCGATCGTGGCGAACAGACCGTACTCGCCCTTGGGTAGTCGGGTCACCACGGTGCCGTCCTCGTGGTACGGGAAGTCGAAGTGCGAGTTGTCCAGACCGACCAGTGCGGTCCAGTACGACTGGGCTGGTCCGCCGTCGACGTCGATGTGCGACACGGCCACGTCGTAGCTCTCGACCTCGCGGTGCACCCCGACGGGGGTGACGACCCGGGTCTGCCCGGCGGTGGCGACCAGGTGTCCACTGTAGTAGCCGTCGACCGCGTCGGCGCTGGTGTCGGCGGTGGCGTCGACGCTGGCCGTACCGCCGGCAGGCACCTCGACCCGCGCGGCGCTGGTGGCGAACATGCCGGCCGGCACTGACGCGCCCGCCGGTCCGGTGATCTCCCAGGCCAGGTCGAGGGTGACCGGCTCGGTGCCGGTGTTGCGGTAGGTCACGGTCCGGCTGACCGGCTCGTCGTCCTGGTGCGGCCAGAGGGCGCGGCCGTAGGAGATGCTGGCCGGCGTGGCGGTCACCGTCTGGGTGACGGCGCGGGCGACGTCGACCAGGCCGGCGCCCTGCTGGTACGCGCCGGTGCCGGGGTGTGGCGCGGCGGACCCCATCAGGGTGGACTTGAACTGCTGCGCGGTCCACTGGTGCTGTTGTTGGGCGAGCAGCGCGACGGCACCGGTGATGTGCGGCGCCGACATCGAGGTGCCCGGCGCGGAAACATGGTGCTCGTCGATCGGGACGTCGAGGGTGGTGCCCTCGGCGCGGGCGGCGACGATGTCGACACCGGGTGCGGTGATGTCGGGTTTGACAGCGTCGTCGCCGACCCGCGGGCCACGGCTGGAGAAGTCGGCCAGCGAGCCGTCGCGGTCGACCGCGCCGACGGTCAGTGCCGCGTCGGCGCTGCCGGGTGACCCGACGGTACGGTCGGCGCCGGCGTTGCCGGCGGAGATGACGAACAGGGTGCCGGTCTGCTCGGTGAGGGTGTTGACCGCCTCCTCGAGGGGGTCGATCTCGGGTCCGTCGCCGCCGCCGATGCTGATGTTGACCACCGGGACCTGTTTGTCCACGGCGAACCAGTGCATCGCGTCGATCATCGCCGAGTCGTCGCACCAGGCCGCCGGACAGACCTTCGCGGAGATGATCTTCGCGTCCGGGGCGACGCCCCGGTACCTGCCGCCGGACGCGGCGCCGCTGCCGGCGATGATCGAAGCGACATGGGTGCCGTGGCCGGTGGTGTCGCCGTCCTCCGGCGCGTCGGTGAAGTTGCGCGTCTCGATGACGACGTCGGCCAGGTCGGGGTGTCCGGTGTCGACGCCGCTGTCCATGACGCCGACGGTGACGCCGGCGCCGGTGAATCCGGCCCGGTGGGCGGCGGGTGCACCGATCTGTGCGACGCTGCGGTCCAGCAGCATCTGCCGTTTTCCGTCCAGCCAGATCCGCTCGATACCGGTGTCGGTGCCACGGGCGGCCGGGCCGGCGGACACCGTGGTCCACAGATCGGCGATGGTGGACTTGTCGGCGGTCACCGCCGCGCCGTCGATCGCCGGCAGGTCGCGCTGCACGTCGAGGCCGTCAACGGCGAGCACGGCGGCGCCACGGGCGGCGACGTCGCCCCGCGCGGCGGTGACGATCAGCGGCAGGGTGTCCCGCGCGGCGTCGTGGTAGCCCCACTCGATCAACTTGGTGACGTTGAACAGTCGGCGGTCCAGCGTGCGGCGTTGAACCAGCTCGGCGGCGTCGCGTGGGACGACGTGCAGCTCCCCGTCGATCCGGTAGGTGCGGAACTGCATGCCGTCGCGACCCTCGCCCGGGCGCAGTGCAGCGGCGCCGGAACCGGTGACGGTGACCTGGTCGCCGGTGAGCAGGGTGACCGTGGCGCGCTGACCGGCCGGCGCCTGTCCGGCAGAGGTCCGACTGGCGCTGTCTCCGTCCGTCGGCGTGGCCCGGCCAGGTTGCCCCGGCCCGATCACGAGTACGGCGGCCAGTCCGGCCGCCACGAGTCTTCTCGAACGTGTCACCAATACCTCCCCATTGGACGTCTGTCAGGACGTCGGGCAGATGCGAAACGTCAGCGTTACACACCCGACGCTCAGGACAACAGGCCTGAAGATGGCTTTCTGGGTCAATCCCGGGCAATCGGCTCATTGTGCAACGGATCCGCGGTCACCCGGTCTGCCCGGCGACCAGTTCCGGTGCGATCTGCGTTCCGGCACGACCTGCGCTCCGGCACGGACCCCGCCACAGCCGCTGGGGCCGACGTCAGCGACAACGAAACCTGGTTCTCGCAGGTCCGGCCGGGCTTGCGCGGGGTCACCGGAAGCGACGATGATCGGCGGACCAGATCCGGCCCGGCAAGTGACGGGCGGGTTCGACAGCCCACGTCCTGATTTGAGATCATCGATTCTCGTGGAGACCGCTCAAGACCGCCCGTCCGCCCCCCGGCCCCCGCTGTGGCGGTTCCTGCGGCACGAATGGACCTTGGCCGTGCTCGGCGGACTGCTCCTCGCGGTGGTGCTGACCTGGCCCACCCTGCGACATCCCGCCAGCACCATCCCCGGCGACATCGCCGACCCCACCCTGCAGGCCTGGCAGGTGGCCTGGGGCGGGCACGCGCTGTCGACCGACCCGACCGGGCTCTGGCACTCCAACACGTTCTTCCCCGAGCGTTACACCTACGCGTACAGCGACACACTCCTCGGCTACGCACCGGCCGGGATGATCGGCTCCGGCTTCGAAGCCGCGCTGATCCGCTACAACATCCTGTACGTGCTGCTGTACGCGTTGGCGTTCATCGGCGCGTACGCCCTGATCCGACAGCTCGGCGCGGGCCGGATGGGCGCGGCGGTGGCCGGGGTCGCGTGGGCCTTCGCCCCCTGGCGGCTGGCCCACTCCGGGCACATGAACATCCTCTCCACTGGTGGGATCGCGCTGTGTCTGGCGATGCTCGCCCGTGGCCACGGCTGGTCGTTGCGGCACGGCTACCGCCCCGAACGGCGCAGACCGGGCTGGGCCCTCGCCGGCTGGCTGGTGGCCGCCTGGCAGATCAGCCTCGGCTTCGGCATCGGACTGCCACTGGTCTACTTCCTGCTCGCCGCCGGGATCGTCGCCGCCGGCGGCTACGGGATCTCCTGGTGGCGACACCGCCGCCGCCCACCGTTCGGCCGGCGGCTACTCGTCGCCGACGCCGTCGGCGGGGTGATCTTCGGCGCGGTCACCCTCGCGATCGCGGCGGCCTACTTCCGCGTCGTCGAGCTCAACCCGCAGGCGGAGCGGAGCCTGGCCTGGACCGAGATGTTCTCCCCGCCGGTGGTCGGCCTGATCACCGCACCCGCCGAGTCCTGGCTGTGGGGAGAACGGCACGCCGGCACCCGGGAGCAGATCTTCTGGCCGCCGGAGATGACGCTGCTGCCCGGGGTGACGCTGATCGCCCTGGCCGCCGCCGGCCTGATCGTCTCGTCGTTGCGGATCCGGCACCGGGTGGCGCTCGCCGCCGGAGTCATCGGCACAGCGCTGCTCGCCCTCGGCGCCACGCTCGGCGGCGACGGCGACCCCGGCTACCTGACGCTGTCCAAGCACCTGCCGGGCTGGGACGCGCTGCGTACCCCGGGACGGATGATGATCTGGACCAGCCTGCTCCTCGCAGTGCTGGCCGCCGGAACCCTCACGGCCGCAGCCGCCGCGCTGCGCCGGGCCACCACCGGATGGTCGCAGTGGTCCCGGCGGGCCGCCGGTGCCGTCCTGGCGATCCCCCTGGCGCTGGTGGTGGTCGAGGGGATGAACCGGACCGCTCACCCGCAGGTGCCCACCCCACCGGCTGCCTGGGACCAGCTCACCGGGCCGGTACTGGTGCTGCCCAGCGACGCCGGCGCGTTCGAGTTGAACGTAATGCTGTGGACCACCGAGGGAGATTTCCCGCAGGTTGCCAACGGCCTGGCCGGTTTCGTCCCGGCCAGCCAGGAGCAGACCCGGGCGGTCACCGCGTTCTTTCCCGACCCGGCGAGCGTCGGATACCTGCGCGACCTGGGGGTGCGTACGGTGCTGGTGATGCCGGACCGGCTGGTCGGGACGCCGTGGGACGGTGTCGCCCAACGTCCGGTCGACGGGCTGGGCATCGCCCGTGAGGAGATCGACGGTGTCCTCGTCTACCGGCTCGACTGAGCGTCCCGGGCCGGCCGGACCACAGGCCGAACCACCCGCGCCGGGCGGTCGGCCGCTGCGGCTGTCGGTCGTGGTGCCCTGCTTCAACGAGGACGCCTCGCTGACCCGGCTGCACACGGCGGTGACCGCCGCGGTGACCGCGCTCGACGACGTCGAGGTCGAGTACGTCTACGTCGACGACGGCAGCACCGACGGCACCTTGGCCGAGTTGCGCCGGCTGGCGGCAGCCGACCCGGCCGTCCGATATCTCGCGCTGAGCCGCAACTTCGGCAAGGAGTCGGCGATGCTCGCCGGGTTGGACCGGGCCAGCGGGGACGCCGTCATCGTGATGGACGCCGACCTGCAACACCCTCCACGCCTGCTGCCCGATATGGTCGCCCTGTACCGGCAGGGGTACGACCAGGTCATCGCGTGCCGCGACCGACGGGGTGACCGGTTCGTCCGTACCGTCGCGTCGCGGACGTTCTACCGGTTGATGAACCGCTGGGTGGACGTGCAACTGCTCGACGGTGCGGGCGACTTCCGGCTGCTGTCCCGCCGGGCGGTCGACGCGCTTCGGGCCATGCCCGAGTACAACAGGTTCTCCAAGGGCCTCTACTCGTGGATCGGGTTCAACACCGTGGTGTTCGCGTACCCGAACGAGGCCCGCGCCGGTGGTGGCAGCCGCTGGAGTTTCCGGTCCCTGTTGAACTACGCGTTCGACGGGCTGCTGTCGTTCAACGACCGGCCGCTGCGGTCGGCGATCTACGCCGGTATGGGGCTCACGTTCATCGCCGTGGCGTATGCGGCCTGGGTGGTCGCGGCCGCGCTGATCCGGGGGATCGACGCCCCCGGCTACACCACGATCATCGTCAGCGTCATCGGTCTCGGCGGTATCCAGATGATGATCCTCGGCGTGATCGGCGAGTACATCGGCCGGATCTACTACGAGACGAAGCGCCGACCCCGTTACCTGGTCATGGAGTCCGACGGGGCCGGTGGTACGCCGCAGGTGCCGACTCCCCGGCGGGAGACGACCATCCCCGGCCCGGCGGCCGACGCGGAATGATCCGGCGGGCGGGGTCGTTGTGCATGGTCGCGCCACGCACTCCGGCCCGCAGCCGCCGGGCGGCAGTCAGGCTCCGGGCCCGGCCGGGCAGCCCCGGTCGGTGGACCAGGTCGGGAATCGTCGGCGGGCCGGCGTGGTTGTACATGGTCACGGCGCGCAGCGGCGCACCCGCACCCCCCCTTTCGGGGCGTGCCGGAGCCGCCCACGAGCCGACGTCGCACGTCTGAGATCCCGTACCACCCGGATGACCGTTTACCGCGCACCCGCCCGTGACGGGTGCGCCCCCTCGGCAGACGGAAGGTGGACCCCCATGACCACGATCATCACCCGCACCCTGCGTACCAGCCTGCGCACCACCGCCCTCGGCATCGCCGGGCTCACCCTCGCCGGCGGCGCGGTCGCCGCCCCCGCCCTGGCCGCCGACCACGCCCCCACCGCCCTGGCCGCACCCGCGGCCGCCGCCGCCAGCGGCGTGGACGCCGGCAAGCTCACCCCGCACGGCGTGCAGGGCGAACAGTCCCGCATCAGCCTGTCCGGCGAGCAGACCGACAACGTCAAGGGCATCATCGCCGCCACGAAGAAGGCCGGCATGCACGAGCGGGCCGCCGTGGTCGCCATCGCCACCGCCCTGCAGGAGTCAAAGCTGGAGAACCTCGGCCACCTCGGTGACCGCAACGACCACGACTCGCAGGGCCTGTTCCAGCAGCGCCCGTCGTCGGGCTGGGGCACCGTCGAGCAGATCACCGACGTGGAGTACTCCACCACCGCGTTCCTGAACGGGCTCAGGGCCGTCGACGGCTGGCAGGACATGCCGCTGACCCAGGCCGCGCAGACCGTGCAGGTGTCGGCGTACCCGGACCACTACGCCCAGTGGGAGACCCAGGCCGCCGAACTCGTCGCCCAGCACTGGAACAGCTGACCGCAGACACAGCGTCGAAGGGCCGGACCCCGGGTGCGGGGTCCGGCCCTTCGACGTATGCCCAGGCGAGGTCAGCCGGCCGCAGCCGCCGTCCGGTACCGGGCGGCGAGGTCGGTAGCGCCGACGGTGGTGAGCCGGCCGAAGAGCCGCAGCCGGGCCATCCCGCCGTCGGGATGGATGTCCAGCCGGACGTGGCTGACCGGGCGGGGCCGGTCCAGCCGGAAACGGTGCCGGGTGTCCGGTTGCAACGGGGTCAACGGCAGCAGCTCCGGCCAGTCGGTGGAGTCAACGCCGGAGCCGCCGTCGAGGGCCGGATCGGTGCCGGTGAGGTCGGTGCCGATCAGCCGGGCCGCCGCCGGGGCGTTGCCCTTGAAGTGGCTGGTGTCCAGCTCGACGAACTCGACGACGCCGACGGCACAGAGCCGGACCTGGACCCAGTCGTTGCCGTCGTCGCGGCGGCGGGCGGTCTCCCAGCCCTCGCCCATCGTGCGGGCCGGCCCGGGTAGCAGCAGCTGCTGCGGGGATCCGTAGAACCGGTCGCTGCATGCCTCGACCCGGCCACCGTGCTCGACCGCGGCAAGGTCGAGCACCTCGGTCAGCAGATCCGGGTCGGGCACCGGTTCGCCGTACACCCGCAGCCGGGCGACCCCGCCGTCGGGAAAGATCGTCAACCGTACGTGGGTCTGCCGTGCCGGCAGGTCGACCGGGACGATCAGCTGGCTGTCCCCGGCCAGCGCGGTGCGCGGCACCAGTGGGGTCCACCGCGCCGCGGCGAGTTCCTGCGGGCCGGGATAGCCGTCGAGTGAGCAACCGTCCACCGCCGCGTACGGCGGGTAGTTGCCGGTGAAGTGCGCGGTGTCGATCAGCACGGCCCGGACCACGCCCGGGGCACCGAGCCGGACGACGGCGTGGTCCGCGCCGGGCTGGCGGCGGCGGCGGGTCTCCCAACCGTCGTACACCTGGCCCTTCGCCCCGAAGGTGCCGGCGGCGAAGACCGGCGGGTGCGGGTCGACCAGGTTGTCGGCGGCGGCGAAGAACTCGTCGTTGGCGGCGACCACTCCCCCGCCGAGGGCACGGGACGCCAGGTCGGGCAGTCGGGTCGGGTCGGGCAGTCGGGTCGGGTCGGGCCCGTCCGGCGGACCGGGCGGTGGCGTGGATGCGTGGCTACCGGTCAACGGTCCCCTCTCGCGACAATAGGCGGCCGCGCGGCGCATCCGGGGTGACCGGTGCGCCGCGCAGCCAGGTGGCCCGGACGATGCCGGTCAGGCGTCGTCCGGCGTACGGGGTGATGGGATGCCGTTGCCGCAGCCGGCCGGGATCGACGTGGTAGCTCGGCGCCGGGTCGAAGGCGACCAGGTCAGCGTCGGCGCCGACCGTGAGCCGGCCCTTGGCGGGCAGCCCCACCAGGTCGGCCGGGCCCTGGCACATCCACCGGACCACGTCACCGAGACCGAATCCACGCCGACGGGCCTCGGTCCAGACCGCCGGCAGCCCCATCTGCACCGAGGCGATGCCTCCCCAGGCGGCGGCGAAGTCCCCGGTGTCGGGTGCCTTCAGCGCGGGCAGGCAGGGGGAATGGTCGGAGACCACGCACGAGATGGTGCCGTCGGCCAGGGCTGCCCACAGCGCGTCCTGGTTGTCGCGCTGCCGGATTGGCGGACAGCATTTGAACTCGGTGGCGCCGTCCGGGATCTCCTCGGCGGCCAGGGTCAGGTAGTGCGGGCAGGTCTCGGCGCTGACCGGTACCCCGGCCCGGCGGGCAGCGGCCAGCACCGGCACCGCGCCGGCGGCGGACAGGTGCAGGATGTGCAGCCGGGCACCGACCCGACGGGCGACGTCGATGGCGGCGGTGACCGCCTCGATCTCGGCGGCCGGCGGCCGGCTGGCGAGGAAGTCCCGGTAGCGGGTCGAGGAGGCGGCGGCCATGAGCTGGTCGGGTTGTTCGGCGTGCACCACGAACAGGGCGGGTACGGCAGCCAACGCGGCGGCGAGCTGACCGGTGTCCAGTGGGGGGAACTCCGGCACCCCGGAGTCGGCAAGGAACGCCTTGAACCCGAAGACCCCGGCGGCGTACAGGTCGGGCATCACCTGCTGGTTGCCGGGGACCGCGCCGCCCCAGAAGCCGACGTCGACATGGCACTGCCCGGCGGCGGCCCGCCGTTTGACGGCCAGCGCGGCCGGGTCGACGGTCGGCGGAAGGCTGTTCAACGGCATGTCGACGATGGTGGTGACGCCGCCGGAGGCGGCGGCCAGCGTGGCGGTGGCGAACCCTTCCCATTCGGTACGGCCGGGTTCGTTGACGTGCACGTGGGTGTCGACGAGTCCGGGCAGCAGCGCGACGTTGCCGAGGTCGCTGTCGACCGTCGCCGGCACGTGTTCCCGGTAGTCGGCGACGGCGACGATCCGACCGTCCCCGACGGCGATGGCGGCCGGACGCTCGCCGTCGGGGAGCACCGTGCGGCGGGACCGCAGTACCAGATCAACGGGCATGGTCGGTGGGCTCCTCACCGGACGCGGTCGGCAGGTGGGCGGTCGGCCCGGCATCGCGGTCGGCGGCCGGAGCGGCCTCGGCGGAGCCCGGACCGGCCAGGGTGGTCAGTACGGTGCGGTCGAAACCGGCGTCGGCCGGGTCGACGGCGCCGCAGTCCAGCCCGCGCAGCAGGAACCGGGCCAGCGCCCGGGCGGTCGCCGGCTCGTCGAGGATCCCGCCGGACCGGCGGGCGAGGTAGGCGTCGAGCCGCCGGACGGTTTGCTCCCGGCCGGCGCGGTAGAACGCGTAGGTCGCGGCGAACCGGGTCGGCAACTGGTGCGGGTGCAGGTCCCAGCCCTGGTAGAAGCCGCGTTCCAGGGATCTGCGGACCAGGCCGGCGTGGCGCTGCCAGGCGGAGCGCACCGTCTCGGTGTCGCCGACCGGCAGGATGTTGGTGGAGCCGTCGCTGAGCGGTACACCGGTGCCGGCGGCGGCCACCTGCATGACGGCCTTCGCGTGGTCGGAACTTGGATGGTCCATACTCAGGTAATCGGCGGCGATGCCGCAGGCGGTTCCGTAGTCGTAGGTGCCGAAGTGGAGTCCGGCACACCGTCCGGCTGACTCATCGATCAGCCGGGCGACGGTCGCGGTGCCGTCGGGAGCGAGGATCGCCGCCGGAGTCTCGATCTGGATCTCGAACCGCAGCGCCCCGTCCACCAGCCCGTACGCCTGCTCCAGCCGGCCGCAGACGTCGACCATCGCGGCGACCTGGGCCGGGTGGCTCACCTTCGGCAGGGTGACCACGAAGCCGTCGGGCGGCCCAGCGCAGGCGTCCAGAAAAAGGTCGAGGCTGCGGACCGCCCGCCGCCGGGTGGCCGCCTCCAGACACTTGATCCGCACCCCGACGCGGGGTGGGCCCACGCCGGCGGCCCGTGCCTCGGTCAACGCACGTGCCGCGGCCCGCAGGTCGGCGTCCTCGATGGCGTCGTCGCGTACGCCGTACCCGTCCTCGACGTCGATGCGCAGGTCCTCGACCGGCTCGCGGGCCAGTTTGGCGCGTACCCGCCGGTCCAGCTCGACCGGGTACGGTGCCGGCGGATGGGCGTCCAGCGCGGCCAACGCCGCCGCACCCCAGGTCGGCACCAGGTCGGCGGTGACCCGGTCGGCGGGCACGTACACGGTGTGCACCGGCTGGCGCCCGGACGCCTCGCCCGGATAGCGGGCCCGCAGCGCGGCGTCGACGTCGGCGAGCAGGTCGTCCAACGCGGCGTACACCGCCGGATCGAGCCGGGCCATCAGTCGATCAACCGGTACGCCGGCAGGGTCAGGAAGTCGACGTAGTCGGGACCAAGGGCGACCTCCTCGAACAACGCCCGGGCCTGCGGGAACCGGCTCGCCGTCCAGTCCGGTTCGGACAGCACGGCGCGGATCGCGGCGAGTTCGGCGTCACCGATGGTCCGGACCAGATCGGCGGTCACCAGGGTGCCATCGGGCAGCCGTACCTCATTGCGGATCCACTGCCAGATCTGGGACCGAGAGATCTCGGCGGTGGCCGCGTCCTCCATCAGGTTGTCGATCGCCACCGCACCGTTGCCGCGCAGCCAGGCCTCCAGGTAGCGCACCGCGACGGCGACGTTCGCGCGCAGCCCGGCCTCGGTGACGGCACCGCCGGTGGCGGCGACGTCCAGCAGCTGCGCGGCGGTGACCGACACGTCCGGGCGCTGCCGGTCGAGCTGGTTGGGCCGGTCGCCGAGGACCTCGTCGAACACCTCGCGGCAGACCGGCACCAGGTCGGGGTGGGCGACCCAGGACCCGTCGAAGCCGTCGGCGGCCTCCCGCCTCTTGTCGGCCCGGACCTGGTCGACGGCGCGGGCGGTGACGTCGGCGTCCCGCCGGTTCGGGATGAACGCCGACATCCCGCCGATCGCCATCGCGCCGCGCCGGTGGCAGGTGGCGACCAGCAGCTCGGTGTAGGCCCGCATGAACGGCGCGGTCATGGTCACCGCCGCCCGGTCCGGCAGCACGAACCGCCCACCGGCGTCGCGGAAGTTCTTGATGAGGCTGAACAGGTAGTCCCACCGGCCGGCGTTGAGCCCGGCGGCGTACGGGCCGAGTGCCCACAGGATCTCGTCCATCTCGAACGCCGCGGTGATCGTCTCGATCAGCACGGTGGCCCGGATGCTCCCGGCCGGCAGGCCGAGCGTCTGCTCGACATGGACGAACACGTCATGCCACAGCGCGGCCTCCTCGTGGCTTTCCGTCTTGGCCAGGTAGAGGTAGGGGCCACTGCCCCGACGCAGCAGCTCGGCGGCGTTGTGGAACAGGTACAGGCCGGCGTCGACCAGCGCGCCGACGGCCGGCGCGCCGTCGAAGACGAGGTGCCGCTCGTCGAGGTGCCAGCCACGGGGCCGGACCACGATCGTCGGGTACGGCCCGGGGCCGAGCCGGTACGTCTTCGTCTCGGTCCGCAGCTCGATGGTGCGTCGCACGGCGTCGGCGAGGTTGCGTTGCCCGTCGACCACGTTCACCCAGTGCGGGGTGTTCGCATCCTCCAGGTCGGCCAGCCACACCCGGGCACCGGAGTTCAATGCGTTGACGGTCATCTTGCGGTCGGTGGGCCCGGTGATCTCCACCCGCCGGTCGGCCAGGTCGGGCGGGGGCGGCGGCACCGTCCAGCTGCCGGCCCGCACCTGCGCGGTGTCGGCCCGGAAGTCCAGCCGGCCGGTGCGGGCGATGTCGGCCCGGCGGCGGCTCCGGGCGGCGAGCAGCTCGGTCCGCCGGCCGGCGAACCGACGGTGCAGTCCGCCGAGGAACGCCACCGCGTCGCCGGTCAGCACGTCGCCGGTAGGTGGCAGCGGGTCGACCTGGCTGCGGGGTATCAAAGGTCACTCCTGTTCGACGGGGCCGGGGACATCAGGGCCCGGTGCGCGCGGGCGGCCCGGCGGGCCAGGTCGGCGGCGTCGGCGGTGCGCAGCTCGGCGCGTTCGACGACCGGCCGGCCGCCGACCAGGAGCAGCTCCACCGGTGCGGGTGGGCCGAGCACCAGTGCGGCGACCGGGTCGTCGATGCCGGCGTGGCCGAGCCCGTCGACCCGCCACAGCGCGACGTCGGCGAGCTTGGCCACCTCAAGCGAGCCGATCTCGGCTGCCCGGCCCAGGCAGCGCGCGCCGCCGATGGTGCCCAACGCGAGGGCGTCGCGGGCGGTCAGCGCCGCCGGCCCGCCGCGCAGCCGGGCCGCGTACAGCGACTGGCGCAGCTCCGCGCCGAGGTGGCCGACCTCCTGGCTGGCGGCGCCGTCGACGCCCAGGCCGACCGGTACGCCGGCGGCGAGCAGATCGGTCACCCGGGCGGTGCCGGCGCCGAGCCGGGCGTTCGAGCTGGGACAGTGCGCGACGCCGGTGCCGGTGGCGCCGAGCCGGGCCACCGCCGCGTCGTCGAGGTGGACGCCGTGTGCCAGCCACACGTCGTCGCCGAGCCAGCCGAGCTGTTCGGCGTACTGCACCGGGGTGCAGCCGTGCGTGGTCCGGCAGTACTCCTCCTCCTCGACGGTTTCGGCGAGGTGGGTGTGCAGCCGGACCCCCCGGCGGCGGGCCAGTTCGGCCGACTCGCGCATCAGCCGGGGGGTGACCGAGAACGGCGAGCAGGGGGCCACGGCGACCCGCAGCATCGACTCCGGCGCCGGGTCGTGCCAGCGGTCGATCGCCGCCTCAGTCGCGGCCAGCGCGGCGTCGGTGTCCTCCACGGTGGAGTCCGGGGGCAGCCCACCGGCCGAGCGGCCGAGGTCCATCGAACCCCGGCAGGGATGGAACCGCAGCCCGATCCGGCGCGCGGCGTCGATCTCGGCGGCGAACAGGTCACCGCCGTCGCGGGGGAAGACGTAGTGGTGGTCGGTGCTGGTGGTGCAGCCGGACAGCGCCAGCCAGCCGAGGTTGGCCGCGGCTGCGTCATGCACCGTGTCGGCGTCCATCCGCGACCAGACCGGGTAGAGGGTGGTCAGCCAGCCGAACAGGTTCTGCTGCTGGGCCAGGCCACGGGTGGCCCACTGGTAGAGGTGGTGATGGGTGTTGACCAGGCCGGGGGTGGCCAGGCAGCCGGTGCCGTCGACCCGGCGTACCCGGCGCTGGTCCCCGCCGGTGAGCGTGTCGAGCAGGCCGGCGGGCACGTCGCCGGGGCCGACGGCGGCGATGTGGCCGTCGTCGCCGACGACGAGATGCCCGTCGCGGTGCTCGGTGCCGGCGGCGTCGACCGTGGCGACGGCGGCGCCGGTGACGACGATCACCACTGCCCCAGCTCCGGCGGCGCGTCGTCGCGGGTGACGGTGCCCTCGATCAGCCCGTACGGCCGGTCGGCGGCGACGAACACGCTGTTCGGGTTGTCCAGGCCGAACGGGCTCAGGTCGACCAGCAGGTGGTGCTTGTTCGGCAGGGCCAGCCGCACCTCCACCACGTCGGGCCGGTCGGTCAGCACCCGCTCACCCATCGCGTACAGGGTCTGCTGCAGGGACCGGCTGTAGGTGCCGACGAACGCGTCGACCAGCGCCTGCCGTACGGCCGCGTGGGCGGCGTCGAAGCCGCCGGGCGGCGCGGTGCCGGCGTAGCGCCACCGGGCGTCCACGGCGGTGGCGAGGATCCGGTCGTCGGCCTCCGGCAGGGTGGTGTACGGGTCGACGACGTAGCCCCGGAACTCCGAGTCGGTGGAGTTGAGCAGGACCAGGTCGGACAGGCCGGCGATCACCTCCGCCCGGTCGCCGTCGTAGCGGACCGTGACGGTACGGGTGGAGCCGCCGTCGCGTTCGAACGAGTGCGGCCCCAGCCGTCGCCAGTCGTACTGCTCGATGTCGACGCGGGCCCGGCTGATGCCGGGCTGGCTGTCCACGAAGTGCCGGGCCAGCAGCAGGCCGAACTCCTCGGCGCTGGCGACGCCGTGACGACGGGCGAACGCGTACACCGTGTTCTTCTGCGTGTCGGTCGGCAGCACCTGGCTGTTGTCGCCGGTGAGGTGAGTGGCGGCGAGGTCACCGGCGAGCGCGACGGAGACGTTGAGGTCGCGCAGGGTGTGCCGGTCGCCGTCCCGGTCCACCCGGACCACCCGGGTCTGCGCCTTGCCGTACCGGTTCGGCCCCAGAACGATTCCCATCCGGTCAGCTCCCTCGGTAAGTGGTGTAGCCGTACGGGCTCAGCAGCAGCGGCACGTGATGGTGGCGGGCGGCGTCGCGGACGGTGAACACCACCGGGATCTCGGTGTAGAAGGCATCCACCCCGAGCCGGTCGGCCACGTCGAACACCAGCCGGTAGGTGCCGGCGGCCCAGCCGGCGCCCGGCACCCAGTCACGCAGCCGGCCGTCGGCGTCGGTGTGTCCGGTGGCGACGGTGCGCCAGCCGCCCCCCGGGTCGGCAGCGTCGAGTCGCACGGTGATACCGGTCGCCGGGGTGCCGGTGGTGGTGTCCAGCACGTGGCTGGACAGCGGCGCCGGCCCGGCGAGGTCGTCGACGAGTCGGCGCAGGCGCAGGGCGGCGATGTCGCCGAGCTCGGTGCGGACCACGCCCTGCTCGGTGTCCGGGTCGTGGTGCAGCCGCTGCCGGGCGGCGGCCACCAGTTCCGCGGCGCCACGGCCGTTCGCGAAGATCAGGAAGCGGTACCCGAACCGCTGCTCGTAGGCGTCGTTGACCTCAGCCAGTTCGGTCGCGACGCCGGGGCCGGAAGCGACGGTGCCGGGGCCGGGGCCGGAAGCGACCGTGCCGGAAGCGGCCGTAGCCGCCGCCTGCTCGCGACGGGACCACTGGGCGTCCCGGCCGGTGCCGGTGGGCGGCCGACCGATCCGCGGGTGGACGGCGACCGCGTCGGCCACCTCCGGCCAGGGCAGCGCACCGACCTGCGCCCGCGCGGCGGCGGTCAGCGCCGCCCGGTCGGCGTACGGCCGGCCGGCCGTCACGGCGGCGGCCCAGCCGGGCGCGGCGCAGCAGCTGAGCAGCAGTTCCCGCACGTCATCGGCGGGCAGCGTGTTGAACACGTCGAGTCCGCGGTCCAATCCGGTCCCCTTTCGCTGGACAGCAGCAGTCAAGCAGTTGCGGCGAGCCGGCCGATAGCGGCGCAGGAACCAAAGACGAAACATCGTCACCGTACGGTTTTTGGAGATTCATCCAATCACCGTGACCGGAGGCGACCCCCGTGCTGCTGGCCGACGTGCTCGACAAGGCCCACCTGAAGCTGGTGCCGCTGACCGGCGACGACGGTCGGGACCGCACCGTCGGCCGGGTCAACGTCATCGACCTGCCCGACCCGGGCCGCTACGTGGCCACCGCAGATCTGGTGCTCACCGGCCTGATGTGGCACCAGGGGCCGGACGACTCCGAGGTCTTCGTCGCGGCGCTGGCCGCCGCCGGGGTGACCGCGCTGGGCGCGGGTGAGGCGCTGCACGGCAGCGTGCCCCGCGACCTGGTCGCCGCCTGTCGCCGGCACCGGCTACCGCTGTTCGAGGTGCCCGCCGACGTGTCGTTTCGCGACATCATCGACGACGTCCATCCGACCCTGTGGGCGCAGCGGGCCAGCTCACTGGCGGCGGTGCTGGGCCGCCAGCGCGGACTGGTCGCCGCGATGGCCGCCGGTGCCCGGCTGACCGATCTGCTGCCGACAGTGGCCGCTGCGGTCGAGACCGACTGCTGGACGTTGACCACCAGCGGCCGGGTGGTAGCCGGCACGGCCGAGCTGGCCGATCCGGTCGCCGAGGCGCTGAGCCGTGCTTTCCTGACCGCGCAGCGGCTGCCCGCGACGGTGACGGTCGACGGCGCGCGGTTCTCCGTGTTCGGGGTTCCCGGCCGAGCCGAGCACCGGCTGGCAGCCTGGTTGGTGGCCTGCCGGGGCGCGCTCGACACACTGCCCGGCACGGTCGACGAACTGACCAGCGTGGTGGCGCTCGAACGGGCGCACCTGGACGAGGCCGCCCGGGTGGAGGCGCGGCTGGCCGGCCAACTGCGAACGGCGCTGCGGGCGCCGGGGGACCTCGCCGGGCTGCGGGCCGCGCTGCTGGCCGCCCGGCTCGACCCGGATGCCACGTTCGTCGCGGTCGCCGCCACGCTGGACGAGATGCGCGCACCGGCGACGCTGACCGTCGCCGTGGTCGACGAGTTCCTCAGCCGGCTGGCACCCGACCGGGCGGTCACCGTCCTCGAACCCGACCTGCCCTGCGGAGCGCTCGCCGTGCTGGCGCTGGCTCCGCAGGCCGCCGGCACCATAGGGTCGGCACTGGTCGCCGCCGCCGACCGGATGGTGCCGGGACTGCGCGGCGGCCGGCTCGTCCTGGGCGTCTCCGCCGCCAGCGTGGGTGCCGCCGGGCTGGGCGGAGCGGTCGAAGAGGCGTTGCACGCGCACCGTTCCGCCACCAGCACCGCGACCGGTCCGGTCAGTGTGGTGGCCGCCGGTGAGTTGGCGTCGCATTCACTGCTGCTGGCCGGGGTGCCGGCCGGCACCCGGCAGGGGTTCCGCAGTCGGCTGCTCGGGCCGGTCGAGGAGTACGACCGGGCGCACCATGCCGACCTGCTGCGTACGCTGTCGGTCTTTCTCGACTGTGACGGATCGTGGAGCCGCTGCGCGCAACGGCTCCACGTCCATGTCAACACGTTGCGGTACCGGATCGGCCGGATCGAGCAGTTGACCGGCCGGGACCTCGGCCGGTTCGAGGACCGGGTGGACTTCTTCCTGGCGTTGCGGCTCACCGCCGACTGAGACCCGTGTGCCGCAGGCCCGGGTGCCGCAGGCCCTACACCGCGGCGTGGATCGAGCCCCGGCCTGCGGTCAGCCGTCCGCCGTCGCGGCCGCTGCGGGCCGCCACGATCTCGGCGGCGATGCTGACCGCGGTCTCCTCCGGGGTCACCGCCCCCAGGTCCAGCCCGATCGGCGCGCAGAGCCGAGCCAACGCGGCCGGCGGCACCCCGACGGCACCTAGCCGGGCCGCCCGGTCGGCGGCGCTGCGCCGTGACCCCATCGCCCCGATGTAGGCCAGCGGCAGGTCGAGGGCGGTCCGCAGCAGCGGTACGTCGAACTTCGGGTCGTGGGTGAGTACGCAGAGCACCGTACGCGGGTCGATCCGACCGGCGGCGGCCTCGGCCCTCAGGTAGCGGTGCGGCCAGTCGACGACCACGTCGTCGGCGTCCGGAAACCTCTGCCGGGTGGTGAAGACCGCTCGGGCGTCGCAGATCGTCACCCGGTAGCCGAGGAACCGGCCCTGCCGGGCGAGCGCGGCGGTGAAATCGGTCGCCCCGCAAATGATCATCCGGGGCGGCGGCAGGATGCCGCGGACCAGCAGGGTGGTGCCGGCGGCGGGCTGGGCGAGCGTGGTCCGCCCGGTGTCCAGCGCCGGGCGGGCGACCCGGACCGCAGCCGCGTCCAGCGTCGGCCCGCCGAGCGAACCCCACTGACCTTCGGCGTCGACCAGCAGCCAACGACCCTGGCTGGCTGGCGGCCCGGTGAGGCAGGTGACCACCGCGACCGGGCGGGCAGCCCGGGTCGCCGCATGCAGCCGCTCCAGCTGCGGCACGCTGTCGCGGTCCACCCGCTGCACGTACACCTCGATGGTGCCGCCGCAGGTCAGCCCGGGCTCGACGAGCTCGTCGCCAGGGTCGCCGAAGCGCGCCAGCCGCCCCTCGCCGGTGTCCAGCACGGTACGACACAGCTGGTAGATGGCGGCCTCGACGCAACCGGCCGAGACGCTTCCGGTGACCGTGCCGTCCGGGGCCACGAGCATACTCGTGCCCGGTGGCCGGGGTGCGCTGCCGGCGGTGGCGGTCACCGTCGCGACGGCCGCCTGCTCACCGGCGTACCACCAGCGCATCGCCTCGTCGAGGACCGGCCCGTTCATCCGGTCGCCGCCGTCCGGGCCGAGGCGCCGCCTCCCGCGCGGAGCCGGTCGGGGTCGCGGAGCCAGTGGGGGTAGGCGAGCTGGTCCAGGTCGCCGGGCCGGTCCAGGTCGGTCGGGTCGCCCACGTCGCCGCAGGGCACCAGACGCAGCTGGTCGGGGTGGGCCCGCAGATAGTCGCGGGCGCCGGTGTCACCGGTCGCCGACGCCGCCACCGCCGTCCAGTGTTCCCGACCCAGCACCACGGGATGCCCTGGCCGCCCGTCGACGTAGCTGGCCGCGGCCAGCGTCCGCCGGTCGGCGCCGGCCGCCACCCGGCGGACCGCCGCTGGACCAATCCCCGGCATGTCGACCAGCAGGACAGCCGCGGCGTCCGCCGGGCTGGTGCCCACCGCCGCCAGGCCGACCCGCAACGACGAGCCCATCCCGGTGGCCCAGTCAGGGTTGACCGCCGGCACGGCGCCGGCCAGGTCGGCACTCGCACGCACCGCGTCGGCCGCCGCTCCGAGCACCACGATCACCGGCCGGCAGCCGGCCGAGCGCAGCGTCTCGACGGCCCGGGACACCAACGGGGTCCCGTTGAGACGGACCAGCGCCTTGGGCCGACCGTAGCGGCGGCCGGCGCCGGCGGCGAGGACGATTCCGGCAAGCACCCGTCAACGATGGGCAGCGGCTGATCACCCGGTCAAGGCGCCCCGGTACGCCTTGTAGCTTCGTCCAACCACCTGCCTGATTGGCGGGTCGGGATTGTGTTCCGCCGTCATTGTCCGGGCCGGCGGCGGCATCGGACGATGCGGACTGTGGATCTGCATACCGTCTCCGACGTGATCGCCGCCGACGGCGACGCCTGGCGCCCCGGCGACCGCTGGCTCGCCGGCGGCAGCTACCTGTTCTCGCAACCTCAGCCCGGGGTGCACCGGCTGCGTGACCTGACCCGGCTGCGCTGGCCGTCGATCCGGGTCGACGACGACGGGCTGGAGATCGCCGCCACGTGCACCGTCGCCGAACTCGCCCGGTTCGCCCCGCCGCCCGGTTGGAATCGGGTGACGGAGCTGGCCGCAGGCTGCTGCGACGCGTTCCTCGCCTCCCGCAAGATCTGGAACGTGGCGACCGTCGGCGGCAACATCTGCGCGGCGCTGCCGGCCGGTCCGATGACATCACTTGCGGTGGCGACCCGGGTCGAGTACCTGCTCACCGATCTGGCCGGCGGGCAGCGCCGGGTGCCCGCCGACGGGTTCATCCGCGACGTCGGTACGACGGTGCTGGACACCGGCGAGTTCCTGCGCGGCATCCGGCTACCGGCAGCGGCCGCCCGGGCCCGGTACGCGATGCGCCGGGCGTCGCTGTTCCGGCACGGCCGGTCGGCGGCGCTGGTCATCGGCTCGGTCGACCAGGACACCGGCGGGTGGACGATGTCGGTGACCGCGGCCACCCGCCGCCCGGTGGTGCTGTCGCTGCCGGCGGCGCCGACCGGGTCCGAGTTGCTGGACCGGGTGGACGCCGGATGCGCGGCGGCCGGCTGGGTCGACGACGTGCACGGCCTGCCGCACTGGCGGCGGCACCGCACGCTGCGGATGGCCGACCAGGTCCGGGTCGAACTGGCCGCGGCCGGCACCGACGGAGAGTGCAGCCGGTGAGCGTCGTGGTGAACGGCACCGCCGCCGCCGGGGAGCCGGCCGCCGGCCAGTGCCTGCGCACGTTCCTACGCGAGCAGGGCTGGTACGGCGTGAAGAAGGGCTGCGACGCCGGGGACTGCGGAGCGTGCACCGTGCACGTCGACGGAGTCCCCGTACACAGCTGTGTCTACCCTGCGGTACGGGCCGAGGGCCGGTCGGTGACCACGGTCGAAGGACTGGCCGACGGCGACACGCTGCACCCGGTGCAGCAGCGGTTCCTCGACGCGCAGGGATTCCAGTGCGGGTTCTGCACCGCCGGGCTGGTGATGACGGTCGCCGCGCTCGACGAGACCCAGCGCGCCGACCTGCCGCGCGCGCTGAAGGGCAACCTGTGCCGGTGCACCGGCTACCGGGCGATCCGCGACGCGCTCGACGGGGTACGGCACGTGAGCGGCACCGCCGACGGCACCCCCGGCGGTGGCCCTGGCTGCCCGGCGGTCGGCGGCAACGTGGCCGCCCCGGCCGCCCGGCAGATCGTCACCGGCACCGCCCGGTTCACCTTCGACGTCGACGTTCCCGGGCTGACCCATCTGAAGCTGGTCCGCTCGACGGTGCCGCATGCACGGATCGTCGACATCGACACCGACGACGCGATGCGGGTCCCCGGGGTCCTGGCGGTACTCACCCACCACGACTGCCCCGACCTGCGGTACTCCACCGCCCAGCACGAGAACCCGCGCGAGGACCCGGCTGACACCCGGCTCCTTGATGACGTGGTCCGCTTCGTCGGGCAGCGGGTGGCGGCGGTGGTCGCCGAGACCGAGGCGGCCGCCGAGACGGCCGCCGACCTGGTTCGGGTCAGCTACCAGCCGCTGCCGGCAGTGTTCGACCCAGCGGCGGCGATGCTCCCGGGCGCGCCTGTCCTGCACGACGTGGATCCGGCGGTCAGCGGCATCGCCCGGCCGGCGGACAACGTGGCCGGTGAGGTGCACGGTGAGATCGGCGACGTCGACCGGGCGCTGGCCGACGCCGACGAGGTCTACACAGCGACGTTTCGCACCCAGCGGGTGCAGCACGCTCACCTGGAGACGCACGGGGCGATCGCCTGGCCGGAGCTGGACGGCGGGCTGACCGTGCGGTCCAGCACCCAGACGCCGTACCTGACCCGACGGGCGCTGGCCCGGCTGTTCGGCCTGCCGGCCGAGAAGGTCCGGGTGGTCGCCGGCCGGGTCGGCGGCGGGTTCGGCGGCAAGCAGGAGATGCTCGTCGAGGACGTGGCGGCGCTGGCCGCGCTGCGCACCGGACGACCGGTGAAACTGGAGTTCACCAGGGCCGAACAGTTCACTGCGGCGACCACTCGGCATCCGTTCGACACCCGGGTGACGGTGGCGGGGCGCCGCGACGGTACGCTGACCGCGATCCGGCTGCACGTGGTCGCGGACACCGGCGCGTACGGCAACCACGGCCCGGCGGTGCTGGCGCACGGCTGCAGCGAGTCGGTGGCCCTCTACCGGTGCCCGAACAAGCAGGTCGACGGTTGGTCGGTCTACACCAACACGGTTCCGGCCGGCGCGTTCCGCGGCTACGGACTGGGTCAGGTGTCGTTCGCGGTGGAGTCCGCCGTGGACGAGCTGGCCCGCCGGCTCGGGTTCGATCCGGTCGCGTTCCGGGCCCGCAACGTGATCGGCCCGCAGGATCCGCTGGTCACCCCGGTCGGGCACGACGACACCGTACGGGTGCACAGCTACGGCCTGGACCAGTGCCTGGAGCTGATCCAGCGGGCCCGGACCGAGACCTGGCAGGAGGACGTTGCAGCCGGCTGGCTGGTCGGCGACGGCATGGCGGTGGCGATGATCGCCACCGGACCACCGGGCGGTCACCACGGCCGGGCCCGGGTCACCCTCGACGCCGACGGCGGCTACCAGCTGGATATCGGGATGGCCGAGTTCGGCAACGGGTCGACCACCGTGCACCGGCAGTTGGTCGCCGACGCGCTGACCAGCACCGTGGATCGGGTACGGATCCGGCAGTCGGACACCGCACTGGTCGGTCACGACACGGGCGCGTTCGCCTCGACCGGCACCGTGGTGGCTGGCACCGCCGCGCACCGCGCCGCGGTCGCACTGCGGGAGGTGCTGGTCGACGCCGCCGCACGGGCGACCGGCGTCGACCGGCGGGACTGCCGGGTGGACGGGACGACGGTGCGGTGCGCCGGCCGGCTGGTCGATCTGGTCGACCTGGCCCGGGTCGCGTCGGCGGCGGGCCGGCCGCTCACCGCCGACGGACACGCCGACGGGGCGCACCGCTCGGTGGCCTTCGACGCGCACTGGTTCCGGGTGGCGGTCGACCCGGACACCGGGGAGATCCAGATTCTGCGCAGCGTGCACAGCGCGGACGCCGGGACCGTCCTCAACCCGATGCAGTGCCGGGGGCAGGTCGAGGGCGGGGTGGCTCAGGCGCTCGGTGCCGCCCTCACCGAACATGTTGACATCGACGACCAGGGTCGGGTGGTCACCGACGACTTCCGCAGCTACCACCTGCCGACCTACGCCGACGTGCCGCTGACCGAGGTGCTGTTCGCCCGCACCAGCGACCCGCTCGGGCCGGCGGGCGCGAAGTCGATGAGTGAGAGCCCGTTCAACCCGGTGGCCGCCGCACTGGCGAACGCGCTGCGGGACGCGACCGGAGTCCGCTTCACCGACCTGCCGTTCACCTCCGACCGGGTGTGGAACCGGCTGCAGCACGACCGGGCCGACGGCGAGTAACGACATCGGCGAGTAACGACTGAAGGAAGAATAGATCATGGTGGCTGTTTCGTTGGCGGAGATTGTTCGGGCGCCGAAGGTGTTGCTGCATGACCATCTGGATGGTGGGTTGCGGCCGGCGACGGTGGTGGAGTTGGCGGACGAGGTGGGTCATGTGCTGCCGGTGACGGATCCGTCGGAGTTGGGTCGGTGGTTCGTGTCGGCGGCTGATTCGGGGTCGTTGGAGCGGTATCTGGAGACGTTCGCGCACACGGTGGCGGTGATGCAGACGGAGGCGGGGTTGTTCCGGGTGGCGGCGGAGTGTGCGGTGGATCTGGCGGCGGACGGGGTGGTGTACGCGGAGGTGCGGTTCGCGCCGGAGCAGCATCTGTCGCGGGGGTTGGGGTTGGGTCAGGTGGTGGAGGCGGTGTTGGCGGGGTTCGCGGCGGGGTGTGCGGAGGCGGCGGAGGCGGGTCGGGTGATCCGGGTGGGGACGTTGTTGACGGCGATGCGGCATGCGGCGCGGTCGCAGGAGATCGCGGAGTTGGCGGTGCGGTACCGGGATGTGGGGGTGGTGGGGTTCGACATCGCGGGTGCGGAGGCGGGTTTTCCGCCGACGCGGCATTTGGACGCGTTCGAGTTTTTGCAGCGGGAAAATTTTCATTTCACGATTCATGCGGGTGAGGCGTTCGGGTTGCCGTCGATCTGGCAGGCGATTCAGTGGTGTGGTGCGGATCGGTTGGGGCATGGGGTGCGGATCGTGGATGACATCGAGGTGGGTGGGGGTGGGGTGCGGTTGGGGCGGTTGGCGTCGTATGTGCGGGACAAGCGGATTCCGTTGGAGTTGTGTCCGTCGTCGAATGTGCAGACGGGTGCGGTGGGTTCGATTGGTGAGCATCCGGTGGGGTTGTTGCGTGATCTGCGGTTCCGGGTGACGGTGAACACGGACAACCGGTTGATGAGTGGGACGTCGATGTCGCGGGAGATGTGGTTGTTGGTGGAGGCGTTCGGGTGGGGGTGGTCGGAGTTGCGGTGGTTGACGGTGAACGCGATGAAGAGTGCGTTCATCCCGTTCGACGAGCGGCTGGCGGTCATCGACGACGTCATCAAGCCCGCGTACCGGTCCCTCGTCGAGGTCGAGGTGGCCGACCGTGTCGGTTGACGCCCAACCCCGCAGATGCGGCGGTGCGACCGCCGGCCGGTGGGGTGCCATCCCGCACCGCAGGCTGCTCGACGCGGTCGCCGCAGCGGTCCCGGCCGACCGGCTGCCCAGAGTGGAGACCGCCACCGTGACCCATCTGCTGCGGCCGGTGCCCTGGCAGCGGCGCTCCGGCCTGGTCAGTCTGGTCAGCACCGCCTACCCGGCGCTCGCCCACCGGATCGCCACCGTGGTCGACGGCGAGTTCCCCTGGGTGCGGATCGCCACCACCGCCCGGATGAGCGGACGCGACGACCGGGACCGGTTCGACGTACTCGTCCCCAGCGGCCGGGCCGACGAGGTGCTCAGCTGGCTCGCGCGGCTGTGGCAGACGGCGGCTGAGCAGGTCGGCCCGCACGCCCGGCCGGATCTGCGTACGCCGGCCGCCCGGACGATGTGGCGGGCGGCGCTGCTGGTCGCCAACGGCTCCCGCCGCCGCAGCCAGGTCCGGGTGCGGGTGCCGGATCCGGCTGCGTTGACCGCGCTGGCCCAGGCGGGTGACGCGCTCGGCCTGGCCGTGCACCAGCATGTGCGGCGGGGCAACTCCTACTTCGTCACGGTGGACGATCCGGCCCAGTCGGTCCAGTTGCTCCGGATCGTCGGCGCCGGGCCGCACGCCGAGGCATGGGTACGCGACACCGCTGCCTGACCGGTTGACCACGCGGACCGGTCCGCAGAGCCTCCGGACCGCGTTGCTCACTCATAGCAGTCATGTAGTCACCCCGAGTCGCTATGATCCCGGCAAAGCGCAGGGCGGGAGGCCGAATGCAACCGGTAGATCCGTACCAGCTCGTCGAGATGCTGGGATCATGTCCGGCGGGCAGCGTCTGGTCGGCTGTGGAACCCCACGGCGAGCAGATCACCGTGGCGATACTCGACGCCGACGCGGCCGCCGACGAACGGTGGCGGGAGGCCTTCTCCTCGGCCGCCGAGGCGCTGGCCGACCCGACGGCGGGAGCGCCGACCTTCCGCTACGCGAACTTCACCGCCCGGATCCCCTGGGTCACCTGCGGTGCCGGGCCCGGTGAAGGGGCAGAGCGGGTCTTCCTCACCCTCGGCCAGGACTATCGACCGGCTTACCCTCCGGTGCCCCGGTTCGCCGTGTCCGGACCACCGCGCCGACGCGTTCCGCGCCCGCTGCTGGCCGGGGCGGCGGTCGTGGCGGTCCTGCTCGCCGGCGCCGCCGCCGTCATCCGGTGGCCGGACCGTTCCGACGACTCCCCACCGGTGGCCGGGCCGAGCGCAACGCCGAGCCGGGCGGGCGCCACCCCGCCGCCGGCCACCCCGGACCAGCCCGGGCTGGAGCCACCGGCGCCGAGCTCCTGGCGGACCGACTGGCCCCGGTTCACCCCGGAGGACACGGTCCGCACCTACACCGACCTGGCCGACGTTGGTCTGGTCCTCAAGGTGCCGTGGAGCTGGGACTGCTCTCCCGTCCCGGACGACCGGGACCCACAGACCCGCCGGCTGCGGTGCGGCGGCACGTTCGGCGATCAGCAGCAGGACGAGGTCGGTGGCGAGGTCGTGGTCCGACCCTGTCCACAGCGGTGCACCCCGCATCGGCAGGCGACAATGCGTCAGGCCGAGGAGGCATGGAGTCAGCGATGGCTGCAGGCAGGCATCGCGACCGCGTACGCCGAGATCAGCACCCTGCAGATCGACGGTGAGCGGCGGCACGGGCTGGTGATGGTCGCCTACTGGCGCGGTGGGCAGGACGGGTCGATCGACCGGCAGTTGGTGCTACGGATGACCGGCCCGGCCGACGGGGCCAGCCCGCTGCGCATGATCGCGAACTATCTCCGCACTTCACTGCTGCTGTAGTCGGCTGACGGCGGTGCCGTCAACCACACTCGGCTTCGATCCAGTCGGCGAGTTTCGCGGCGAACTCAGCCGCCGCGAACGACTTGGCATGTGCCTCGATACCGGCGGTGTCGAGCTGGTCGAGCCGACGCAGCAGTGGGACGTAGTCGTCGGCCCGGGTCGAGTCGACGAGGTGTCCGGTAGCACCGTCGACGACGGTCTCCAGCAGCCCGCCACGACGCAGCCCGAGGACCGGCGTACCGCAGGCCTGGGCCTCGACCGGGATGATGCCGAAGTCCTCGTGTACCGGGAAGAGCAGCGCCCGGGCGCCCCGGTAGAGCTGCCGCAGCCGGGCCCGGTCCGGACGTACCTCGAAGGTCACTTCGGCGCCGACCAGATCGGCGTGCCGGCGCAGATAGGCCTCCTGAGGCCCGGAGCCGGCAATGACCACCGGCATCCGGGCGGCCGCGGCGATCGAGATGATCAGATCGAAGTTCTTGTACGGGATCCAGCGCCCCACCCCGAGCAGGTAGTCGCGTTGCGCGACGGGGTCGTCCGGCTGTGCCGTGGCGAAGTAGTCGACGTCGACCGGCGGATGGATGACCACCGCGTCGCGGTGCCAGAACCGCCGGATCCTGTCCCGCACCTCACGGGAGTTCGCGGCGTAGCTGGCCACGTGCCGGCTCAGCCGCACGTCCACGGTCTGCAGGACGCGCCGGGGCAGGGCGAGCAACCGGCCGGAGCCGCGGCCGTCGTGGTCGGGACTCCACACGTAGCGGGCCGGCGAATGGACGTAGCTCAGATGCCGGGTCCGCCCCGGCACACCGAGCCGTACGGTGTGCGCGAAGGCGTGGCTGGACGACAGAACCACGTCGAAGTGCTCCCGGCTGAGGGTCCGCCACACCAGCGGCATCAGCGGCAGGGCGAGGGTCTTGCTGCGGCGCAGCGGTGTCCGGGCCAGCCAGGATTCCCGCAGGCCCTGGTCGGTCACCCCGGGGTCGGACCACAACACGAACCGTTGGGCGTGCGGGACGAGGTCGGCGATCCGCCGGAACACCTGCTCCGACCCGCCAGTTTCGCCGAACCACTCATGGACGAGGGCGACCGAACGGCCGGCAAGTGGTGTCGTCAACTCGGCGAGCTCCCCTCGTGGGCGTCGGTGCGCCGGTCGGCTGGATCAGCGCCCGCGACCACGGAGCACCTCGGCGACGGTACGCAGCACCACCTTGATGTCCAGCCACAGTGACCAGTGCTCGATGTAGAAGTTGTCGAACCGGGCCCGGTCGGAGATCGGTGTGTCTCCCCGCAGGCCACTGACCTGGGCCAGCCCGGTGAGGCCCACCGGGACCCGGTGACGCATCGCGTAGCCGGGCAGCTCGGCGGAGAACTTCGCCACGAAGTACGGACGTTCCGGCCGGGGACCGACCACGGTCATGTCGCCGCGCAGAATGTTCCACAGCTGTGGCAGCTCGTCGAGCGACGTACGTCGCATGAACCGTCCGATCAGGCTGACCCGGCGGTCGTCGGCGATCGACCAGGTGGTCCGGGCCTCCTGGTCGGTTCCGGGGCGCAGCGACCGGTACTTGATCACGTTGAAGGTCCGGCCGTGCTGGCCGATGCGCTCCTGCCGGAAGAAGATCCCCCGGCCGCCGTCGATGAAGGTCGCCACTGCGCACAGGGCGAGCACCGGGCTGAGCAGGACCAGCGCCACCGAGGCGAGTGCCACGTCGGAGGCCCGTTTGACCATCCAGCGCGGACCGGACAGCGCGATGTGCCGTACGTGGACCAGCGGGATCGCGCCGATGTGGTCGGGTTGCCGACCGTACGATCCCGACCCCCACAGTCTGGCCACCGCCCAGAGGTCCTGGCTGGCGCACTCGGGTCGGCGCAGCAGATCCATCAGCCCGGCTTCGGGGCAGTCCGGATCGGCGATGATGAGCACCTCGGACTCGACCATGTCGATCAGCCGGCCGAGGTCGTCGAAGGTCCCGACCAGCGGCAACGACGCGCCGTCGGTCTGCCGGGTGACCGAGTCCACGCAGCCGGCGAACCGCAGGCCGTAGCTGGGGTAGCGGCGCATCAGCCGGGCCAGCTCGGCCGCGACCGGACCGCTGCCCAGGATCAGGGCGTTGTGTTCGACCCAGCGGCGACGGCGGGCGAACACCACCACCGCCCGGGTGACCGAGCGTCCGATGATCAGCAGCACGGCCGACACGGCGATCCCCCGCATCAGGTCGGCCACGTACTCCACCGAGTCGTGCCGCAACCCGGCGATTATCGCGACGGTGCCGGACGCGGTGAGCAGGCGTCCGCACAGTGTCGGCAGTTCGTCGAGGAAGCTGACATGGCGTCTGGCCCGGTAGAGCCCGCTGAACGCGAAGACTGCGATGGTCAACGCCGCCATGAACAGGGTGCCACGCCAGTAACGGTCGGAGATCAGCAGCGGAGCGAGCAACGCGGCGAGGTCCACCGGCGCGGCGATCATCCAGGCCCGTAGCGGCCGAGTGCGGCTCGATGCCCGCGAACCAGCGTACGGCAGGACCGCGGTGGCGCCAGCCGACGGGTCCGGCCCCTCGTCCGGCCGTGGCCGGGGCACCAGCGGCAGCAACGGGGCTTCCACGACTTGGCCATGCCTTCCCGGTTCGATGGCTCGGGGCTGGTGGTCGGTACCGGAGGTCACTGCGCCGCGGCGAGAATCTCGTCGACCGCGTCGCGACGGACCGCGTCGTAGAAGGAGTCGGCCGCCTCGGTGTCGGCGAACACCACGCTCTCGTCACCGACCCGCCCGGTGCCCTCGGTCGGGCTGGTGACAAAGGTGAGGTCGTCGCCGCGCAGGTGTCGCAGATCCATGCCGAAGTCGATCAGGGACAACGTCTCGTCGACCGCCACCGCGTCGGCGGTGGCCCGGACGAACGAGTTCAGCGTGGCCGGGCTGGACAGCACCCCACCGGATGCCGCCTTCTCCAGGATGGCCTTGATGACCTGCTGCTGGTGGCGGATCCGGGCGAAGTCACCATCGGCGAAGGCGTACCGCTCGCGGGCGTAGTCGAGGGCCGCCGCGCCGTCCATCGTCTGAGGGCCGGCGGCGAACGACCGTCGGTTGTCAGGGTTGAGGGAATGGTTGGAGGTGAACGCCTCCTCGACGTCGATCTCGACCCCGCCGAGCGCGTCGACGATCTCCCGGAATCCGGCGAAGTCCACCAGGGCGACGTTGTCCACCCGCACTCCGGTGAACTCCTCGACGGTCTGCACCATCAGTGGAATACCACCCCAGGCGTACGCGGCGTTGATCTTCGCTTCCCGTCCACCGCGTGTTCCTTCCTGGTTTTCCGGCACGAAGACCCAGGTGTCCCGGGGAATGGAGATCAACTGGGCACTCTGCCGGTCCGCCGCGATGTGCGCCAGGATGATCGTGTCGCTGCGGGAGCCCGACGTGCTCTGCGGGTCCCGGGTATCGCTGCCGAGGATGAGAATGTTCGTGGCGGTGGTCACCTTTTCCGGCCGGAACTCCTCCGGCACGTCCACGAACGCCTCCACCCGCTCGATCCCGGACTCGATCGACCGCAGGTAGAGCCCACCGGCGAGCAGCCCACCGCCACCGAGTAGCGCCAGGACCACGAGCACCGTCAGAACGACCCGCAACCCGCGGCGACGGCGACGCGGTGGCGCGGCGGCGGAGTCCACTACCGATCCGGGATCCTGCGTCCCCGGCCGCACCCCGTCGGCCACCCCGCCCAGTTCCTGGGCGGCCGTCGGGTCCGCGAGCTGTTCTCGACGTGACATGTCAGTGATAGTACTGGCGGAGATTTCCGGATGATGTCCGCCCGGGACAGTCGAAGATCCACCTTAATCATCCACGCCGGTCTTATCCGCATTCACCTTCCTACCGGGCGCGGCCCGGGACAGCGGATCATCGTTCCTAACTGGCCGGCGGACCTGACAGATTCCCGTCAGACCGCCGGGCATTCTGCCCTAATCGTCCGGTCCGCAGAATCGGCGGGTGGCAGCCTGACCGACACTGGATGGACCGTCCGCTCAACTGCAGGATCGGAGTGCCGAGGTGACCATGGAGGCCGGTGCTGACCGGGCACGTGACCGGCTCGTCTCCCGGGGCGTGGCCGAGTTGCTGACCCTCGTCGGCCGGCTGCTGCGCCGGCCCCGGCGCGGCGAGCACGACCTGCCGGTCGTCGTGGCCGTTGGCGCCGCCGGGTCCGAGGTGCACGCCGGGGTGCTGCGCCGGCTGCGCCGGCCGGCCCGCCGTCGAGTGCCGCACGTCGACGTCGACGCCGCCGAATTCCCCGACGCAGCCGGGATCCGCCCGATACTCGACGCGATGCACCACCAGCTCGCTCTCGACGCGTTCGGCGGTGAGCCGTTCACCTTCCGCCACTATCCGCTGGCCCGTTGGCTGATGGACCAGCGGCTGGCCGACGTCGAGGTCTCCGAACGCCGGGCCCGGCTCACCCAGATGCTGCGCGACTGGCGCCGCCGGCCCGCCACCGAGAACCTGAGCGGCGCCTCGGACGCCGAGACCATGTTCGCCACCGCGTACCGGCTGCTGCTCTGGCTGGTCCTGCGGGCGGTCCCGGACGTGGTCTTCCGGGCCGCGTTGTCCGGGCGGCTACCGGTGATCGGCGGCCGGTACCGCTGGTTCATGCGCCAGCAGTACCTCGCGCCACGACAGAGCGGCACCTTCGTCGGCTTCGCCGAACGACTCACCACCGACCTGCGTACCGGGGAACAGCCCGGGCAGGTGCGCAAGCTGCTGGTGCACGCCTTCCTGGAGGACCTGCGCGCCGGACACCTGCGCCGCGTCTGGTCACCGAACGGCTGGCAGCGCACCGCCTACCCGGTGCTGCTGCTGCGCGACGTCGCCCCGGACAACGCCGGGCACGCCCTGCTGCGGCTGGTCAACGATGTCCGCAACGAGACCGGCCGGTGGGACCCCCTGCTGATCCTGGCCACCGCGGCCGAAGGCTACACACCGGTACCCGGTGCCGCGACCCCGATCCGGCTGACCGAGGTGGACATCGGACTCGACGAGTGGCGCGAGGCCCTGCCGGAGCAGCGGCGGCTGCGCCGCGCCGACGCGTGGATGCTGCCGCTGGCGGCGACCGCCGACCCCGACGACCGGTACGGACACCCGACCGCCACCGATCTGGCACCGCCCGCGCCACCGTGGTGGGCCCGGCGTACCGTCGCCGCCGCCGTGGTCCTGGCCCTGCTCGCCGGTGGGCTGTTCTGGGCCGGCGGGCGGTGGGGTCCCGGTTGTCTGCCGCACCCGGGGCAGGGCGAGATCTCGCTGCGACTGATCGACGGGGAGTGCATCGGCTACAGCGACAATCCGGCGTACGTGTTCAACCACGACCCGGGCCAGGAGGCGCTGCGCGGGGTACAGGAACGCATTTTCCGGCAGAACGAGGAGGTCATGCAGGTCTGGCGGAGCAGCCAGCGCCGACGCCCGCTGATGACGCTGGTCTATCTGGGCATCATGACCGGCCAGCGGACCGGTCCCCGGGAGGTTTCCTACGTCTCCGAACGCGAAGAGCTGGAAGGGATGGCGGTCGCCCAGTATGCCCGGATGAAGGCGTCGGCGAGCACCGACGGCCAAGCGCTGCTGCGCATCGTGGTGGCCAACGGTGGCAAGCAGATGCGACACGCGGAGCGGACGGTGGAGCTGCTGGCCGGGCTGGCCCGCCGGGATCCGACGGTGGTCGGCGTGGTCGGCCTGGTGGAGAGCCGCACCACCACGGCACGGGCGCTGCGGCGACTCAACGAGGTGGGGCTGCCGGCGGTCGCTCCGACGCTGTCCGCCGACGGGCTGCACCGCAACTCGCGGCTGTACCTGCAGATGGTCCCGCCCAACGCCGACCAGGCCGAGCTGGTGTCGGCGTACGCCACCCGGGTGCTCGACCTGTCCGAGGCGCACATCTACTACACCACCGGCGACAACAGCCCACTCGCCGACGACCTGTACGTCAACACGCTGGTCACCGGCCTGACCGACCGGCTCGGCGAGCAGGCCACCGCGCGGCCGTTCCGGGTCGGCGACTCGCTCGGTCACGAATGCGGCTACCCCGGTTTGCTCTTCTTCGCCGGCCGGTACTCGGAGTTCGACGAGTTCCTGGAGGCGCTACGGGGCTGCCGGAACAATCCCCCGCTGCACCTGGTGGCCGACGACTCGGTCAACCGGTACCTGGCCAATCACCAGCTGCGGGCGAACGCGCCGGGCAACCTGCCGGTGACGTACGTGTCGAAGGCCGCGTTGGCGATGTGCACCAGGCTGGTGGCCGACGCGGTCGCCGACGAGTCACGCCGCCGGTTCCTCGACCTGATCCGCCGCGACGACCTGCTCGGCGAGCGGCGGTGCGTGGACGGCTCCGGTCCGCCGGTCGGCGAACGGGTGGCGCTGGCCTACGACGCGACGATGATGCTGATCGCGGCGGTGGAGCAGCTCGCGGCCCGGCTGAACGTCGGCTCCCGGCCGTGGGACGCGCGGGCGGTCAGCCCGGTCGCGGTCTTCACCGAGGTACTGCGGCAGAATGCCGCGGCGGCGTACCCGGGGGTGACCGGGCCGACCCGGTTCTCGGCCGACACCGGCGAGCCGGTGGAGAAGCGACTGTCGCTGATGTACGTGGCCAGCGTGCCGCAGGTCGACCGGGAACCGCATGAGGTCTTCTACTGCGGCCGGGCGCAGCCGGAGGACCCGCCCGGCTGCCATCCGGCACCGGCGGCCCCGAGCGGTGACACCGGCTGACCGCCCACCGGGCGACCAATGGAACCTTCCGGACCGCCGGGGAGTCGGGCACTGCATGGGAGAATCCCCGCCGGACGCCGACGGCGGCGGCCCGGCGCGCCCTGACGACGTCATCGGCCAGGTGTACGCCGGCAGCTACCGGCGGCTCGTCGTGCAGCTGTACGCCGTCACCGGCGACCTGGGCGAGGCACAGGAGACAGTGCAGGAGGCGTTCGTCCGCGCCCTGCTCGCTCCGCACCGCTTCGCGGAGCTGGACAACCCGGAGGCGTGGCTACGCCGGGTGGCGGTCAACGTCGCCCGCAGCCGGCACCGCCGCCGGGCCGTTCTCGCCCGGCTGCTGCCCCGGCTGGCCGCCCCGGTCGACACTGAACGGTTGATCGCCGACAGCTCGGCCGAGCACGTCGCGCTGATGCGGGCGCTACGCCAACTGCCGGCTGGTCAACGACACGCGATCGCCCTGCACTACCTGGCCGACCTGCCGGTCGCCGAGGTCGCCGACGCGCTCGGCGTGACTGAAGGCACCGTCAAGTCCCGACTATCCCGGGGCCGGACGGCCCTCGCCGGCCTGCTCGTCGACACGTCGACCAGTCACACCCGGAGCAGCCATGCCTGACCTGCGGCTGACCATTTTCGACCGGGAGCGAATCAGCGAAGCGGTGATCCAGCCGGCGCTGGACCGGCTCCGGGCGCGGGCCCGACGCCGGCGGCGGACCATGATCGTCGCCGCCGCGCTCGGCCTGCTGCTGGTGGCGCTGGTCGCGCCGGGCCTGGCCGCGACGGTGGGCCGCCACCGGTCCGACAGCCCTGTGCCGTCCGGCCCGCTGCGGATCACCGTGTGGGACGACCGGACCGTGGTGGGTGTCGACGGCCCCGGCGACGACTGCCGGTTCCGGTTCACTCGCAGTGACGACGCCGGATCGACGTGGCTGCCGCTGAACGGACCGGACACCACGGCGGACTGCCTGCACGACGCGGCCAGCCACCCGGTGTCCCGGGCGGTGGCGTTCAGCCTCACCCCGGACGTCTTCCTGGTCGGCGTCGGCGTCACCGATCACGTGTCCATCGACGCCGGCCGGACCTGGCGGGACGCCACCGCGACGACCCGCACCGTCACCGCGTTCCCACCCGGAGCGCAGCCGGTCGACTGTCTGACCCCCTGCGCCGACCTGCGCCCGCCGGTCGCGGTCGACCCGGTCGACGGCACGGTGTACCGGCTGGCCGACCCGCCCACGGTCGGCGGGCGGGTGTACGTGGCCCCAGACGGGGCGATCTGGACCGCCGGGCAGGCCGGAACCGGGCCGGGCACCGTGACCGCGGTCAGCACCGACCGAGGCGCCAGCTGGCGGACCACCGCCGGACCGGCCGGCGCCCTGGTCGCCGGCCTCGCGGCCCGCGACGCCCGGCAGGCGTTCGTCCTGTTCGACCCGATCGACGCGGGCGGGACCGGCTCGTCGGCCGCCCGGCCGGTGCTGTGGCGTACCACCGACGGTGCACGCAGCTGGCAGGACCTGGCCGCCCCGCTGCCCCGGCTGGGCCAGAGCGCGCTCACCGTCGGCGACGACGGCCGGCTGCTGGTGGGCGGCATCGGCCGGCACACGGCGCCGACGTGGACCAGCGACGACGACGGCACGACCTTCACGGCCGGCACCGCCGGCCCGTACGGCGAGCTCGGTGCCCTGCCGGGGCTGCTGTGGGTCTCCGCCGGGCAGCCCGGCGCGCCCGGCTCGGTCACCGTCGACGGAATCAGCTGGCGATCCGTACCACGGCCGACCCAATGACCTGCCACCTGGCCTGAGCTGCACGGATTCATGATCACGTGACAGCTGCGTCACGGTGCCGACATCAACCGGCCGGAGATTGTGGCCACCGCTTCACCGCCAGGAGGTTCCATGGCCCCCACCCCTCCGACCGACGACGAGTTGAACACGTTCATCGTCGCCCAACTCGCCTCGCTCGGCATCGACCTCGACCAGCTGCCGGCCGGCACCACCGCCGACCCGGTCACCGGCTCTCCCGGCCGCGACTCGGTCCTCGCCTCGCTGCGGTCCTTCATGCGCAGTACGGTGCCGACCCTCGCCGCGTACCAGATGCCGACCCCGGACGCCGACGACCCGGCGACCGCCATGGCGCTGTCCCAGCAGCCCGCACCGGTCCTCTACCCGTCGATCAGCACCGAATGGCGCAAGCCCCGATGACAACAGAGGACGCCATGACAGACTCATCCACAGACGTACAACTGCCGCTCGACCGGCTCCTCGACCGCCGCGCGTTCCTGGCCCGCACCGCCGCGCTTGCCGCCACCGCCACCGTCGGCACCGTGGCGCTGCCCGGCCTGGCCGGGCTCGCCTCGGCCGCGCCGAGCGGCACCAGCGCCCCGGCCGTGAAATTCAACCCGGAGCTGGACCGGGGGGCCGCGTACAACAAACCACGCGAGTCGGCCATGTCCGACCCGACCGAATGGACCATCTCGGAAGCCGCCTGGATGATCCGGCACAACAAGATCGTGCCGGTCGAGCTGGTGCAGGCCTATCTGGACCGGATCACCGCGTACGACTCGACGTACCAGGCGTTCAACGTGGTGCTCGCGGAGGCGGCGGTCAAGGCCGCCCGGCAGTGGGCCAACCGACCGCACCGGGGGCCGTTGCACGGCATCCCGCTGGCCATCAAGGACAACTACTTCACCGAGGGCGTGCCCACCACCGCGAACTCGTACCTGTTCCAGGACTTCGTCCCACCGTACGACGCCACCTCGGTCGCCAAGCTGGTCGTGCAGGGCGGCATCGTGCTCGGCAAGACCCAGATGGGTCCGCTGGCCACCACCCGGGCGACCCTGCCCAATGGTCAGGTCACCACCGTCAACGCCTGGACGCCGACGAACCCGTCGACCAACCCGGGCGGATCGTCGACCGGCACCGCGACCGCCGTCGCCGGCCGGCTGGCGAGCTCGGGGATCGGCACCCAGACCGGTGGCTCGATCACCTCGCCGTCCAACGCCCAGAACCTCACCGGCATCAAACCGACGATGGGCCGGGTGTCGCTGGCCGGGATCGTCCCGCTCACCTACACCCGTGACCACCCCGGCCCGCTCGCCCGGGATGCCAAGGACGCGGCGATCATGCTGATGGCGATGGCCGGGCCGGACCCGGCCGACCCGCGCAGCCAGGGCCTGCCGCCGGTGCCGAACCTGATCAACGCGGCGACGCCCCGCTACGACGGCGACAACCTTCGGATGCGGTGGAAGACCCGGATCGGGGTGCTGCCTGGCTACGCCGACGGCAGCTCGGAGACGGCGGCCGCCCGCCGCGCGTTCCTCGCCGAGATGGCCGCCATCCCGGAGTGCGAGCTGGTTGAGGTGCCGTTGCCGGACGAGTGGAGCCTGCTCACCGGAGGCGCGTTCAACAACGTACGGCTGCCGGAGCGCAGCGAGCCGTTCATGCCGTACCTGCGCACCGACCTGCGTGGCTTCGGGGTGTCGGTGACCAGTTGGCTGCAGGGTGCGCTGCTGGGCGCCAACGGCTGGGTCACCGGCCAGCGCGCCAAGCTGCTGCTGCTGGACCGAATCCTGGACCAGATCTTCAGCAGCTGCGACGTGGTGGTGCAGACCAGCCCGGTGCCGTTCGACATCGTCGGGCTGCCGGAGATCGCGTTCCCGATCGGCTTCTCCGGTGGCGGGGTGCCGATCGGCACCATCCTCGGCGGGCAGCCGTACGCCGAGGACCGTCTGCTGTCGGTGGCCGCCGCGTACCAGGCGGTCACCGACTGGCACTGGCGGCGACCGGCCGACCCACCGGCGGTCGCCCCGGCACCGGCCGGGGCGGCCAGCGCCGCCCGGTCCACGGCGGCGACGCCGTCGCGGGGTCGGCTGACCGCCGAGGAGGTCGCCGAGCTCACCCAGTGACCGACGCGCTTCGGCGTGGTGCGGGCCGTTCACCCGGTGGGTGGGCGGCCCGCAGTTCGCCACCCGGCGGAACACGGTGCCCCGACGCTCGCTGCGGGTCGGCCTTCCGGACACCAGCACCACCAACTAAGGTTAGCCAAACCTGACCACTCCGGGAGTCCGTGGCCACGCCAGCTGCACCGGCCGCTGCCGCTCGGCCGGGCGCGCTCCCGCGCGACTTATGGAGAGCGATGAGCTTCAAGGACGCCAAGAAGCACACCACGCTGTGTGTGGTGAACGTCGTCGGCACCGAACGGATCAGCCCGAACTTCATCCGGGTCACCCTCGGCGGCGACCAGTTGCAGCGCCTGCCCGACCACGGCTTCGACCACTGGTTCCGGCTTTTCCTGCCGCAGGAACACGGTGAGACCACCTTCGACCTGCCCAACCGGGCCGACACCATCGGCTACCTGAAGTACCTGCGGATCCCGTCGGCGACCCGCCCACACCTGCGCAACTACACGGTCCGCGCGTTCCGGCCGCAGGCCCGCGAACTCGACATCGACTTCGTCGTACACGGCGACGAAGGGGTCGCCAGCCGGTGGGTGCAACGCACCAGGGCCGGTGACACGGTCGCTCTGCTCGACCAGGGCCGCGGCTACGAATTCGCCCCCGACACCACGTTCCACCTGCTGGCCGGCGACGAGACCGCGCTGCCGGCGATCGTCGGCATCCTGCGGGATCTACCACGCGACGCCACCGGTCTGGCCGTGGTCGAGATCCCCGACCCCGCTGACACCCAGCCGGTCGACGCGCCCGCCGGGTTCGAGGTCCGTTGGTTGCCCCGCCCGACCGAGGCCCGGCCGGGCAGCCTCGCGCTCGCCGCGGTGCAGGCCTGGACGACCGACAGTCCGACCACCGTGTCCGCCTACTTCGCCGGCGAACAGGCCCTGCCCGCCGGGGCCCGCCGTCATCTGGTGGAAATCGGTGTCCCGAAGCGCCGGATCAGCTTCACCGGCTACTGGCGACTCGGCAAGACGCACTGAACCGGCGCTGCTCCGGCGCGACGACGAGGCCACCCGCGGTGCCCGCAGAGGTAGGTCGCCCGGGCCTCACCGGTCCGCCCAGACCGTGACGTCGACCACCATCCGGGGTCGGGGCGGAGTCGGCGGTTCGACGACCTGGATCAGCGCGGTACGCCGCTCGTCGGTCAGCACGCACAGCTGGTCGCCGCGGCGGATCTCGCTGTGCCAGATCGTGGCCACCAACCGGCCCGGTCGCTGCTGAAACGTCCGGCACGCCTGGTAGCCGCCCGGCCGGCCAGCCCGCACGAGCGCGAACGAGGGCGTGTCCGACGCGCTGCGGATCCGGTGGCACTCGACGATGAGGTCGGCCAGGCCACCATCGCGGACCGGGCCGACCAGCCGCCCGGTGCTGCCATGGCCAGGCTCGCCGGTGTCGGCGTCGATCTTGTCGCGATAGTTGGTGATCACGTCCGTCGTCGCTCGCAGGACACAGCCGGTGCGGTGCAGCGCGACCGGCACGGGGGCTTCGACCGGCCGGTGGGCGGCCACCGCGTCACACGCGACGGTGGGCGTGGTCCGGGTCGGACCGGCGGTGGCTCCGACCGCGCCCGCGGTCACCACCAGGGCGCAGCCGGCCGTCATGGCCACCCACCATCGACGGCGCCCGTCACGGCGTACGGGCTCGGGATGCTCGTTCTCCCAGCGGTGGGCCAGACGCTCCCGCAGCAACCGGTGCCGAAACTCGTACACACCGCCCACCCGACGTAGTCCCTTGTGTCGTGACTCGTACGCCTGATCGAGGAAACGTGTCAGTTGCCACGGCAGCGGGCTGCGCGCAGCCAGCCAGATACGTGCGATCGTGAAGTGCAGCCAGGCCGCTCGGGCACCTCGCACGATCGCCGCACCGACGCCGAGCGTGAAGGCCGTGGCCATTACGGGCGGATTGTCGGCGGGTCTGACCACGAGCTTGAGCACGAGCCCGGCGAGCACGCCGGTCACGATCGCGCTGAACGCCATGCTCACCAGTGCGGCCCTGCGGTCGTTGCGCAGCACCCCGGACGGCCGGTCCCCCTGCGTCGTGTCCGTCATGACCTGGCCCTGCATCAGCAGCATGACCGCGCCGGCCGGCACCGCGATCAGGTAGCCGGCCGGTGCCATGTGCCAGGCCGGGTCGCGGCCGAACATCACCATCAGAATCGCCACGAACAGTGTGGCTCCGGCGGCCCCGAACGCCGCGCCCCTTGTCGACTCTTCGATCAGGATCCGCGGCCGCGAGCCGAGCCGCCAGGGTTAGGACAAGCAGTTTGTTCGAGCCACTGTAGACTGGAAAGGCGTGGCGGCGCACCTCCCCCCTGGTGTCCAGCGAGGATCCAGCAGAGCACTCCGGACCGAACTGGCGGTCCGCCTCGAGATCAACCGGCGGTACAGTACCTCCCAGGACCGCGAAGAGTCGCCGTCCAACTGCATTGTGAAACCGGCACACTCCAAGAAAGGGATGATGTGGTGAGCAGACGCTTCACCGCCGGCGCCGTCGCGACCGCGACCGCGCTGGCCCTGCTGGGCGCCGTACCGGCCAGACCGGCCGCCGCCGCCCCCGACGCCGCAGGTGACGTCACCGAGTACACGGTGGTCGCTGAGGCCGGCACCGGCGCCGCCGAGGCGATGGCGGCCATCGAGACTGCCGGCGGCACCGTCACCGGCAGCACCGCCGACGTGGGCATGTACCAGGTCGTCACCGACGACGCCGAGTTCGCCGCCAAGGTCGCCGCCGCTCCCGCGCTGCTCGGCGCCGCAGAGAAGCGGGCCATCGGGTACGCGCCACGCCAGCGCTTCGACGCGGTGGAGCAGGAGCACCGCATCGCCGGCGCGGCATCCGCCGGGGCGGCCGGGCGGCGCGGCACCCGGATGGACCCGCTGGACGACAAGCTGTGGGGCCTGCCGATGATGCGGGCGGACAAGTCACGCCGGGTCGAGCCGGGCGACCGGCGGGTCACCGTCGGCATCCTGGACACCGGCGTCGACGGGCAGCACCCGGACCTCAAGCCCAACTTCAGCTACTCGCTGTCGCGCAACTTCGCCCCCGACATCCCCGACATCGACGGCCCGTGTGAGGTGGAGTCCTGCCTGGACCCGGTCGATCGGGACGACAGCGGCCACGGCACCCACGTCGCCGGCACCATCGGCGCCGCCGCCAACCGCTTCGGCCTGTCCGGCGTCGCCCCCAACGTCACGCTGGTGGCACTCAAGGGCGGCCAGGACTCCGGCTACTTCTTCCTCGACTCGGTGGTCAACGCCCTGGTCTACGCCGGTGACGCCGGCATCGACGTGGTCAACATGTCGTTCTACATCGACCCGTGGCTGTACAACTGCCTGGACAACCCGGCCGACTCCGCCGAGGAGCAGGCGTCGCAGCGAGCCACCATCGAGGCGGTCAACCGGGCACTGCGGTACGCGCACAAGCGGGGCGTCACCCTGGTCGGCTCGCTCGGCAACAACCACGAGGACCTGGGCGACCCCCGCCCGGACTCGTCCAGCCCCAACTACGGCGGCACCCCCCGGCTGCGCACCATCGACAACGACACCTGCTGGGACCTGCCGGTCGAAGGCGCGCACGTGATCGGTGTGTCGGCGCTCGGCCCGTCAAAGGCCAAGGCGGACTACTCCAACTACGGCACTGAGGAGATCTCGGTCGCCGCGCCCGGTGGCTGGTTCCGCGACGGCTACGGCACGCCGACCCACCGGACCTACGACAACACCATCCTGTCGTCGTACCCGCTGCACGTGCTGCAGGAAGAGGGCGCGGTCGACGCCGACGGCAACATCGTGCCGGACGCCGAGTCGTACGTGTTCAAGGAGTGCACGTCGGCCGGGGTGTGCGGCTACTACACGTACCTGCAGGGCACCTCGATGGCGTCGCCGCACGTCTCCGGGGTGGCCGCGCTGATCGTCAGCCGGTACGGCAAGCGCGACGGCCACCGGGGCGGGCTGACCCTGGACCCGGACAAGGTGGAACGGCACCTGTACCGGACCGCGGCCGACACGGCCTGCCCCGAGCCGCGCCTGGTCTCCTACGCCAATGAGGGCCGGTCCCCCGAATGGGACGCCTACTGCGACGGCAGCACCAGCTTCAACGGCTTCTACGGCCACGGCATCGTCGACGCCTTCGCCGCGGTCACCCGGCCACTGCACCACCACCACTGAGGACACCGCCGGCCGGCGGCCGGGGTGGGCTGATCACCGCCCATCCCGGTCGCCGGCCGAAGCCAAGCCGGCGCCGGCCGCCGCCAACCGGTCGGCCAGCGCCGGATGGGCCTGCCGCAGCCGACGCGCGGCGGACCGGTCGTCGAGCAACTGCCCCCACAGCACACCTCGAGCCTGGTCGAGCAACACGACGCCGGCACCCGGATCGCCGCCGTCCACCGCCACCGCCGCCGCGTCGGCGCCGAGCAGTTGCCAACGCGCCAGCGCGTCCTCCTGGCCGCTGCGGCTGCGCCCACGCCAGCTCAGCCGGGGAGCTGGTCCAGAGCCAGCCGGTAGCCGTCGGCGGCGGCCAGCTCACCCCGCCCGGCATGCAGGCCGGCCAACTCCACGGCGGAGCTGACCAGCAGGTCGACCGGCGACGACGGGTCCTGTAGCACCTGCCGCCAGGCGGCCGATTCCGGGCCCACCCACGAGTCCGGGTCGAGGCCGCGCCGCTGCCGGTAACGGTCCCGCAGGGCCAGCGACAGGCCGTACCGCAGCCAGGCTGCCGACACGGCGGACGCGGCTTCCGACGGCATCCGCGCCAGCACCCGCGTTCCGCGCTCCCCCGCCTCGACCGCCCGGTCGAGGTCGGCGGCGTCACCGTCCTGGCGCCAGCGACGACGGTAGATGCTGACAAGGTTGTTCAACCAGATGACCAGGTCGGCAGCTGCGCCGACATCGGCGGCCCGCACGGCGGCCTCGCCGAGCCCGACCGCTTCGTCGATGCGGCCGACCGACTTCAACCGCAGCGCGTGCATGGTTAGCGCCGCCGGCCGGTCCCGGTGCCAGTGCGGCAATTCGGCCAGCAGCCGGATGCTCACCTCCAGCGCGGTGTCCCGGGCATGCTCGTCACGGAACGCATTCCACCGGTCGGCCGCGAGCGAACTCGCCCTGGTGCTGCTGCTGGCTGAGGTCGGTGACGGTGAGCGCGCCGTCGTGCAGCAGCAGATTGCCGTCGGGAGGGCCGCTGCAGGTTCTGGTCGCCGTGGCAGGCGAAGTGCGCCCAGCTGTGCCCGGGCAGCTGGTCGAGCACGACCTGTTCCCGGGCAACGTTGCGCAGCGGCGGCTGGCCGGGGGTGTGTGGCAGCCCGACGACCAGCATCCGGGGGTCGGTCGGACCGTCCCGGCGGGCCTCGACTGCTTCCCGCAGCACCCGCAGCGTCGGCGTGTAGGAGGAGACCACCCGGTCGATGACCGTACGCGGGGGCGTGCCGGTCAACGGACCACCGGCGGCGCGGTGGTGGCCGGCGGCGTGCAGCGGCAGCAGCGCCAGCGGCCCGGTCGGGCACCACCATATCCGCGGCCACGACGTGCCGGCCGGTGGCGTGTCGGCCAGGCCGAGCGCGTCGAGCACCGGCCCGGCCACGTCGTCCCAGAGCCATTCGAGCACGTCGCCGAGGGTATCGTCGTCGGCCAGCGCCGGCACGGTGTCGAACTCCCGGGCGGCGCGTTCGGCGACGCCGAGGCTGGTCAGGTAGGCGTCCGCCCGCTCGGCCACGGTCCGTGCGGTGAGCCGGGGCAGCTCGACCACCCGTACACCGGCGGGTTCGACGATCAGCGCGTCGCACCGCCACCGGCTGACGTTGATCACCGCGGTCCGCTGCCGGTTGTCGGCAGCAAGGTGGACAACCGGGGCGGCAGCAGGAAGTCCTCGAAGCCGGGCAGTCTGCGGACCTGGGCGACGGTGTCGTCCCATTCCCGGGCCGCCGCCATCCGCCGGTCGACTTCGCGTGACACCGCCAGATCCGTCGGACCCTCCTCGTCAGACTCTGCCACATTCCTGTCGGACAGACAGTTACGCCGTGACGGCGTTGTGTGCGGCGTCCTCAGGTGACACGATCAAGAAGCATCTACTCAATCCGATCGAGGAGGTGGACATGCGGACGTTGCGGCACCTGGCAGCCCGACTGGTGGGCAAGAGGCGGATCAGCGTCCGGTACGACTGGTGGTACTACCACCAGGCGTAGAGCCCGTCGGACACCGGGAGCAAAGGCAGGACCTCGGCAGCGGGGTCCTGCACGCGGTTAGGAGCCGCAGATGGCACCACTGCAGCAGGGCGACCGACCACCGGGGCCGCGCGGGCACTGGCTCACCGGCAACACCCCGGCCTACGAGGCCGACCGGATCGGCTTCATCCAGCGCAATCATCGCGAGTACGGCGATGTGTTCACCTTCGACGAGCGCACCGTGTTCGTGATCGACCCGGAACTGGCCAACGATGTGCTCACCCGGCCGGGCAACGCGTTCCTGCCCGAGCTGGCCCCGTTCGACGCCCGGCCCGATCTCGACCGGGCCGCCGAGCGGGCCGAGGCCTGGATGCCGGCGCGTCGGGCCGCGTGGGCCGGTCTCGACCGACAGGCCAGCGCCGCCTTCGACGGGCGTACCGTCGAGATCCTCGACGCGGCCCTCGACGCGGCCGCCGGCCGGGAGACCGACGTGCTGGCGATGATGCGACGGTACGCCGCCGCGACGATCGCCGATTACTGCTTTGGCGTGGACGCCACAGGGTTCCCGGAGCTGCTCGCCGAGGGCGTCGCCGCCACCGCGCCGTTCGAGACCGCGAAGTACGGGTTCGCGGCCTGGCTGCCGGTGCGCCGCAACCGTCGGTTCTTCCGCGCGCACCGCGCGTTCACCGACGCCCTGCTATCGGTGGTGCGACGCCGTCGGGCCGGCACGTCCAGCAAGGCCGGCACGTCCACACCGGACCTGCTGGACGTGCTGCTGGCCGCCCGGCCGGCCATGCCGGACCGGGCGGTCGTGTCGACGCTGCGCCCGGTCCTGCTCGGCGGACACGGCGTGCCGGCCGCCGCGCTGACCTCGCTGGTCTGGGAACTCGCCGGCCGACCGGAGCTTGTCGCCGCGCTGCGGGCGGAGGCGGGCGGGCCGGCCGGGTCCGGCGACCCGCCGCCGGCGGCCCGGCTACCGCTGGCCGAGGCCGTGGTCAACGAGGCGCTGCGGCTGTATCCGCCGGCGTGGCTGATGACGCGGACCGCCCGTACGACCACCGGGTTGGGTCCGTGGACGCTGCGGCCCGGCGACGAGGTGCTGATCGGCGCCTACCTCATCCACCGGGATCCACGGTGGTGGCAGCGGCCCGACGAGTTCGACCCCGGCCGGTGGGCGGCCGGTCGGCCGGCACCGGGGGCGGCGTTCCTGCCCTTCGGCGCCGGGCCCCGGGTCTGCATCGGTACGGCGTTGACCATGCGCCAGCTCACCCTCACCGTCTCCCGGCTGGCCCAGCGCGGTTCGGTGGAGTCGTCGAACGCCGCCGCCATCCGGCTGCGGTTCGCCGGCCGGCTCGCACCGGCCGGCCTGCTGGCGCGTTTTGTCGACGGAAAGTCGTGATCACATTCCGTTGCGTACATAGATCCGGTGTGCAAAGGTCGTAAGAATCACTCACCTCGATTGAGCGAGGAGGTAGCCATGCGGACACTGCGCCACCTGGCCGCCCGACTGGCCGGCAGGAAGCGGGTCAGCGGCCGGTACATGTACTGGCCCTACCACTACGAGTAAACCGACCCGGCGGACGACGTCGACGACTGCAGGACAGGGTCCCGGGGCCCCGCCGATCGGCCGGGCCCCGGGACCCTCCTGTCTGACCGCCCGGACCGGTGGTTCAGCCGCTGGCCAGCTGATTGTGCAGGCGGCACCGTTGATGGCGCTGGAGCCGGTGTTGGTGATCCGGAAGTCGACCGCCTGCTGCGGCAACGAGTACGGCACCAGGGTGTCGGTTCCGCCCGGGCTGCTACCGAAGTTGGTCACCTGGACCATCGACGTCCGGGTGGTAACCGGCAACCCAGGTCACCTGCGCAAATCGGAATCACGCCGTCTACAGTCGGTACCGCTGCCCCCGAGCCACGCCGGAGCGCTCTTGACGAGCCTGTTCAGCATCGAGGAGATCTATCCGGAGGAGGCGGGCCGGCCGGTGCGGCTGCCCCGACGGCAGACCGGCAACTCGCCGCAGTGCCTCGCGGTGACCCTGCTGGCCGACTACACCCTGCGGACCCGCGCCTGGCTGCCGTCGGCCGCCATCGTCGCGCTACTCGTCGAATCCGGCATCACCCCCGCCGGGCCCGGACCGCCATCAGCCGGCTCGCCCGCAATGAGGTGCTCGAGGGCAGTCGACGCGGTCGGCACAGCTCGTACCGGCTCGCCCACGCCGCCGCCAGCCTGGCGATCGGCGGACACTGGATCCTCACCGCCACCGCGACGGCCCGGCCGTGGGACGGCCAGTGGGCCCTGGTCGCGTTCACCTTGCCGCAGGAGCACAGCGCGCAACGGCGGGCGCTGCGCGGCCAGCTCCGGTGGCTGGGGTTCGCGCCGCTGCACGACCCGAAGTGATGGACACCTTCCGGCGGTTCCCCACCCTCGATCCACAGCTGCCGGTCGAGCTGCTGCCGGCCAACTGGCTACGGGATCCCGCCCGGGAGGTCTTCGCCGCCGTCTACGACAAGTCTCGCCGACGTCGCCCAACGACATGTCCGGGCAGTCGTCACCCGCTCCGCCGGTGACGCGGCCCCAGACGACGCAAGCCGGGTCGGCGACCCGTACCGTCGGACGGTGACCACGACCGGGCCGCAGCGCCCCGACGTCCGCGTGGTCGCCGTCGGCGTCGGCGCCTACCAGGCCGGCGACGGCTGGACCCTGACCGGGCCGGTCGACGACGCCGTCCGGATCGCACGGTTCTTCGTCGCCCACGGCGTACCCACCGGAAACGTGGACCTGCTCACCGACCCGGCACCCCCGGCCGACGACCTGCCGGCTGGGGTACGGCGGCGACCCGCCGACCGCGCCACCGTCCGCCAACTGCTGCTGCGCGAGCTGCCTGCCAGCTCCGCGCGGGAACTGTACGTCTACTGGGGCGGCCACGGCTTCGTCGACCCGCGTCGGCGACGCCGGCTGTACTACGCCGACGCCACCGACGCCGACGCCGTCAACCTCGACCTGGACTCGCTGCTGGCGACGTACGCCTCGGACCTCGTCGCGGTGCTGAACCGGCAGCTGTGGCTGGTCGATGTCTGCCAGACGCACGGCCCGGCCCGGCCGCGCCGGATCGACGGGCACGAGACCTTCCCGAGCGGCGACCCGGTCGCCGGACGCAGCCAGGACGTGCTGTTCGCCGCCGCCGTCGGTCAGCCCGCCGCCAACCTGGACCGGCAGCGGACCGGACTGTTCAGCCGGGAGCTGCTGCGGTTGATGGACGCCGACGGCCTCACGGCGCTGGCCGACCCGCAACGGCTCGCGGAGCGGCTGCGGGCCCGGTTCACCACGCTACGGGCCGACGGTCTGACCGGGCAGACCCCCACCTACCTGTGGTACCGCGACGCGTCCGGCGACGAAGGTCTGCTGCTGGCGGCGGACCCGGGCGGGTCGCGCAAGCCCGTCGAGAGGCCGGTGCGGCCGTCGACGGCGGCGATCGGCGCGGTGGTGGACGCGCTGTTGGATATCGCGGAGTTCCGCCGGCCGAACGACCGCGAGGAAATTCTGTCTCTGCTGCCCCCGTCGGTGTACGCCTCGATCCGGCGCAACCCGGCGACCCGGATCGACGCCGTCAGCACCGTCCGAGGCTGCCTGCACCACGCCACCGGACTGTCCGAACTCGTCGCCGCCGTACGCTTCTTCACCAGCGACGACGCTGCCGTCGACCACCTCGCCGAGACGGTCCGGCGGCTCGCCGGGTAGCTACCGCCGGTCGACGTCGGCGCTGTGACGCATGCGCCCCGGCGCTTCCGTTGCCGTGCGGGGATAAGCGATGATGAGGACATCGACCGTCACCTTTCGTGAAGGGCTACCGCTGATGGACAGCACCCCGGCCGGTATCGAGTCCGAGATGCTCGATCTGTCGACGGTGGACGTGGCGACGCTGCGCGGCGTCGACGACTCCGACATGACCGCCGCGATGGTCCGGGTACGGCAGCGGATCGCCGACGCCGAGGGCAGCATCAGCGGCTACAGCGGATCGTTCGCCAGTCGGGCCACCGGAGCCGACCCCCTGGCGGAAGACCGGATCGGTTGACGGGCCGGGCGGCGGTACCCACCCACGCAATCGCCGTCGACGACTTCCGGCAGCTGGCCACCACCGGCGGCGACGAACGGACCGCAGCAGCCCTGCGCGGCTCCGAACGTAGCTGGCGGCTGACCGCGCTGCGCGCACTGGTGGACGCCGTCGCGCGCCGTACCGACGCCGCCGGCCCGCTGTCCGGTGTCGACACTGCGTGGCAACTGCTGGTCCGTGCCGACCGCGCCGACCCGGACGCCACCGAGGAGGTCGTCGCCCAACCGCAGGTCGGCATCTGGGTGGCGCACACCCTGCGCCGGCTCACCTCGGCAAGGTCCGGCGATCCGCCGCTCTGGGTCGACGTCGGCTACCTGCACTCGCTGGCCGCCGCCGCTGCGGTCCGCGCCGGGCTCAGCTTCGACCTGGTGGTCCCGGCCCGCCACGGCCACCTCGCGCTGCCCACCGTCGCCGCCGTGGAACTCCCCCCGCGGATCGAGCGGGTACAGGTGGTCGCAGCCGCCGGCACGGTCACGGTCACCGCGGGCGGCGGCGACCCGGTCGGCCCCGGCGACCCCCACTGGCATCCGCCGGTCCGGCTGGTCGCCACCGCTGGCGGGATCGACCTGCGGGTGGAACTACTCGATCGGGACGTCTACCGGGACCTGCGCGGACCCGCAGCGCCGGCACCGCTGAGCACCGACCAGGTACGCCGCTGGCAGGCCCAGCTCCAGCAGGCCTGGGAGCTGCTGGTACGGCAGCAGCCGCAGCGCGCCCGGACGGTCGCGGCGATCCTGCGGACCGTCGCGCCGTTGCCGGCCCGGGAACGGTTCCGCCAACTGTCCGCCTCCGGCGCGGAAGCCTTCGGCACCATCCTGCTGTCCGAACCGGACGACGCCACCCAGCTGGCGATGACGCTGGTACACGAGATCCAGCACCACAAACTGGGCGCGCTGGCCCATCTGCTGACCCTGGTGAACGACGATCCCGACCGGCGGTTCTACGCACCATGGCGCGACGACCCGCGCCCCGTCGCCGGGCTGCTGCAGGGGGTGTACGCGTTCGCCGGGATCACCGACTTCTGGCGAGTGCACCGGCGGCACGCCCCGGCCGGGCAGGTCGCGTTGGCCAACTTCGAGTTCGCGCTCTGGCGTCGCCAGACCCGGCACGCGGTGCGGTCACTGCTCGACTCGGGCCGGCTGACCGGGCACGGCACCCGGTTCGTCGAAATCCTGCACGACACGGTCGCCACGTTCGGGACCGAGCAGGTACCGGCCGGCCCGCAACGGTTGGCCGACCGGATGGCCGTCGACCACCGGGCGCTGTGGCGGGCGCACAACCTGCGGCTCGACGCCGCCGCCCGGACCGAGCTGGCCGCCGCCTGGGCCGGCCGACGGCCGTTGCCGGCCTGCCTGGCGGACGCCCGGGACGGCCGGCCGGCCACGCTGACCCGCCCCGACCGGGCCTGGTTCGACGCCCGCGCGGTGCTGACCCGCCACCGGCTGACCGACCCGGCCGGCTTCGACCGACTGACCGCCGCCCCCGACACCGTAACCGGCCTGGTCACCGGCGCGACCGCCGCCGACGTCGCACTGGTCGGCGGCGACGCCGACCGGGCCCGCGCCGGCTACCTGCGGCAGCTGGCAGCCGATCTGGCGGCCGGGACAACGGCGGCGCACAGCTGGATCGGGCTGGGACTGACCTGGCCGGACGGGTCGACGCATCCGGCGGTGCGGGCCCTGCTGCACCGGCCGGAACTGGTGATGGAGACGCTGCGGCAGGCCGCCCGCCGGGGCGCCCCGGTCGACGTACCCGATCCGGTCGAGCTGGCGGCCTGGGTCGGTGCCGGACTGCCCGCCGACGCGCACCGGCCGGCGGATCCGGCCGGCTGGCTGCTTCTGAACCGGACCCGCCACTGAATCCGGGCCCGGCCGTACAGTTCCGGAGCGAATTCGCCGGGGCAGGTCACAGCGGCAGCGGATCGATGTCGCAGTTGGCCCGCACCCCGGCCGCCGCTGCCGCCGTCGCCGGATGCAGCTCACCGAACGTCGACCGGAACCGGTCGACGATGTCGTCGAACAGCAGACTCGCCTGGGAATCCTGGCCCAGCCCGCGCAGATCCATCGCGAGGTTGACCCCGCAGGCCAAGGTGATCGGATGGCCCGGACCGAGCTGCTCCGTACAGCTGTCGAACGTCTCGGCGTCGAGCGCCCGCGCCGTCTCGTACTCACCAAGTTCGTACAAGGCGCTGGCCAGGTTGACCCGGGCGGCGAACACCAGGGCGTGGCTGCCCCCGAGCCGCTGAGTGAGCCGGCGCAAGCCCTCATCGGCCATCTCGCGGGCCTGCTCGTGCTCACCGAGCAGGCGCAACGTCACCGCCAGGTCGACCTGCGCCCCCGCGGTGTGCGGGTGGTCCTCGCCGTAGAGCGCCCGCAGACCCTGCACTGCGGCCTCACCGGCCTGCCGCGCAGCCCGCAGGTCGCCGGTGACCCGCAGGTCGATCGAGACGGTCAGGTTGGCCAGCACACTGTCCGGGTGGTCGTCGCCGTAGCGGATGCGGAACCGCCGCAGCGCGTCGGTGGACAGGTCCAGCGCCTCATGGTGCTGGCCGGCCTTACGCCGGAAGCCGGCCAGCTGGTGACTCTGCCGGACCAGGTCCGGATGGTCGTCGTACTTGAGCACCCGGCGGGCGTCGGCGACCAGGTTCTCCTGGCTGGCGTGTGCCGTCACGTAGTCCCCCAGCTCACGCCGGTCCAGGTTGATACCGCCGAGGGTGTTCAGGCTGACCGGGTGGTCGGTGCCGTAGATGTGCACCAACTGTTCGTAGGTCTGCTCGTCGAGCTGCAGCGCCCGACCGAACAGCCCGGACAGCCGCATGCTGACCGCGAGGTTGTGCGCGGCCCGCAGCGTGAACGGCTCCTCGTCACCGAAGTTGCGCTTGGACTGCTCGTAGACGGTGATCGACCGCTCCAACGCCCCGTCGAAGTCACCGGCGACGCGATGGTCGGCGGCGACCGCACCGAGCGCGTCGAGCGTCTCCTCCTCAATGTCGCCGACCGTCTGCCGGTACAGCTGCAACGTCCGGGCGTTCAACTTCGCGGCGGCGGCGTAGTCGCCGACGACGAAGTACATGAACCCGAGCCAGGTCGCCATCCGCAGACTGTCCGGGTCGGTGTCGTCACCCCGGTCGATCCACGACCGGTACGCCCGCTGGGCGAGGTCGCGGGCACCGATGTGGTCGCCCCAACGCCACAGGTACTTCGCCTCGTTGAGCACCATGTCCCGGACCAGCTCGTTACGGCAGGTCTCCGCGCCGGACGCGACGATGTGCGGGTACAGCTCGGCGTAGCGGGGCCAGTGGTCGGCGTCGTCCGGCTCGTCCGGGTCGTTGCCGGCGAGCAGCAGGTGGGCGCTGTGCCGCAGGTCCTTGCGGTCCTGCTCGCTCATCTGGTGGATCAGCACCCGCTGGACCAGCCGGTGCATCTGCAACGAGTTGGTCCGGTGGTCGATGCGGGCCAACGACAACCGGCCGATGGTCCGGATCGCCTGCTTGAGCCGGATCGGGCTGCGCACCAGCGGATCCAGGTCGGGGTGGATCTGCAACCGGGGCTTGGACAGCAGCGACCGACCGATCGGCTCGGACGCGAAGAACGCGCAGACCTGCAGCAGACGCAGCGCCGACGGGTCCCGCTCCCGCAGCCCGTTGAGGGAGATGTGCCAGGCGGCAGCGACCAGCGGCGGGTAGTCCTGCTCCACCTCGGTCACGTCGTCGACGTCGGGTTGGCTGTCGTGCAGCAGCTGCAGGTACTCGTCGGCGGTCATCGTCGTCTCCGCGCGCCAGGCCGCTGCCTGCTCGATGGCCAGCGGCAGGTCACCCAGCGCGGCGGCGAGCCGCTCCGCGTCGCTGACCAGAAGGTCCGGGCCACGGCGGCGGAGCAGCTCGATGCTCTCCTGCCGGTCGAACACGTCGACCGGCAGGCCGCTGGCGATCTGGCCCCACCGGGGGTCGCGCGAGGTGACCACGATGCTGCCCGGCCCACCCCGGGGAAAGAACCGTTCCACGTCGTCGGGGTCCTCGGCGTTGTCGAACACCAGCAGCCAGTTGGCGTACGGGCGTCCGATGCGCAGCGCGTCGAGCACCGCCGGCACGGCGGTGTTCGCTGTCGCCGGCACCTGCAGGTCGAGCCGGCTGGCGAGCTCGGCGAGTGCGGACTGGATCTGCGCCGGACGCTCGGCGGAGATCCACCAGATCAGGTCGAAGTCCTGCTGGTGCTGGTAGACGTACTCGACGACCAGTTGGGACTTGCCGACGCCGCCGGCACCGTGCACCGCCTCGGGCAGCACCGCGGTGGTGCCGGCGCGCAGCCGCTGGTGCAGCGTGTCGAGCAGCGCCCGCCGGCCGGTGAAGTTGGCGTTGCGCGGCGGCAGGTTGCCGACGACGGCCGGCTGCTGGTCGCGTCGCTGGGTGCGCAGGACAGCGGTGGTCGGCGGGACGACACTGCCGGTCGGAGACACCGCACTCCCTTCTGGGTCGGGTCCGGGGTGGGGCGTCTGCTGCCGGGCGCCGAACGGGAAGGGCGCTCCCGGCGACGCCATTATGTCAGACATCGTCGGCTCCATACCTGTATGACTCGCTTGCGGATTTGTCGCCGGATTGCGGGATCTGCGGGCCCGGACCGGCGAACCCAACGCCCAACCGAGCCGTTCGGCGGCGACCAGGTTCGGGCCGCCCAAGGCCACGTGCACCGCCAGCTCGACCCGCAGAAACGGCTCGGACGCCGGGGTCACCCGGGGGTACGTGGCCTGGCGGGGGCTGCGGACCCGACGGGTCAGGTTCCGCACCGCCTCGATGTCCCGGCCAAGCTCACTCTCCACCGTGTACTGCACCTCGATGATACGGTCCCGGTAGCTCGACGCCAGCAACTGGTCACGAACCCCGTGGCGGAACTCGTACCGCAGCCGGGTGTCATCGCCGGACGTGCCACCGCCGTGTCGGACCGGCCGCATCAGGTCACTGGTCAGCACCTCGGTGAGATGCGCCGGGTCGAGCCGCCCGGCGGTCCGCTGCACCGCCCGGATGATCCGCGAGGTCAGCGGAGCGGCGGCGAGCCGGGTCGCCAACGCGAACGCCCGGGGCGACGCCTTGGCCCGGAACCGGGCGACCAGCTCGCTCGCCCGCAGCGTCGACCGCGACCAACGCGGTACCCGCCCCGATCCCGCAACCCGATCCGACAAACTCACCAGCAGCGCCGGCATCCGCACTGTGCCGGCCGTCGCCCCGGCCAGCAGCCGAGCCCACCGCGACAGCCAGTCGCCGCCGCGCTCGATCACCGGCACCGCGGTCCGCTCCGGCCCGCCGGGCTCCGCCGCCGACCACGGGTCCGGCACGCTGATCCGCCATGGACGCTCGGCGGTCGGTAGCCGGGCGCTGGCCGGGGTCCACAGCACTTCGGCGGTGTCCATTCCCCGGTCGTACCAGTGCTGCTGCGGCAGCACGTTGACCACGGCCAACGCCGCCAACGCCGCCCAGCCGACCAGCACCGGGAAGATCAGCCCGGTGGTCCAGGCCGGCGACCGGCCGTGCGTCACCAGGAAGACCACCGGCGGCCCGCCGTCACCCGACGGCACGGTCAGCGGGGCGTGCGGGGCGTCACGCCAGCGCACCGCGCCGTCGGCGACCACCACGGACCGGACCGACACCGAGGCGAAGCACTCCTGCTCGCGCAGCATCGCCAGGAAGTCGGCGAACTCGTCGGACCAGAACTCCATCACCGGATCGTCGTCGATGACGACGAGGACCTCACGACGACCGGCGATCTCCAACTGCCGGGCCGGCTCGGGCAGGGTCGGACGGACCGCAAAGGCCGACCCACGCGACGACAACGAATCCATCATGGAGCACCACCGGGGCGGATGGTGCCGCCGACCGTCCCCCGGTGACCGTCTCCGCTCATTCGCGGGCCTCTCCCAAGTCGTCGCCGGCTGAGCCAGGCTGTCCGGGCTGCCGCAGCGGATCGTCCCACAAGATCACAAAGCCGTGCCCGACGTGCCGGCCCGAAGCAGACGGATCCTCACCCCAGGCCGACTTCCTCAACTTTGCGACATGCATGGGCAGCTGCGCCATCCCCCCGGCGAACCCATTCGCCGACTCGACCATCGATCGCAGCACCCGGCACAGCTCAACGGCCAACACCGGATCGCGGTGCCAGACGATGGCTGGGACACCGGACCGTACGCCGACAAGCAGTTGCCGCTCGGCCGCGCTGTCCGGCAACGGAGAATCGCTCAACACCAGAACGACCGCCGCCTCGTCACCCGTCAGCAACGCCTCCAGTTGGGCGTCGACCTGATCAGGCGCGGCGCAGAATATCCGAGAAGACCCGCCGTCCGCAGCAACGCCACGCCAGCGCACCCGCCACCGCCGATGCCACTCGGGGGAACGCAGCCGCTCCAACGAGCGGATCACCAGTGGATACTCCACCACCAACGGGCTCGGCACCGGCGACCGAAGTTCCTTGCGCCAGGTGTCGACCGGCTCGTTGAGCAACTGCCACGGCAGGACGATCTCGATCGTCACCGGCCCCGCCTGGTGCGCCCAGCGCCGCTCCGTCTCCGACAGCACCTCGTCGACCGCAGCCTCCAGGTCGCCGTAGCGCACTCGGCGATGCTCACCCCGCACCGGTGCCCAGGTCGGCGACGCCCACTGATACCAGTGGGACATGATGAACGTGTCGTCGTCACCGCCGTACTTCTCGAACTGGATGACCAGGTAAGCCGTCGCGGGGCCGACGGCACCGTCCGCCACGGCTGCGGTGGCTGCGGCGGTGGCGGCGGTGGCGGCGGGGGCGACCGCCGCGACGGGCGACCGGCCGAAGCGGGTCCCACCCACCCCGACGAGGGCGTCCTCCGGCACGTCCCACTCATCGGCCAGGGTTCGAATCAGCTGGCGCAGCCGCTGCCGCGCCTCGGCCGGCACACTGTCGTCGAGCCGACCGAGCAGCCGCAACCAGTGCGGCACCCCGCCAAACCCCGTCCCGTCGCCCGCCAAACCAGCACTCGACGGCGCCACCGCCAGATGGGCGAACAGATGCCACAGCGAGGTGCAGTGCTCCGGCGGCGGCTCCTGCCGGCACTCGACCACGAACCGACGCCACCGCGCCGTCACCCGCAACTGGGACAGGTCACCCCGCAGCCAACCCAGATCGTGATCGGCGAACTGCTCGAACACCTGCCACTCGTCGGACAGCTGGAGCAAGGTCAGGGTCCGCGCGCCGGCCGGCTCCAGTAGGTCGAGACACTCGGCGAGCAGCCGCAGCCCGCCGGTACGGTCGATGCAGGCCGTCACCAGGTCCACCAACTGCGGCCGTAACACCGCCAGGTCACGCAGCCGCAGCGGCCCGCCGAACGCCTCCTCGACCAGCCGCAGCAGCACCTGGCGGCTGCTCGGATCCCGGACCACGTCCGACTCCTCGAGCAGACCGGCTACCTCGGCGATGATCCGGCGACGCTCCGCCCCCTGCGGGGACGGCACACGCCGCTCGACGTCACTCGGGTCCAACATCGGGCCGGCCGTTCCGCCTGCACCGGGCCGACCCGCCCCGGATCAATCGAGCCGTCCCGGCCCGAACGGGTCCAATGTCTCCAGCGCACGGACCACGTCGTCGGCGTCGCCGGCCAGCTCCGCCCGCCGCCGCTGACCGTCCTGCTCAAACACGGCGATCACCCGCAGCGGGCCGGAGCGGCTGCGCAGCAGCGACTGGATCGCGTACCAGCCGGCCGACGACGCGATGCCGACCGCGATCTGCAGCAACGTGTCGGCAACCGGGCCCCGGGTGGACACGATCTCGAACTCCGCCGCCGGATGCCAGGTACGCGCGGTGACCCCCTGCGCGGTCAACTGGTCGACCAACTGGGTCGTGTGCGCCGGGTAGACCGGTGTGCCGTGGTCGAACCCCTGCGGCAGAAGGACCACGTCGGTGCCGGCCACCGGCCCCGGACCGGCATCCGCGGGCACGGTGACGACGGATTCCTCGGAGAGCATATGTCGATGGTATGTGGACCACGCGAACCAGCCGACCCCGGACCGATCCAGTGGAGCGGCACTGCTACAACAGATCGCATAAACATGACCGTCACTGTTTGCAACGATCGAGCGGAGGGCCGCGATGCCCGACCCGACCGAGCCAGACTGGCGGCCGGACTACACCGGCGACAACAGCCTCGGTGATGTCGGTGCCGGTCGACGCCTCGGAGCGCACCTGTACTACCTGTACCGGGCCGGCCGGAACGAGCTTCCGGAGATTGCCTCTGTCTACGCCAGGCTGACGAGGCGGATGCACAGCATCGTCGACGGGTTGGAGACGCAGTTCGATCGACCGGGGCTCGGAATGCATCCGGCGCACCTGCGGTTGATGGAGTTGCGGGACGAGGCGCACGACGTGTTCCGTCAGACCTGCCTGCGCATGCAGGAGGTCGGTGCGGCGCTCGTGGACATCGCCGACTCGTACGCCGCCACCGACGAGCTGGCCGCAGACGAATTCTCCCGGCTGCTGCACGACAACGCCGAGGAGTACGGCACCTCGCCGCCGCACATCCCTGAACTACCCGGGGTGCACGATCCCCCGCCGAGCAGACCGACCCATGACGGACGAATCGGTGGTATTTGAGATGACCGAGCCCTGCTCCGACCCCTACTCGCGATCGTGACGGAGGTTTGATGAGCGAGCCTTCGATCACCTACGACCCGCAGGAGTTCTACCGCACGCTCTCGGAAATCCAGGGCTACTTCGCCGAACTCCGCTACATCGACACCGCGATGGCCTTCCTGGAGGAAGAGAAAGCCAGCTGGTGGCATCAGACACCGGTCGGCCCCGGCACGCACTACATCGAAGTCCGTTTCGGGCCCACGTTCCCCTTCACGAAGATTTACCACGTACCGGCGGACTACGTACGCATGCCATGGCACGACAGCCGCAAGGATGAGGTCGAGGAACATCTTCGGACGTTGGCCCGTGAGGCTGCGACGTGGGCGGCCACCGAGGTCGATGCCATCACCACCCGGGTCAAGCCGTATACCTGGCCTGCTGGCGCCTGGTACGAGAGCCAGTGCATCGAGCCGATCCTGAGCGCGCACGACGCGCTGGCAGACGAGGTCAGCGCCGACTTCGGCAAGCTGAGCCACAGCCTCGGAAACTGGGAGGGTGAGGCGGCCGACAACTTCGCCACCAACTTCTACAACCCGTTCGAGCACATTCTGCGTAGTCAGAAGCAGCTACTCACCGCGCTCGCCGCTGGCGTCACCGCCGCCAAGGCCATCGCCGAGTCCACTCAGCACAGCCTCATGAACGTGGTGCACTACACCGGTGAGGCGCTACGTGAACAGCTGGAACTTGCCCAGAGCATGGCGGAGCTGGCGCGGCAGGAGTCGCTACGCAACATTCTGATCATCGCCGGCGGTGCAGCGACCGTATTCGGCGGGATCCTCGGTGGCGCGACGGCGACCGTCGGTGGCCTGTGGGTGGCGAGTTCGGGCGTTGTCGCGGGTGGCGTGAGCATCGCCGCGACCACCATCCCAGATGGCGGCTGGGCGGCGCTGAATCTGCAGGGCAGCACCGCCGCTGACCTGCTCGACTCGGTCTCGGACGCGATCGGGCAGATCGTCGAGAATGACAGCGATCAGCACGCGGCCCTGCAGGAAGTGACCCAGGAAGCGCTCGACCGCGTCGACTCGCTCCGAATCGGCGACGGGGATGGCAGGCTCATCCCGGTCGAGCCCAACATCGTGTCCGGCGTCGACGGCAACGATTTCTACCTACCCTGACGGCATTTCGACACGACGGCCCTGGAGGACTGCCATGCGTCTACATACCGGTCGGCTCCGGCGCGGCATCGTCGCAGTGGCGCTCGTGGTCGTCGCTGCCGGATGCGGTGCTGGCGGCCCGACACCACCGCCTGAATCGAACCCACGGTACGGGCAGATCCCTGAGGACCTGTGCTCCCGGCTGCAATTCGAGGCGGTGTTCGGTCGGTTTGCTCTGGACCTCGCCCGTTCCCATGAGGACGGCTCGGACTATCGCACGGAACGCACCTACTGGCGGGAGCGATGCGACTTCGGCGCCATCGCACCCGACGAGCACTTCGCCACCGCACTCGGCGAGTTCCAGCCGTCCGGCGCGATACAGGTCCGCGTCTACCACGGCGTGGCGGGCGCGGTGCAGGCCTACGATCAGGAAGTCGCGAACTACATTGATCTACCAGAGGAGACCGGGCCGGACCCCGCCACCGCCGATCTGACCGGTTGGTGGGGCGACAGCGGTAAATCGCTCCAGACGGCACTGGTGCTGGATCCCGATGACTTCACCCTCGGCGACTTCGCCGCCTCGCAGCTCGACGTCACCCACCTCATCCGCCACGAAAACCTGGTGCTAATGGTGTACGCGGGCGCGGTAGCCCCCACCGGGGAAACCGCAGAGGCGGTCACGCTCCTACACGACCTGGCGGACGCGCTGATCGACGAGACAGCCAGCCATCTCGACCGCTGAGCAGAGACACCTGCTGGCCGAGGACGACACGCCCTGCCATGATCACGGCAAGCAGAGGCGGCACGAGCACGATGGCCAGCAACGCCAACCACGGTACGTACCAATGAAGCTCGGCGCTGAAACCAATGTAAGCCGCCGCCGGGCCGATCCCGGAAAGCAGGCCGAGCACGGTGCCGACCCAGACAATAAGCCACGCCTGAGCTGTCGTGATGCGTCGGCGGACGCGGAGAGCCGCGCCGACCGCAGCCATGGTCGCCAAGTCCGGCCGCAGCTCCACCGACGCCAGTCCGACCGCCACCTGCTCGCCACGACGGTGACCGGCGACTCCGCAGGTTCGGCGGCGGTGAGCTGCGCCGCGAGCAGGATCGAGTTCGCCGCAGCCAGCTCCTGCTCATCCGGCATCTGCGTCGTGTCCACCACAACGAGCCGGACCCTGGTGTCCAGGCCGATCCGCTGCGGGGTCTCCGGCGCGATCACCAGGCCGAGAAGCCTCGTGTAGTACTCCGATCGGCTGGCAACAACGGCTGGCAACAACGTGAGCCCTTGGCCATCCGACTACAGCGCGACACGGCCATCGGGCGTCACCAGTGTGTCGTTGAACGCGACCGCGTCACCTCGGTCGAGCGCCTCCTGCTCGGTTCGGGTGGCGGGCCGGCCGGTCACCAACCGGATGACCTCCGCCCCGCCGACGGCCACGTCCCGCTGCCCGGCGGCGACGGACACCGTCGCGGTCGGGCCGGCCTGCAGGTCCGTAGCGGTGACTACCCTGACCGTGGCCCGGCTCGGCAGGGCACCGGCGACCCGTCGCAGACCGTCCGGCCCCAGCTTCTCCGCCGCGTCCATTGGGACCAGCACCTGGCCGGGACGGGCGTCGAGTCGGCTCGGGGTCACTTCGCCGCGAGCCGCGCCCGCCAGGGCAAGTGCGACGCTGCCGGCGACCGCGGCGGTCACCGGGGCAACAGCCGCAGCCGTACGGAGCCGATGCCGGGCAGCATGGCGCAACGCCAGCCGTGACGGCGTGGGAAGCAGACCAGCGACTCGACCGCTCATCCGCACCAGCGCCGGCGTGCTGGCGACGACGCCGAGCAACAGCGCAACGCCGCCAGCGGCAAGCATCTGCGGCCGCCCTTGTGGGTTGCCGGCAACGCCACCACCCCCACGACAAGGAGCGCCAACCCAGCCACCGCGCCGAGGCCATCGACCTTCGACGTGCCCCGCTGGCCGCCGAGGGCACCACGGACCGAGCCTTGCCGGACGGCGCGGGCCGGCAGCAGCGTGGCCAGCATCCTCACCGGGTCCGGGGACCCGGTGCAGCCGTGAGCAGCGAACCAATCCGGGCGGCGGACCCACGTTGCGATCCTCACCGGGTCCTGGAACCCGGTGCAGCTCGGTCAGCAGCCGCCTCCGGCCGATGTGCAGGTGCGCGTTGCGATCCTCACCGGGTCCGGGGACCCGGTGCAGCCACCCCACCGGGTGAACGGCCCGCACCACGCCGAAGCGCGTCGGTCGTTGCGATCCTCACCGGGTCCGGGGACCCGGTGCAGCACTCGCGGATTCCTCGGCTTCGTCGTCGACAACCAAGAGTTGCGATCCTCACCGGGTCCGGGGACCCGGTGCAGCGGGCAGACCCTGTACGGCATGCCGTTCCGATCGCTGTTGCGATCCTCACCGGGTCCGGGGACCCGGTGCAGCGCCACCACAGCGACGACCCGGGCCTCTTGATCGCCCCGTTGCGATCCTCACCGGGTCCGGGGACCCGGTGCAGCGGTCGGGCGGGCAGGTCCGCTGGTAGTCGCCCCACCGGTTGCGATCCTCACCGGGTCCGGGGACCCGGTGCAGCGGTCGGGCGGGCAGGTCCGCTGGTAGTCGCCCCACCGGTTGCGATCCTCACCGGGTCCGGGGACCCGGTGCAGCCCTGCGTACCACCCGGGGCGGTAGCCGCCGCCAGGAAGGTTGCGATCCTCACCGGGTCCGGGGACCCGGTGCAGCCGCTGACCATCACCTACAGCCTCGACACCTACGAGGGCGTTGCGATCCTCACCGGGTCCGGGGACCCGGTGCAGCCACCGGTCGGTGCCGTCGTGGTGTCGACCGGCACGGCCAGGTTGCGATCCTCACCGGGTCCGGGGACCCGGTGCAGCCTCGATGCCCTCGTCCTCCAACATCCGACCGGGCAGCTCGTTGCGATCCTCACCGGGTCCGGGGACCCGGTGCAGCGCGCACCGCGATGCGGCAGATGGTCGGCGTGTTCGCGGTTGCGATCCTCACCGGGTCCGGGGACCCGGTGCAGCAGGGCGGCTTGCACCACCGCACCGTGTTCGGGCTGGAGTTGCGATCCTCACCGGGTCCGGGGACCCGGTGCAGCCCGCCGCCCGAACCATCCGCACCATCCCGAATCCCAAGGTTGCGATCCTCACCGGGTCCGGGGACCCGGTGCAGCGAGGTTCCACTCGACCAGTGCATCGGCGAATCCCTCGTTGCGATCCTCACAGGGTCCGGGGACCCGGTGCAGCGACACCGACCGCGCCACGGTCGACCGCCTCAACCCTGGTTGCGATCCTCACCGGGTCCGGGGACCCGGTGCAGCGGCTCGCGAGCTGCGAAAATAGGAGTAAATCGCTTGACTTCCGATTAGCAGGCGAGCCGATACGGGCATTTTGCCCGATGTACTGGTTCGGAACCTCCTGGGATTTCGTGCTCACCGGAGGTTCCTAGATCACGAACGGGCCGCGTGGATCGAGCCCACGGGGACGTCCGAGATGTTCGACGTCGTCGAGCGCCATCGCGGGAAGGCGGTAGATCCGTACGCTGTCGCGGGTCGGGTCGATGACCGCCTCGATGGCCGCGACCAGCTTGACCTTGTCCGCGTCCCGGCACACTACTTCGAACACCGACTTTTGGACGCGGTGCCCGTACCCCTCGCAGATCTTCGCCACCTTGCGCAGCCGGCGGGCACCAGCCGGGGTGGTGGTCTCGACGTCGTACGTCACGAGCAGGTCCATTTCAGGCGACCGTCCACGGCTGGTACGCGGCCAGGTCGCCGCGAAGGTGCCGGGCGAGCAGCCGCGCCTGTACGAGCGGCAGCAGTGCGCCTTCGACGTCACGCCGCAGGTACGCGTGCGGCCAGGCCCGCTGCCGGCTCTTCTCCCAGGCGGTGAACACCTTCTTGCGCCCATCGTCGGTCAGTTGGTACGCGCCGTTCGGCAGGTGATCGAAGTCCTTGTCGCTCAGTTCGCGCCGGTTGAGCAGGGTGAAGACCAGCCGGTCCACGAGCAGGGGACGGAACTCTTCCATCAGGTCGAGCGCGAGTGCCGGCTTGCCGGACCGTACGCCGTGCAGAAGCCCGATGTACGGGTCGAGCCCGACCTGCTCGAGCGCTCCGTGCACGGCGCCGCGCAGCATCCCGTAGAGGAAGGAGAGTAGGCAGTTGACCGGGTCGGTGGGCGGACGTTTGTTGCGGCCGGCGACCTTCCATTCTTTGCTTCTGGTGACCAGGTGCGGCATGGCGGCGAAGTAGTCCCGGGCGGTGATCCCTTCGACGCCGAACACTTCGTCGATGGTGGTGGCGTCGCGCAGCAGGTTCAGCCGTTCGGCGATCAGGTCGGCACTGGCGCGCAGCGCGGTCTGACGGAACCCGGAGCTGTCCCGGGCGGTACGCAGCAGCACCTGCCGGCTGTTGTGAATCTTCCCGGCGATCATGGCCTTTGAGATCGACACCCGCTGTTGAGTGTCGTCGGCGGCGCGGTGCTGGGCTTGCCGCAGCAGCGGGTTGCCGGTGGCCGGCCCGACCGTACGCATCAGGAACCGCCCATTGCCGGTGAGGTAGGTGACGGACCGGCCGTCAGCGGCGCAGCGCAGCTGCAGTTCCTGGCTGATGTTGACTCCGCCGAAGGCGACGAGGTGGTCGAGGCGGACGAGTGGCACCCGTCTGGGCGGGGTCTTCGGCTCGTCGTCGGGGTGGAAGGCCCGCAGGGTGTCGCCGTCGAAGTGCAGGCTCGTGCCCGGCCTCTGGATGTACAAAGTGTTCAGCAGTTCAGTCACGCCAGGTTCCGAGTGGTCGCGGGGTGAACAGGTCGAGTAGTGGCCGGCTGTGCCCGTCGGTGGCTTCGGGCAGGCAGGCGTCGCGCAGGGAGCACCGCCGGCAGCGTTTGTCGTTGCGGGCGAGCGGGAGTTTCGACGTGCCGAGGATTTGCCGTACCGCCCCGGCGGCTTCGATGACCTGCTCGATCAGTGTGTCGTCGATGGTGACCGGGTGGCGGCGGCGTTCGGCGACGGAGTAGATGTAGCCGAGCGGCACTTCGAACCCGGCGTCGATGAGGCACAGCGCCTGCCCGCCGAGTTGCAGCTCGGCTGGTCCCCCGGCCTGGTACCGGCCGACTTTGTATTCGACCGGTGTGGCGACCTGTCCGGTGAACTCGACGACGTCGCAGACTCCGCGCAGCCCGTACGTCTGGCTGCCGACCGGCAGTGACCGTACGACGGTTGCGCCGGCCCGGCGGGTGACGCCGGGCAGGTCGACGGCGGTGTGGCTGAGGTCTCCGCGTACCGTTTCCGCGCTCTCGTCCCACACCTGTTCGACGTGGATGAGCGCGGTCTGCCGGTGACAGTAGGCATAGTGCTCAAGGGCGGACAGCGGGACCTCGCGGATCCCGCTGTCGCTCTCGACCGGGTCGGTCACAGCCAGAGGTCCACCTCGGTGGTGACCTGGACGCCATCGGGCAGCGGGGTGTCGGCGATGGTCCGCTGGTAGTCGAGATGTTGGCGGGCCGGCTTGTCGGGGTTGGTCCGGCTGACCTGGATCCGCTTGGTGAGGCTGGCCGCGGGGGCGACGCCCAGCGCGTCGGGGTGGCTGAAGATCCACAGCCCGCAGAGCTTCATCTCGCCTCGGGTGGCGGACCGGTCGTGGTCGAACATCATGGCGATGGCCCGCCAGAGCGCGGTGAGGTCGTCGGGGGTGACGCCGGTCTTCGCGGCGCGCGGCGCGGAGTAGAAGGCGTGTGCGCGGTAGAGACCGTACGGGACGGTCCACTTCGAGCCCATCTCGGTGCGTTCGCCTTTGTCGATGTCTTCCTGGCGGGTCTGGGTGACCCGGGTGATGGCGTGGTCGGCCGGCAGGATCGGGTCGATGCTGCGGGCGAAGCCGACCTGTAGTGGACCGCGTACCTGCCCGGCGCCGCCTTTGGCGCCGGTGCTGAGCACCGCGCCGAACATGCGGATGTCGAAGTAGTGCTCGCAGAGCCACTGCTGCGCCTGGTCCGCCCGCCCTGGTGCGGCGGCGAGCCCTTCCTCGATGCGCGTGTTCAGGGCGTGGCCGGCTTCGACGAAGATGCCGTACCGGGGGTCGTCGCCGCGCATCAGGGCCACCGTGTCCCGGATCTTGCGCTTGATGGCGACGTCGGTGACGAGACCCTGGCCGGTTTCGTCGTCGGTGCGGGGCTGGTTGCCGCCGTCGGGGTCGCCGTTGGGGTTGCCGTCGGTTACATCGAAGAACATCACGACGTCGTGACGGCGGGCGGGGTCGAGGTGGGCGGCACTCATGCGGCATCTCCTTCAGGTGCGTCAGCTGCCGGCGTCCCGTCCGCACCGGGCGGCAGGTCGGCGGGTGGCAGGTCGGTGTTCTTCTTGCTGGCGGCGGCTTCGATCCGTTCGGCTCGCATCGCGGCGCGCTGGTGGTGGTAGCCGAGGACGAACGCGGCTTTCTGCGTCAGCATGGCGGAGCTGGGGATCGAGGTGTCGGCGTCGATCTGCGCGAAGATGTCGTCGAGTCGGTTGGCGTACGCGCCGGCCCAGGCCGGTTTGCCGAGCGGGCCGCGCAGCCGTCGCAGCCAGGCGGTTGCGGAGCGACGGCCGTTGACCAGCACCGCCTGCGGGTTGGTGATCGCCCGGCCCATGTAGCGTTCGGCGAAGGTGGTGTTGAGCTGCTGGTTCGCGGCGCGGTAGACGGCCTGTTGCAGGTCGTCGAGCACGGCGAAGGCGCGACCGGACAGGTATGCGGGGTCGCGGTTGGCGTCGTTCAACGTCGGGGTCAGCCTTTCTGCGTGGTACGGAGGAAGCCCGGGGCGGCGCAGGACGGCGAGTCGGATCAGGGCGACCCGGGCGGCGTCGACGCGGCCGTCGGTGCGGATGCGGTCGATGACGTGAGCGAGGATCTTGGGTGGCAGTGGCGCACCGAAGACCGCTGACCGCCACAGCGCGTGGTAGAGGCCGCCGGGGCGGTCCTCGCCTCGGGCGCCGAGTTTGGTCCAGCTGCCGGGGCCGCTGCCCCGGCCGGGCTGCCACCGGCCGGCGACCCGGGTGAGCTGGACGAGCTTGACGAGGGTCGGCTTGCCGTCCCAGCCGGCGATCTTGTGGTCGTCGATCCAGCGACGGAGGTTGGCTTTCACCGCCGGCAGCGGCATTTCGACCCAGTCGCGGACGACGACGCGGGCGACGTTGCCGGAGACGGTGACCGAGCAGAATTTCGACAGGTCGTCGACGGTGGCTTCGGTGCCGCGTGTCGGGCTGACGATCATGTCCAGCGCGGACTTCTCGTCCTCCTGGTCGAGCGGCCCCATCGGGTCGAACGACGCCCCGCCGATCACCCACCAGGTCAGCCGGGCGTTCTGGCCGGGCAGGCTCGCATGGTGGTCGGTGTCGCTGAGCAGCACGGTCAGCGACGACATGAACGTCAGTCCACAGGTGACGCAGATCGGGGTGTTGCCGAGAAACTTGGTCAGCTCGTAGCCGTGCACCGCTTCGTTGACGCTGACCAGCGACGCTCCCTGCGTGGCGCCGGGCAGCAGCCGCTGCGGGATCTGCTGCGGGATGGTCTTGAGCAGGTCACGCACCTCGCCGCAGACGAGGCACCGGCCGGCCCGGCCGAGCCCTTTGCGGCCGGCGGCGACGGTCGCCCAGTAGCGACGCGCGCTGTCGTGCTCGAAGGCGAACTCTCCGCCGACCCGGATGCCGACCATGTCGGCCCGGCCCCACTTGTCCGGCTGCTGCACCTTGTGGTGCTGGCGGCGGCGGTAGAAGGCGGCGACCGCCGGGCCGGGTCCGTCGGGTTCGGCTTCGGCCCAGTCGCGGATGAGTTCGACGAACGCGTCGTGCTGTTTGCCGATCCGGTCGGCTTTGCCGCCGTCGGCGACCCAGCCGAGCGCGTATTCGACGTTGTCGACGGCGAGGGTGGGGGCGATCCCGACGGTACGGGTGACGGCCGGCACGCTCCGTTCGATGCCGATCCGGGCACCGGCGGCGTCGCTGGCGGTGTCGGTCTGCCCCCGGTAGCCGCCGTCCCGGTCGATGTCGACGATCAGCCGTACGGGTTTGCGGCCGTAGAAGGGCGGAAGCACGTCGTCGCTGGTGGCGGCGAATTCGACGAGGCGTTGCAGCAGCATCAGGCGGCTCCGCCAGCGGACGGCAGCGCCATTTCCATACCGCGTGGCGGGACGTGCAGGACGCCTTCGACGACGCGGGCGGCGAACCATTCCATCCGGGGTTGGTTTTTGCCGTCGCGGTGGATGGTGTGCAGCATGATGCCGACTTCTTCGTTGACGCTGGTGTCGCGCGGGGTGTCGTCGGGCCAGCTGAAGTCGGCGCTGAATTCACGCGTACCGAGGTAGGGCTGTTGGAAGCAGGCTCCTCGGCGGACCCGGCGGCGCAGCTGGTCGCGGTAGGCGGCGGCGGGTTTGTCGGCGTGGGCGGCGGGCACCAGGTGCGCGTGGATGCGGTAGGCGACGTCGCGCAGGCAGACGGCGTTGCGCTGGTCGCGGTGGGCGACGGTGTCGACTCGGCGTTTGCCGCGGATGGCGTCGGCGAGCGGGGCGACGTCGGTGGTTTCGTTGCGGCGGATGGTGAACTGCTTGATCGGTTTCAGCACTTCGATGGCGACGATCTCGTAGCGGATCTCCGGCTTCCAGTAGATCGCTTCGAGGACACCGACGGCCGCCGTGGGGGTCATCACCGGGTACGTGACCCGTTCGACTTTCAGCTCGGGGCGGGAGAACAGGGCGGCGTCGCCGCTGACCTGGACGGCGATCGGCAGGTCGCCGTCCTTGCTGCGGCGGAAGGCCAGCCCGTTGACGACTTCCGTGGTCACAGGATGAAGTCCTCCAGTTTCGGGTCGAAGATCATGCCGGTGTGCGGGTCGTAGTCGCCGCGCCATTCGACGAGCGCGCCGACTCGGACGTCCGAGCCGAGGATCGGCTGCATCAGGGCCCGCACACCGGCGTCGCGCTGAGGCACGCCCGGGTGGACGGTGGTGGTGTAGGGCTGCAACCGGCGCAGGTCACGCATGTCGGGTACGGGTGCGGTGCGTACCCGGTGAACGAGTTCTTCGACGTGGGCGCGTTCGTCGGGCGTACCGGCGCCTTGTGGGGTGACCACCGAGATGCTGTCGGCGCTGATGATGCGGAAGGCGCGCTTGCGGTCACGGTGTCCGCTGTCGTCGAGCGGCCCGTCGGCGACGGTCTCATACGCCCAGGCGGCCCGGGACCGCTGGATCTGCTGGCCGATGTGCTGCGGGTCGTTGAGGTTGAGCGTGCTGTAGATGGAGCGGTAGTAGGCGGCGAGTGCGTCAGGGTCGTCGGGGTCGGCGCGGCCGGGTCCGAAGTGGGTGGTCGCGGCGCCGACGAGCCGTTTGTACGTCTCCGGAGCGCCGCCGTCGGCGGGCGCGAAGATGACGACGCGGCCGTGGTCGAGGCGGCCTTCCCGGTTGGCCCGGCCGGCGGCCTGCAGCAGCGAGTCGGCGGGGGCCATCGCCCGGTAGACGGTCGGGAAGTCGACGTCGACGCCGGCTTCGATGAGCTGGGTGGAGACCAGCAGGACCGGCTCGTCGTTCGTCAGCCGGTCACGGACGTCTTCGAGTACGCGCTGCCGGTGCGCCGGGCACATCCGGGTGGACAGGTGCCGGGCGTGGTCGAGGTCGCCGCTGTCGCGCCAGGTGTCGAAGACGGCCTGGGCGTTGGCGGTGGTGTTGACGACGACCATCGCTGCGGGCGGCCGGCCGGCGGGGGTGGTGACGTCGTCGGCGGCCTGGTCGGCGATGTCGGCGAGGGTCGGGGCGGGGTCGAGCCGCCATTCGTAGCGGACCCGTTTGAGCTGGTTGGCGACGGCGGGTACGTCGGTCAGCACGTCGGTGTAGTCGACGCCGTTCATGGTCGGCAGCGACCAGAACTCGGGCTGGGTGGCCGAGGAGAGCAGCACGGTGGTGCCGAAGTGCCGCACCAGCAGCCGCAGCCCGTCGAGGATCGGGACGAGCATGTCGTGCGGCAGGGCCTGCACCTCGTCGAGGACGATGACCGATCCGGCGAGCCGGTGCACCCGGCGCATCGCGGACGGCCGGCGGCCGAACAGCGACTCGAAGAGGCGGACGAAGGTGGTCACGACGAACGGTGCGTCCCAGTTCTCGGCGGCGAGTCGGCCCCACCGGCCGGCGGCGGCGTCCTCGAAGTTGACCTGGCTGTGGTGTTCCAGGACGACCGGCTCGGCGCCGGGCTCGTCGAGCATGCCACGGTAGACGGCGGCGTTCTGCCCAGTGATGGTCAGAAACGGAACAGCGACGATGACGCGTCGTTGCTGGTTCTTCTCGGCGTGCCGCAGCGCGAACCCAGCGGCGCAGAGCGTCTTGCCGGCCCCGGTCGGCGCGGGCAGCCGGTAGATCCCCGGCGGCTGGTCGGCGAAGCTGACGCACTGGGCGTAGACCTGCTCGCGCAGGTCGTCCACGGGCGACGGCTTGCCGGCGGCGAGCATGGTGGCTCGACGATGCTCAAGCATGGCGGCGCGGCGCTGCTCGAACAGCTTGTACAGGTGGCCGAAGTCGGCATCGGTGCGGACCCGGGGCGCGGCCAGTCCGTCGAAGTGCGCGCCGGTGTCGAGACCGTCGGCGTCGACCAGGGCGCTGTAGCACAGCCGCAGCGCCATCTCCCCCACAAGATGGTCCTGCAGCCACGCGTCGGGGATGGTCTGCCGCAGGTCGGGTGGCAGGTCGGGCAGCAGCCGGGGCAGCTCGGCCTCGGCAGAGGTGACGTCCTGCGCCCGGCTGAATCCCTGCTTGAGGGCCTTCCCCAACGAGTTGGTGTCGATCAACCCGCCGTGGTGGCCGAAGATCGCCCCTGAATAGCCGCCGAGCCCGCGCTCATACGCGATCCGGGTCCCCAACGACTTGTGATCGATGCCGACCCGCTGACCGGAGTTGGCGACATTCTTCAATTTATCCTGCCAGGCGCAGGACGCTTTCCCGACATCATGGAGCGCACCCAGCCAGTACGCCAACTCGCCACCACCGAACGGCGACGCGAAACGCCTGGCCAGCTCGGCGGTCCCCCGCAAATGATCTTCAAGTCGATGCCAGCGACCGCTGTTCCTACCCGGACTGTGCGCCCACAGCGACCGCTCCCCAGACATGAACAGATCTCTCACATTCCGCCCGAACAAAAAGGACCGGTCTATGAAGCCACCGCAGCAATCCACTGTCAAGACCCGGTTTCCGGTTTCAGCGAACAACTGCCGGGGTGGTGGGTGAGTGTCAGCCACTCACCCACCATGCCCGGCCGTTCAGTGGACTCGCTGCAGCCCATCGCGCTGTTCCAGTCTGACGCCACAAGTAGGCCGCGCTCACGAGTCGAGGTTTCGGCGGTGCGGGATGGATCTTCAGCATCCCGCACCGCCGGCGCCTGATCCGAGCGCCCCACCTGCGGTCGCTGACGCACCCTACCGACGTCCGGTACGGTGTTGCCGAATGTAACTCGGGGGCTACTCGCCGCCGATCATGAACTCGGTCGAAGCGAGGGATGCAAGTGCCGACGATGATGGACCGGCCGGTCGGTGTCATCGGTGCCGGTCGGGTCGGCACCGCTCTCGGACTGGCGCTGGTCCGCGCCGGATACGAGCTCGTCGGGGTCAACGCGAGGTCCGAGGCGTCCCGCCAGCGGGCAGCCGACGTCCTTCCTGGCACCCCGCTGCGGGACGTGCCCACGCTTGCCAAGAGCGCCGGCATACTCCTGCTCTCCGTCACCGACGACGCTATCGGATCGGTCGCCGCCGAATTGGCGGATGGCGGCCTGCTCCAACCGGGGCAGATCGTGCTGCATGTCAGCGGTGCGTGCGGTTTGGCGGTTCTCGCACCGGCGACCGAGGCCGGTGCCGTGCCGCTCGCCGTCCACCCGGCGATGACCTTTCCTGGCCTCCCGACCGATGCCGACAATCTGGCCGGTCTGGCGTACGCGGTCACCACCCGACCGCATGACCGGCCGCTCGCCGAGGAACTGGTGCGCGATGTGGGGGGCGTTCCGGTGTGGATCGCCGACGAGGACCGTACCCTCTACCACGCCGCGCTGGTCCTCGGTGCGAACAACCTCATCACCCTGCTGGCCGCGGCGATGGAGGCACTGATGGCAGCCGGCGTGCCGGACCCCGGGTTTGTGCTGGCCCCGCTGGTGCGTGCCTCGATGGAAAACGCCCTGCGGCACGGCGACCAGGCGTTGACCGGGCCGGTACGCCGTGCGGACGTCGGAACGATCGAGGCTCACCTGCGGGCGCTGCGCGATCGTGCGCCCCACCTACTGCCGGCGTACCTCGATTTCGGACTCAACACCGCGCGTCGATCCCGGCGGGCCGCGCTGAACGAGGCGGGCCGGCTCGACGAGGTTATCGCGTTACTGGAAGCAAGATCGGCCGAGGCCCGCGACGATATCGACCGGTGAACGGCCCGCTGCGGTGGGCGGCACGATGAGACGCCGTCGTTGGAGCGTCCGCCCGGGGCGGCGGCTCGACCCGCAGCTGTCGGCATCCGGGATCGTCTGCGTCGTAGCGGCGATCGCAGCCGGCGGGGTGGAGATGCTCGGCGTCCGCATCCCGGTTGTCGACTCGCCGGTACGCCAGTTGCTGCTCGCGGGGTTGGGGCTCGCGCTCGTGGTGGCGTCGGCGTTCGTGACGACACGCGACATTGCAGCGGAGGAGATGACGATGGCGACCGACCGGGTACCGCTTCCGCCCAGCACGCCACGACCGAAGCTCACCCCTCGGTTCACCGGCCGGGCCGGGCTTCTCACTGAGATGCACGAGTCGCTGACCGAGCAGCGACGGTTGGCCCTAGCCGGGCTCGGCGGAGTCGGCAAGACCCAACTCGCCCTCGCGTACGTGGAGAACTACCGGTCCGAGTACCCGGTCGTCTGGTGGCTACGGGCGGAGAACCGTGTCACGCTCGACGACGACTTTCTCGGGCTGGCCGGCGCGCACGGATTGCCGGTCGATCCGGCGAGTCCGCAGCCCCAGCAGGTCGACGTCATCCGGCACTGGTTGGAGGAGCGCGACAGCTGGCTGCTGGTCTTCGACAACGCCGAAGCAGAGGAACTGGTCGACGACTACCTGCCACAGCGGCGGTCCGGGCACGTCCTCGTGACCACGAGGAACCAGCACTGGCGCAACGCCGCCGTCATCATCGTGCCGCCGTGGAAGCGGTCGGAATCCGTCGCGTTTCTGGCGCCGCCGGCCGGCCAGCGCAACGACGCCGACGCGCTCGCCGCCTTCCTCGGCGATCTGCCGCTGGCCCTCGACCAGGCATCGTCTTACATGCAGGAGACCTCGACGTCGATCCGTGACTACCTGGATCTGCTGCGTTCACGCACCGCCGACGTACTGGCTCTCGGCTCGCTGTCCAACTATCCGCGCACGGTGGCGTCCACTTGGCTGACGGCAGTGGCGACGATCCGCAAGGAGTTGCCGATCGCGCAGGAGTTGCTGAACCTCTGCGCTTTCCTGAGCCCGGAGGGTATCCCGCACACCATGCTGCGGTGGTCGCCGGACCATCCACGCCGGCTGCGTCCCCTGCATGACGACCGGATCGTCTACAACCAGGCGGTCAGCATCCTCAGCCGGTACTCGCTGCTACAGGCGAGCCCGGACGGCCTGACCGTACACCGGCTGGTGCAGACGTTGGCCCGGCAGTCGCTGACTGCCGCTGACCGTCGGCGCTGCGCGGGCATCGCAGCGATCTATGCCGAACACGCGCTGCCACTCGATGTCACGGCAGCTGATAACTGGCCGGTCTGTGACACTGTCGTCCCGCACGCGCTCGCCGCCGCCAGACACGCCGCCGAGCACAATGTCGCGCTCCGCCAGGTGGTCTCGCTGTACGCCCGGGTCGGCGAGTATCTCCGAATCCAGGGGCAGTACGCGCAGGCCCTCGGCGTCCTGGGCGCGGCCACGGACATTCTGCGCCGGCCGCACGACTTCGCCGCTCCCGACCTGCCGGAGATCCTGACCCGCACCGGAATGGCGCTACGGGCGAGCGGACGACTTCCGGAAGCGCTCGCCGCGCTCGATGAAGCCATCCAGTTGGGGGAAGCCAACCGCGGCCAGGATCATCCCCGGTTGGCGGTCACCCTCAACGCCGCCGGTACGGTCCTGCGGGGCCTAGACGAGTTGTTCCGAAGTCCCGTCAGTGGTCGTAGGCGATCAGGGACCGGGTGACGGGTGCGCCGGTCTTGTTGTTGTGCCAGATCGCGGCGGCCATCGCGAGGAGTCGCTGGGCCACCCGTACGGCGACGCCGACGAAGGTCCGCCCACCGTGTTCCTCAAGATCAAGCTGGCCCTTGAGGGTGTCGTTGACCGACTCGATCAGCTGCCGGACCTTCTTGAGCATCGGTTCGCCGTAGCGGGCCTTCTCCCGCTTGCGTGACGGGCGTAGCAGGGTGATGCCCTGGTCGGCGAGTTCCCGCTCGAGTGGTCCGGACGCGAAGCCCTTGTCGCTGATCAACAGGATGCCGTCGTGTTCGGCGACGACACCGGCCTCGACCTCCAGCATCGCGGCGAGGACCTCCCGCTCGCCGATCTTCGGGTTCGCCAGGGCCCACAGGATCGGCATCCCGGTCGGGGTGCAGACCAGGTACAGGCGCAGTCCCCAGAAGAACCGGGAGTGGGAGGCGCAGTAGCCGTATCCGGCCCAGCCGGCCAGGTCCGAACGTTGCACGGTGGGGCGGGACATGCCGCACGGCACCGGGGTGGAGTCGACGATCCAGTGGTTGTCGAACCAGAAGTCGCTGTCGCGGGCCAGGTTCCGGATCGTCTTCTTGATCAGCGGGAGGGCGGCGCGGAGCCGTTTGTTGTAGCCGGGCCGCTGCGGTAGGTAGGGGAACATGCCGGCCAGGTGGACCCGGGCGTAGCGGATCCAGTGGGCTTCGGAACGGGCGCCGAGCAGGACCTGCGCCACGGCCAGGCAGACCAGTTCGGAGTCGGTCAGCAGTGGTGGTCTGCCGCGCCACCGGGGCGTGCGGATGCTGTCGTCGATCTTCACGTACAGTGCGGTCAAGAGGGTGTCCAGGTCTTGCGTCACAACATGATCTTGGATGCCCTCTCCTCATGCCCGGACATCGACCCCTGACTTCGGAACTACTCGTCTAGGTTCGCTCAGCAAGGCGCGGGACTACCACCTCCGGGCGCTGACGATCCTGGAGCGCGCGCTCGGCGGGGATCACCCCGCCTGCGCGACGACGCTGAACAACCTCGGCAACGTGGAACGGCAGGCCGGCGACGCTGACGGCGCAGTTCACGCGCACGAACGCGCTGTCGACATCCGGCGGGCCCATTTCGGGGTCAGCCACCCCGACGTCGCCACCTCGCTGAACAACCTGTCGAACGCGTACGCCGACGCGGGGAACTTCGCTGCTGCCCGCCGCTGCGCCGAACAGGCAGTCGAGATCGACACCGAGACTCTGGGCACCCGGCATCCTGCCCTGGCCGCCGACCTGATCAACCACGGTGTGATCCTGCACGAACTGGGCAGGTCAGAGGAGGCAAGCCAGGTGCTGGAGCAGTCACTTGGCATCTACGAAAAGGCGTTCGGTGCCGCCCACCCGGACGTTGCCGTGATCCTCAACGACCTCGCCGCCGTCCGCCAAGCGTTGGGCGAGCCGGAACAGGCAAAGGACCTACTCGCTCGCGCGGCTTCCATCCTGGACACGGCAGCCGTCGCCGACCCCAGCCTCGCAGCAGTGCTACACAACCTGAGCAGAGCGTGCGCAGCGGTCGGCGACAGCGCCGGCGCTGCGGACGCCCTCCGACGCAGCCAGATCATCCGAGCCAAGCCAGCGGTCGCCGACCCACCTGCCGGTGCCGGGGTGATCGGCGCGTCCTGGCTGCTGCGGCTCGACAAGGATGTCGCCACCGTCGAGTTCGACTTCGACCTGCAGTAGACCCGCCGAACGCCACGCGCTCGCCGGAACCAGCCGGCAGAGTGAGCCCCACGAGCTATGAGGAACTGCGTCGGCGGGTGGCTGATGAGGGCGGGGTCATCGGTACGACTGCACAGGTGCTGCGGGACATCGAGGGCGCTGGGCGACTCGGCTCGACTGTACGTGCCGAGATCAGTCAGAAGCTTGAAGCGTACGGACTGCGGTTGACGGGCTCACGTCCGGCGTTGCGATCCTCGCCGGACCCGGAGGCCCAGCGCAGTGTCCACACTAATCAACGCATTCGACGAGCACTTGCGCGGGTCACCGGCGCTGGTCCGGGTGTCAGGTGAGTTCGAGGCCACCGTCGATGGTGAGGATCTGTCCGGTCAGCCAGGTGGCGACGGGGTCAGCCAGGCGGAGGACCCATGTGGCGACCTCGTCGGGCTCTCCCCGACGGCCGAGCGGGATCCGTCCGGCCTCGTCTTGCTTGATCTGGTTGAGCACCGGTTCGGGGAGGCCGGCGGCGGTCAGGGCCTCGCTCTCGGTGGGGCCGGGGGCCAGGGCGTTGACTCGGATTCCTGTGGCTGCTAGTTCCAGTGCCCAGCATCGGGTGAGCTGTTCCAGGGCGGCCTTGGAGGCGGCGTAGTGGGCGATGCCGGGTGCCGGGCGGTGCCCGTACGTGCTGGAAAGGTTGATGATCGACCCCTGGGTCTGCTGCAGGTAGGGCAGGGCCGCGCGAGCGAGCAGGCTGGGCGCGGTGACGTGAAGATCAAATAGGTTGGCGATGCCGTGCGTAGTTGCGTCGGCCAGCGGCATGATCGTCGTGGCACCGGCGTTGTTGACCAGTACGTCGACCCGATCCCATCGGTCAACGGCGGCGTCGATGACTGCCTGGGGTGCGTGTGCGGCGCGGATATCGGCGGGGAGCACGGCGATGCGTGGGTGCTGCTGCGCGGTGGTGTTCAGCGCGTCTTGACGGCGCCCGACGCCGAGGACGTGCGCGCCGGCCTCGGCGAATGCGATCGCGGTCGCGCGACCGATTCCTGATCCCGCTCCGGTAACGATGGCAACACGGTCCGCAAACTTTCCGCTGACATTGGATTCCATCAGCACACACCCTTCATTCGATGTTCGTAGAACGTCGAACAAGCTACCATGTCGTGGTGAAGGAAGCGCGGCACCCGGATCCCGGGGAGATGGTTCTCACTGAGGTGATGGCGGCACTGAGTGACCCGATCCGGGTTGGGCTGGTCCGGTTGCTATCCGACGGCCAGGAACGCGGCTGGGGAGCGCTGCGAGTCCCGGTCTCCAAGTCGACGTTGAGCCACCACCTACGGGTGCTGCGGGACGCAGGGCTTACCCGTACCCGGCAGGAAGGCACTCGGTGTTACGTCGTCCTGCGCAGCGAGGACCTGCACACCCGCTTCCCCGGCCTCCTGGACGCCGTACTAGCCGCTGCGGACAGTGAGGACGTAGGCAGCCAGGTAGGTCTAGCGACCGACGGCAGCCGAGTAAGGCAACCGCGCAGGTAGACCCTGACCAGGGCTCGGCGCGAAGCGCAGGCCACGTCGATGAGTGTCGCGTTGGACACGCTACGCAGCCTCCGCGCAGGATGATTCAGCGCTAATGCGCGTAGTTGCGATCCCCGCCGGACCCGGAGGTCCGGCGCAGCGGGTGGCGTACCGCTGCTGTTCGGCCGCGACGCGGGGTTGCGATCCTCGCCGGACCCGGAGGTCCGGCGCAGCGACATCCGTGCTCGACGGGATTCAGGCGATCGCGCCCGTTGCGATCCTCGCCGGACCCGGAGGTCCGGCGCAGCTTGGAGTAGTGCACCGATCCGCCGCCCGGAGCGGTGTTGCGATCCTCGCCGGACCCGGAGGTCCGGCGCAGCCCGCCCGCGTCCAGCTGGCGGAGGCGTATGCCGGCGTTGCGATCCTCGCCGGACCCGGAGGTCCGGCGCAGCACCCACTGACTGGATCATGCTAGGTGCTGGTTGCATGTGTTGCGATCCCCGCCGGACCCGGAGGTCCGGCGCAGCTCATCGGACCGGAGACATGGACGCATCTGATTACCCGGTTGCGATCCTCGCCGGACCCGGAGGTCCGGCGCAGCGCCGGCCACCCCGTACGGGGAGTCGCGCCGGCTGGCGTTGCGATCCTCGCCGGACCCGGAGGTCCGGCGCAGCGACCACGGTCGCGGCGACGCACCCCCACCGAGGGCCGGTTGCGATCCTCGCCGGACCCGGAGGTCCGGCGCAGCATCCAAATCGTCCGATCCATTCTGTGCGACTTGGAGACGGTTGCGATCCTCGCCGGACCCGGAGGTCCGGCGCAGCCAGGGAGGAGGGCATGTCCGGCGGCGATGACTGCCCCGTTGCGATCCTCGCCGGACCCGGAGGTCCGGCGCAGCTCGCTCGATCCCGACTCGGATGGCGTGCTCTCGATCGTCGTTGCGATCCTCGCCGGACCCGGAGGTCCGGCGCAGCGGTCTCTGAAGCCCTAAAGGCCCCCCATCGCACCATGGTTGCGATCCTCGCCGGACCCGGAGGTCCGGCGCAGCACGCCGCTGGCCTTCATCGCCTGCTGGGCGGCGCCGACGTTGCGATCCTCGCCGGACCCGGAGGTCCGGCGCAGCCGGGATGGGCTCTCGCCCTCGTGCCACAGCCGCAGGTTGCGATCCTCGCCGGACCCGGAGGTCCGGCGCAGCGCTGAGCCGGCCGGCCTCCGTGTCGGTGGCGGTGGTGTTGCGATCCTCGCCGGACCCGGAGGTCCGGCGCAGCTCAGGTGGTTCTCTAGCTTCGGCCACGCCTTGGCTAGGTTGCGATCCTCGCCGGACCCGGAGGTCCGGCGCAGCAACCACACCCGCCAACATGAGCTCCGCCGCCTGACGGTTGCGATCCTCGCCGGACCCGGAGGTCCGGCGCAGCGATGGCGAGCACGTTGACCTTCGCGCTTCGGCCCATGTTGCGATCCTCGCCGGACCCGGAGGTCCGGCGCAGCAGGCGGTGACCACGTCGTCCAGGTCGTACGTGGAGATGTTGCGATCCTCGCCGGACCCGGAGGTCCGGCGCAGCCAGGATCAGCACCACGGCCAGCAGCACCAGCACGATGTTGCGATCCTCGCCGGACCCGGAGGTCCGGCGCAGCCTGGTGTTCGAGGTCGACGCCGGCCATGGGCTGACGTCGTTGCGATCCTCGCCGGACCCGGAGGTCCGGCGCAGCGGCCTCGGCAACGGCGGCAAGTCGTACGACTACGCGGTTGCGATCCTCGCCGGACCCGGAGGTCCGGCGCAGCAGCCACGTCGGCCCGTTCGTGGTGTGCGACCCGGACCGGTTGCGATCCTCGCCGGACCCGGAGGTCCGGCGCAGCAGCAGCCGGACCTGGCTGCCCTTGACGGCGTTCGCGCCGTTGCGATCCTCGCCGGACCCGGAGGTCCGGCGCAGCGCTACGCTGTGCCGTAGCACCCGGGGCCCCTTGGGTGGTTGCGATCCTCGCCGGACCCGGAGGTCCGGCGCAGCACCAACGCGATCGGCAGTCCTACGACCAGCAGCAACACGTTGCGATCCTCGCCGGACCCGGAGGTCCGGCGCAGCAGTTGCCGGTGGAAGACCGGGCCGCCGACGTGTGGGTTGCGATCCTCGCCGGACCCGGAGGTCCGGCGCAGCGGCTCGCGAGCTGCAAGTATTCACCAATCACGATTGGCTTCGCGGTGCTCACGAGCAGTTTATGTCCCAATCGTAGAGGTTTGGCGGTTCGGAACCCCCCGCTTGGAGCGTGGTCACCGGAGGTTCCTAGATCAACTTCAGACGCCAGACTGCACGTTTGGTGACGGCTGGCCGGGTACAGCCAGCCGCCCCCAACAGTCTCAGCGGGCGTCAGGCGTGGGCAGGTGGGTGGTGAAGGTGGCCCACTGGGCGGGGGCGAAGGTCAGGACCGGGCCGGTCGTGTCCTTGCTGTCCCGTACGGCGATGACGTCGGGCAGGTTCGTCGCTACTTCGACACAGTTGCCCACGTTGCCGCTACGACTACTCTTGCGCCACGTGGCGCTGGCCAGGTCGACCACTGGAAAATGCCTCCAATGCTTCCTTGATCATCTCCCTCGACGAGGCTTCGTCAAGGGCTCGCCGGTCGAGATCCGCCCAGACCGTCTCGTAGGCGTGAATCTCGTCGGGCTTGTTCAGATAGAGCGCGCCGGTCAGGGTGTCGACGTACGCGATGGGCGGCTCGACAGGATCTCGGCTCAGTGGTGCGTTGGGAAAGGTCAGGATGCTGAAGGCGGAGTTCATCCCGCTGTGCGCACCGGTCGAGTAGGGCAGAACACGCACCGATACCGAGAAGCGCGCCGTGACGTCGAGCATGTGCTGCAACTGCTCGACCATCACGTCAACACCACCGACTGGCCGGCGCAGGACCGCCTCGTTGAGGATCACACGGAGATGCGGTGGACGTGGTGCTGATAGGAGTGCCTGCCGTTCGAGTCGGACGCTCACTCGACGCTCGATTTCCTCGTCACTGATAACGCCCTCCGGCATGCGCGTGATCGCCTCCGCGTAGGCACGCGTTTGCAGAAGCCCGGGAACGGCTTCCTGCTCGTACTGCCGGATCATGGCGGCGCTGTCTTCGAGGGAGACGTAGAGGCCGAACCAGGCGGGTAGGGCCGATTCGGTGTAGTCGTGCCACCAGGCACGCCTCGGGGCGTCGCGGGTCTCCCTGGTCATGGTGAGCAGGCGGTGGCGGGTCTCCGGGGAGACCCGGTAGAGGGTGCACATGGCGTCGACGTCGACGTCGCGGAAGCGGATCCGCGAGTCGCCGGCCTCGATGCGCCAGATGGTGGAGGAGCCGCGTTGCAGTGCTTGAGCTGCGGCGTCCTGGCTGATGCCGGCAGCCTCCCGCAACACGGTGAGCCAGCGGCCGATGTGTCGGCGGAGCAGGGTTGTGCCGATGGAGCCGGACAAATCGCTCGCCCCCTTCATCCTCTGTGGTGAGTGTAGTCACCAACGTGGCGGACAATCAACTGACGAGCGCCTTCATAATCGTGAAGGCGCTCGGCACTGAAATGATTGACCTCGACAAGGGGTTGCCCACGACGATAAGGGCGCATCGCGCCTTGTCTTATGCATGCGGTCCAACTTAGATAACTGATGCCGGTGCTGTCCATAGTCACCCGCCGCAGTCGGGAAACCCCCGTGACCGGCTGCGGCGGGCCTGGCGCATGCACTCCTGCCCGCACGATTAATTGATCTTCGCCCGGGAGGAAATGGAATGTCCACCGCCCTCGCGTTCATTGCCGCCGGCTTTGTGCTCGGCATTCCGCCGGGTCTGCTGCTGTGCCGGCTGCGGCGGCGCTGGTGCCCGGCCTGCGGGCAGACACTGCGCTGCCCCGACTGCGGCTCCCGGCAGTTCGTCACCTTCGACATCCGGCCGACGACCGGGCGGCGCTGGTCGCCCCGGGCGCGGTCGGCGACCCGGGCCGCCGGCCGGTGACCGTCGAGCACGTGGCGGCACGGCCGTCGTGGCGCTGCCGGGTGTGCCGGGCACCGTGGCCGTGTCAGCCGGCGAAGGCGCAACTCGTCGCCGCGTACGACCGGATCGGTCTGTGTATGTACGTGGCCGAGCGGTCCGCGGAGGCCGCCCTCGACCTGCCGGGGCTGACCCCGGCGGCGGCGTACGCCCGGTTCCTCGGCTGGGCGCGGGCCGCCACCCGTTCCGAACCTACTGGAGAGACCACGATGGAATCCGAGATGACCGTCCGGGACGCCGACGTCACCGACATCGCCGAGCTGTCGGCGCTGCTCGCCGAGGCGTTCGTGACCAACCCGGTGGCCGGCTGGCTGATCGCCGACGTGTCCAACCGGTACACCACGTTCCTGCGGCTGTTCGACGTCGAGTTGACACACGGGCTGACCCACGGCGTCGTGCACGTCGCCGGCAACCGGGAAGGGGTGGCCATTTGGCAGCCGTACCCGATGCGGTTGACGACGGTGACCGACCACGAGCGGGAGGTGCTCGGCGCGGCCGGCATCTACCGGCGGCGGGTCGCGCACCTGCGGGCGGTGCGTGACGAGCACCGGGCGGCGGCGTTGCGGCTGCCGGTCGGCCCGTCGGCCGGGCTGTCGGCGCGGTCGCCGGTGCGGTCGGCCGGGCCGACTGTCGGGCCGGCCGACGGGTCCGCGCCGGAGCCGGTGGTCGGCCACGAGCTGGTGTACCTGGCGGCGGCGCCGTGGCTGCGCCGCCGCCGCATCGGCGCGGCGCTGCTCGACCACCATCAGCGCACGTTGGACGCCGCCGGGTTGGTCGGGCACACCGTCACCGACGAGGAGTACGCCCGTGACCTGCTGGCGGTGCGCGGTTGGCGTACGCCCGGCCCTCGGCACCTCTCCCCCGGCGGGCCGCCGCTGTGGTCGATGCGCCGCGACCCCGGCACCCGGCCGATTCCGCCTACAACGGGGTACGGACGATGAAGGTGGCGTAGGACGCGTTGGCGCCTCTGCCGATCTCGGAGAGTTTCAGGTATCTGCCGTCGTGGTGCAGGTAGCGGTCCGGGTAGTTGTAGGAGCGCAGTGAGGTGTGCTGTCCGGTCAGTCCGGCGACCGGGCAGAAGGTGGCGTCGGCCCGGAACAGGGCGCTGCCGTCGATCCGGTGCAGGTAGAAGCGGAAGTTCTGGTGGCGCAGGTAGTAGCCGGGAAAGTTGACCGACTCCAGGGAGATGCAGCTCGACTTGGCCAGGCCGCGACGGACCACGAACGCGGCGTCGGCCTTGCCGCGCTGGTCGACGACGTCGACGCGGCCTTCGAACTCGAAGTGCCGCACCCGGCGGCCGGGCAGGTTGACCGGCTCCAGCCCGTACGTCCCGCCGACGGTCAGGGTGAGGTGCGCGGGGGCGGTCGGTTTCGGGTCCGGCTGGGGGTTGGTGGCCGGTGCGGCCGGGGTCGGCCCGCCGCCGGGTGCGTCGGTGTCGGGCGTGGCCGTGTGTACGCCGTCGCCGACCGGGCGAACCTGCTCAGCCCGGTCGGTCGGCTCTTCGCTCGGCTCACTGATCGGCTCGCCGCTCGGCTCTTCGGCCGGCGGTGCGGCGGATGTGCTGGCGCTCGGGGCTCCGGCGACGAACTCGCCCCGGATCGGCTCCTGCTGGGCACCCCGGTTGGTGGCCACGGTCGCGGCGATGACAGCGGCGGTGAGGACCGCGACGGCGCCGATGGCGGTACGCCGCGGCGGTCCCGTCGAGCGGTCGGCGTGGCTGACCGGCGCGGCGGGTAGGGCGTGGGTGCCGGGCGCCCTGCCGCCCGATGCCCTGCCGCCCGGGGCAGGGCGGTCGGCGGCAGGGCGGTCGGCGGCAGGGCGGTCGGCGGCCGATGTGCCGTCGGTGACTTCGCCGTCGATCGTCGAGGACGCCGACCAGCTGACCTGGCCGAGCCGGGCGGTGGCCAGAGTGAGTGGACTGTCCGCCGGTGGCCGTGGCCAACGCGGGGCGGAGCCGGCCCGGCGGGGCAGCTCGCCGCCGGACGTCGGCTGGCCCTCGGGCGACGCGAGCCAGCGCCCGACGCGCGGCGGATCCTGCTGGGTGTCCTCGTCGGACATCGGTCATCCCACCTCCGGCTCACAGCCCGTCCTGGCCCTGTCACTGCGTCGCGGCGCATACATTCTCATTTCGCCCGCATGGTGCGCCAGTACCCGGAGCCACCGAGTTGTGTCACTTCGACAAGGCACCAGACCCCAACCACCACAGTTGCCACTCTTGGTAGTCGACTTATGACACACGGTCGCGACCGGTCGAGCTTCCCGCCGTCGACGGCCGCTCAGACCCTCCCGGAAACCTCACTCGATATGACTGAATGTAGGCATTGACCCCGACGGTGCAGTTCTTCAAGGAATACGACATCCACACTGTCACGGATCTGCCAGAAAACCATTTCTCACAATTGTTTGCTTGACAGCTTCTCGAGGTGCCTGAACCATCGAGATCTGGTGAGTCCACTGTCACCAACCCCACAGGGAGAGGAACTCGATGAGTCCCGGCACCAACGGATCGGCGACCCCGACCAGCACCACCTCCACGGTTTCACCGACCACACTCGATGGGCCGACCCCGAAGGACCTGTTGCCCGCCAGCGGCGACCATCCGGTGGAGATCGTGCAGTACCAGACCGTCGTACTGACCGACATTCCGGGCGCGAAACAGTACCCGGAGTTGGCCGGCGCGATCGACCTCGGGGAGGAGAATCTCCCGCTCTACGATCGCCCGGCACAAGGCATGATCGTCACCACCGAGCAGTCGTGGTCCGTGAAGGGCGTGACACTCGGCCGGCTCCTGCACAGCCTCGCGCTGGCACCCGGCGAGAGCACGAAGGTCGCGGTCATCGACTGGGAGCGCCGCACAGTCGGGACCGGCGCGGAGAAAACGACCGAAAGCGACGTACTGACCAGCGCGACCGACCAGAACCGGTCGATCAGCGAGCTGGCCAGCAGCATCGCCCTGGAGGAACAGCACGGATCGTCCAGCATGTCCCAGTCCAGCTCGTCGACGAGCGCGGGAATCAACGCGGGCATCGCGTTCTTCGGCGCCGGCATCGGTGCCTCGCTGAGCCACTCGACGAACAAGGGGGTCGCCACGTCGGTGGCCCGCTCGACCGGGCAGCGGGAGGTCGCCGCCGAGGCCGCCCAGCGGATCGACGCGCGGACCCAGCAGCTGGCGACCGCAGCACGCAGCCGGAACATGACCGTGGTACGGGAGACCTCACAGTCGGAGAAGGAGCAGGTCCTCACCCGGGTGGTCACCAACTACAACCACATGCACGCGATGTCGGTGCAGTACTACGAAGTCGTCCAGATCTACCAGGTGACCACCAAGCCGACCAAGCTGGAACGGTGTCTGTTCATCCCCCTCAAGGAGCTGCACTTCACGCAGAGCATCCTGAAGCGGTACTCGGACGCGCTGGCCGCAGCGGCACCCGAGGAATGGGCCAAGAAGATCCGCGGCGCGAACCCGTTCAGCGCCGCGGTCCGCAAACTCGACGGCTGCCCGGCCGCCAAGGCACCGACCACCCCGGCCACCCAGGGCGTGGAGTTGATCGACATAGCCGAGTCGAGCATGGGCGTCTACGGCGTACGCAAGTCCGACAGCGCACCGGTCCGGTACAACCCGGGCACCAAGAAGTGGGACGCAATGCCGACCAACGGGCTGGCCAGTGGCCGGTTGAAGGCAATCGCGCCGGGCAGGAGCGTGGTCTGGGCGATACAGGTGGAGAACGACTACTCCGTGGTGTTCGACGGAACGACCTGGAAGGTTCACCAGCCAAATTCCTCCGCGCACCACATCGCCTGCGGGCCGGACGACAGCGCGTACATGCTGGGCACCGACGACACGACCTACCGCCTTTCCGGGCCTGGCACCCTGACCGACCAGTTCAGGGTCAGTGGGATGAAGGACATCGTGGTGCTCGGCGCAAACAAACTCTGGGGCCGATTTCCGGACGGCAGGACGGAGGAACTCACCGACGAACCCGGCAGTCAGGGCTGGCAGAAGCGCACGCCCGCCACCAGCAGGTTGGCCCGGATGGTCGCGGCACCGGACGGTGCTATCTGGGGCGTCACGGAGGACAACACGCTGCTCGTCGTCAAGCCCGGCACGTCGACCTGGACGACGCCGCAGACGGCCAACGGTGCCCCGGTCGACCGGTTGCCCGCCGGTCTGCTGCACGCCCACCGCGGCATCCGGTACACCGTCGACGACCAGCCCAAAGCCGAGGCGGGCTCGGCCACCAGGATCGACGTCTGGTGGGACAGCGCCGGCATTCAGGCCGTCTCACTCAGCACGCCCGGCCAGACCTTCCGCTGCGGCGACACGCGTGGCTCCGGAAGCGCCGACAAGACCCACACCTTCGCCGCCGGCGACAAGCTGCTGTCGGTGAGCTACTGGACCGACAGCGCGGGCGGCAGCGGCTGCCTCACCGGGATGCGGCTGACCATGCAGTCCGGCGTGGTCGACTTCGGATCGGCGGTCGGCTCGACCACCCCGGCGGACTACACCGAGGACACCGGCGGTGCCATCCTGTGCGGCCTGCACGGGTCGACGCTGGTCACCCAGCCGTCGGAGGCGGCCGGCGCCACCCGCACCTACCTCACGGCGCTCGGGTTCCACGTACGCGGCGGAATGGTGTCGCAGGACGTCCTCGACCACCTCAACGACAACCGCCGGCACTACAGCCAGGCGGTCTGGGCCAACGCCGACGAGTTGACGCTCAGCCGCATCCTGGCCAACTACACGTACACCCCGCCGGGAGGCAAGGCCGACACGGTGCCGCTCGGGGTGCGGCTCGATCCAAAACCGGTCGCGGTGACCGGCAACTACCTCGGTTTCCGGTGGAACTTCGCCACCGAGGAGGAGCGCCTGGACTGGGTCAGCGCCCGCCGGGCGGCCAACCGGCCACACCCCTGCAGTCTCGGCCCCGAGGTGACGAGTGTCGTCGGCATCGCCACCAACGGCGTCTTCGCCGAGGCGGTCCTGGGCCGGTCCAACTCCGCCGAGAAGATCGACCTCACCCGGTTCTGGAACTGGAAGGACTCGCCGATCCCGATCCTGCCCACCGACATCGCCCCCGTCGCCACCGGCGGTCGGGCGCGGGACGTCGACGTCAAGGTGGCGGCCCTGGCCCCGAGCGAGGCCAAGCTCCAGGTGGTGCCGGCGTTGCCCGCCCCCACCGGAATGGACGCGACGCTGCGGACCATTTCATCCGCCAACCTGTTCCGCGACATGAGCGGGATGTCCGAGATCAGCCAACTTCTCAGCAAGGGCCTGGAGTTGGCGGGCGGCAACGACCAGGCCGCCGCCCAACGCGCCAGCGACGCGATGAAGACGGCAACCGAGCACATGCAGAAGATGGCGCAGATCGCCGTCGAAGCCATCTCGAAGGCCGTGCCCGCCGGTCAGGTCGCCGACAGCGTCAGCGCTCTCGGCGGACTGCTGAACCAGGGTCCGAAGAGCACCAGCGACGCCGACGACTGACCGACGCCGTGCACAGACAGCGGTAACGGGGCGGCCGGGCCAACTGGCTCGGCCGCCGCGGCGTCCGGTGCCGGCAGCACCGCACGTACATCGGCGGCCGGATCGATGTTCGCCGGGTTCGTTGCCCGGCTCGGTTACCGTTGCGAGAGTGACCGGTCGACTCACGGTAGCGAGGTCGATCAGGTCGGTCCCCGCACGTGAACGGGCGACCACGATCAGTAGAGTGGGGACGTGCCTCTGTGGATCGCAGCGACGTGGGGACTGGTCGGCAGCGTGGTCGCCGAAGCGCTCAATCTCTACGCCATGATGCGCCCGACCACCGAGTCGAAGGGGCGTTGGCAGTGGCCGTGGCGTACCCGGGCGGACCAGCCCATCATCATCTTCGCCGTCACGTTGCGGGCCGTCGCGGGCACCGGGCTGGCCGCCGCAGCGGCGGCCGGTGGGGTGGCCACCACCGCGTTCGCGACGTTCGTCTTCGGCGTCGCCGCGCCGCTGTTCATCGCGCGGATGTTCGACCAGGTCCGGGTGGTGGACCGGGGCACGCCGCCGCCGTCGATCACGCACCGCCCCGCCGCCGACCTGGATTCACCTGTACGGGAGCCTGGCGATGAATGCCCGTGACGGTTTCCTGTCCCGGCTGGTCGCGGCGCTGGCCGCCCGTCCGGCCGAGACCACCACGTCGGTGCCGCTGCCGGCGCGGACCCGGCTGGCGGCGGCGCTCGCCGCCCGGCCGGTGGTCGGGCAGCCGGTCGACCCGCCCGCCGACGGTGCCGTCACCGGGGCTGCGGCCGGCGCGGTGTCCGCCGGGGACAAGCTGACCGGCCAGGTCAAGCTGGTCGTCGCGGAGCTGCTGAGGACCACCGTGGACCAGTTGCAGCTGGACTCCGACGGCGACATCGGCATCCGCGCCGGTTCGGCGATGATCCTGGTACGCGCGCAGGAGGACCCACCGCTGGTGGAGGTCTTCTCGCCGCTGCTGACCGGGGTGCAGCCGTCCGAGGCGCTGCTGCGGCGGTTGACCGAGCTGACCGTGACGATGCCGGTCGGCCGGATCTACTGCACCGGCGACACGGTGTGGGCGTCGATCCCGGTCTTCGGTGTCGACTTCCAGCCCACCCAGCTGCTGCTGGCGATCCGGGCGATGCTCCGCCTCGCCGACGACCTCGACGACCAGCTGCAGCGGGAGTTCGGTGGCAGCCGGGCGGCCGGACCGGAGTCACCGGGCATGGAGGCGTTGCCCGACCCGACCGGATACCTGCGGGACCTGGCGGCGGCCGGTGAGTCGCCGGCCGGGCGCATTCTGGTCGATCTGCTCGCCGACCGGGGGCATTTGGACCAGCTGCGGACCCTGGCGGCCAGCGGCGACTGGCATGCGGCGTCGCGGCTGGCGACCCTGCTGTACGCCCAGGGTGAGCAGGCCGAGGCGGAGCACTTCTGGCGGCTGGCGGCGGACAAGGGCGAGCCGTCGGCTCGGACCGAGCTGGCGACGGTGCTTGCCGGGCGGGGCGACGTCAACGAGGCGATCGCGTTGCTGCAGGCCGGGGTGGGCGCCGACGACTGGCACGGGGTGGGTCTGTTGGTGACCCTGCTGGCTCGGCAGGGTCGCGCCGACGAGGCGGTGGCGCTGCTGCGCGACCGCACGGGCTGAGCCCGGCTGGCAGGCGTCACCCGTAGCCCGGCAGGCCGGGCTGGGGCCGGCCGGCTACGGGTGACGTCGTCGGTCAGCCTGCCGGGCGTCGCTCGGCCCGGCGGCGGAGCAGCCAGCCGGCGAGCAGCATGACGAGCAGTCCGCTGCCGCCTGCCGCGACCCCGATCAGCACGGCCTGCAGCTGCCCGACGCCTCGGTCAGCCTGCCCGGAGCCGGCCGGCTCGGCCGCCGCAGCACCCGGTGCGGGCAGCACCGCTCGGGCACACTCGGCCGGGTCGGCGCTGTCGGTGCCGCCGGCGACGACCTCGAAGTAGAACTTGCCGCTGATCGCGTGCCCGTCGGCCGACGTCGCCTGGTAGTCGAGCGCGTGTACGCCGGTGGTCAGCGGGTCGACGGCGGCGCACAGGGTCTTCGCGTTGACCACGACCGCCTCCCCCACCGCGACAGCGGTGTCGTCGGGGCCGGTGACGGTGATCCGCCGTTCGCCGGTGCCGGACAGCGGGCCGAACGTCAACGCGATGGTCGCCACACCGGGGGCGACCTCGTCGCCCGGCCCGGGGGCGGCGGAGACCAGCTCGGTGTGCGCCCACGCGGGAGCGGCGAACGTGACCGCCGCCACCCCCGCGCAGGCCAGGGCCGTGGCGTGGCTCAGAAGTCGGCGCATGCCAGGCGGTTGTCCATGGTCTCCATCGGGTGGATGACCACCGACTTGGCGGCGTCGCCGACCTGCTGCTCGTTGGTGACGGTCGCGGTGCCGGTGCCGTCGGCGGCGGCGGTGAAGCCGAGGTGGACCTCGTTGGGCGGGGTCTCCGGGCCGCTCTCGTCGAACTTGAAGTGCGGTCCGCCGTTGTCGGCGGCGCACTCCTGGGCGTGCAGGTGGCCCATGTACTGTGCGCCGGGTTCCAGCCCGGTCATGGTGACGGTGACTGTCGTACCGTCGTCGGTCTGCGCCAGCCAGGCGGTCCCGGCAGCGTCGTCGGTGCCCGGTGGCCGGGTGTCGAGTAGGGCGAATGGGGCCTCCACGGCACCGTCGATCTGATCGGCCGGCGTGGCGGACGGGTCGTTCATCATCATCCCGTCCATCCCGTCCATCCCGTCCATCCCGTCGGACATCGCGGAGGCAGACGCCGACGGCTCCGTGGACGTGTCGGCGGCGTCGGTGGAGCTGGACGAGTCGTCGCCGCAGCCGGCGAGGACGCCGACCGCCGCGAAGCCGACCACCGCGAAAGCGGTACGCCAGCGGTCCGATCCGTTGATGTTCACGTGTCGTGTTCTCCCTGTTCGGATACGAAGGGTGGGCCGGCTACCGGGGCCACCCGGTAGCGGCGCTTGTCTCCCCGTTCGGGGTCTTCCGATAGTTGAGTCGGACATGGCGGCGCGGAAGTTCCCACCGGTTCGACCCCGTGGCGTAGGTGCTGCTAACGGTGGTCGGCGGACGAGTTCTGGTCACCGACGCCGGGGGTGGTCTCGACCGCAGCGGGGTCGGACAGGTTGACCCGCTGCAGCGGGGCCGCCGGGTGCGACGTACCACCGTCGTGGCCGCCGACCTCGGCGCGGACTCGGGGCCGCGACTGCGGATGCTGTTCCTGCACCCAGGCCACCAGTTGCTCTCTGACCAGGCACCGCAGGTCCCACAAGGCGGACGAGTTCGCCGCCGACACGAGCGCGCGGGTCCGGATGTTGCCGTCGGTGGCCCCGGTCACCTGCAGCCCGCAGACCCGGCCGTCCCACAGCGGCGCGGCTGCCTCCGACTCGACGATGCGGCGCAGTTCCTGACGCATCGACTCGACCGGCAGGCTCCAGTCGACGTCGATCTCGGCGGTGCCGAGCACCGACGACGCGGTCCGGGTCCAGTTCTGGAACGGCGTGGTGGTGAAGTAGTTCGACGGCAGGATCAGCCGGCGCTCGTCCCAGATCTTCACCACCACGTAGCCGAGAGTCATCTCCTCGATGCGGCCCCACTCGCCCTCGACGACGACCACGTCGTCGAGGCGCAGCGCGTCGCCGAAGGCGAGCTGCAGACCGGCGAAGATGTTGCCGAGGGTGCTCTGCGCGGCGAGCGCGGCAACCACACCGACCAGACCGGCGGAGGCCAGCACGCTGGCGCCGGCGGCTCGGGCCCCGGGGAAGGTGATCAGCATCGCGCCGACGGTGAGCACGCCGACGACGGCGAAGGCGACCCGGCGGATCACGGTGATCTGGGTGTGCGCGCGGCGGGCGGCGAGGTTGTCGTTGACGTCGATCGGGAATCGGCGCAGCGCGGTGTCGGCGGCCAGGCCGAGCAGGGTGGCAACCAGCCAGCCGCCGGTGGCGATGGTCGCCAGCAGGATCGCGTGCTGCACCGGCTCGTGCCAGCCGTTGGTGGTGGCGATCGGGATGGTGAAGCGGGCGGCGAGCAGCGCGGCGATGATCGCCGTCGGCCAGAAGGCGCGCCGGGAGATGTCGGTGAGCAGCGTGGAGCGGCGGCCCGCGAAGCGGAGGATGCGGTAGACGACGGTGACGGCGAGGGCCGCCGCAGCCGCCGATCCGATCACGATCGCGGCGCTGACCAGGGCGTCGGACACGTCCGACATCTCCTTCCCATCGGTTTGTCGGCAGCGGCCAGCTAATCACATTGACCGGTGCCGGCCGAGGACCGGTCGACGTCGCGCAGCGTCACCAACGGGGCGGACCAGCCCCGCAGACCGGCCAGGAACGGTACGGACCGGGCCAACACCACCCCGACCAGCCCGTCCCGGCTCGTCTTCTGGTCGTACCGGTCACCCAGCTCGGCGGCGAGCCGCGACTGCAGGCGCCGCAGCATCTGGTCGGCGTCGTCGTCGACGTCCAGGACCGTGTCGTTCAGGTAGCGGCGGGCAATTGTGTCCTGGGCGCGCAGCAACGCGTACGCCAGCTCTTCGGCCCGTGGTCCGAGACCACGCCAGGTGGCGCAGCGGGCGGTGAGCAGCGCGGCGACGGTCGCCTCGACGACATGTTCCAGAGCCGGTTCGAGGTCGTAGTCCGGCCGCCGCGGCCGGTAGGTGAGCGCCACCAACGGGTACCGCCGGACGGTGTCGTCGATCGCGCGCAGGTCGGCCGCCCAGTCCGCGCAGCGCTGCCGGGCGGCGTCGACCCCTTCGGCGGTCAGGCTGCGCACGATCAGCCCGACGCCGTCGCTGCCGCGGACCTGGTCGTGCACGGCGAGCGCGAACCGGTTCCGCACCGTCAACCCGGTGATCAGTTCGATCAGGTACGTCGCCAGCGCGGCGAACAACGCGAAGCCGAGCGCCGCGACGCACACCGCGAGCAGCTTCTGCGCCGAGGTGTCCGGGGTGAGGTCGCCGTAGCCGAGCACCGTGAGGGTGCCGGCGGAAAAGTACAGAGCGTCGTCGAAACCGGCCGGGCCGTAACCGGCGACCCGGTGGTAGCCGTCCAGGTGCGGCCACACCACCAACGCGACCCCGAACACCAGCGGCACGATCCAGGCCAGGAAGGTGCCGGTCACCAGCACCGGCCCGGCCCAGACCAGCAACGTACGCTCGGGTCGGCGACGCCGGTTCGCGGCGAACGACGACAGCCGCCACACCGACCGCCGGACCGCGCCGGCGAGCGGGCCCTCCGCGTCCGGGTGCAGGATCGTCAACCAGACGTCGACCACCACCACGGCGATCAACGCGCCACCCGGTACCGCCCACAGCCACATCATGTGGGCAGCTATACCCCGTTTACCGGGTTGTCGACTGCACGACCTCGAACTCGAGCAGGCTGGCGCCGGTCGCCACCGGCGGGCGGGGCCGTTCGCCGTCCCCGGCGGCGTGGGCCTGCCGGGCCGGGCCGGCCGCCCACGCCTGGTAGGCCTCCTCACTCTCCCAGCGGGTGTAGACGAAGTAGCGGCCCTCCCCCGCGACCGGGCGCAGCAGCTCGAACGCCAGGAACCCGGGCGCGTTCTCCACCGCCCCCTGGCGAGCGGCGAACCGCCGCTCCAGCTCGTCGCCGGCGCCGTCGGGGACCTCGATCGCGTTGATCTTCACCACTGCCATGTGGACAGCCTAGTCGGGGTACCCGCGCTCAGCCCTGGTTGGCCCAGTCACCGAGCGACCAGTCCCGCACCTCGGGCATGTCCTCCAGGTGCTCCACCACGTACGCCTCGTGCCGGGCCAGTTGCTGCTCGCACCAGACTTTCAGGTCGGCGGCACCGCGTGGCAGCCGCCGGGCGTTGTTGATCGCGTCCATCACCAGGTGGTAGCGCGACGCCCGGTTGCGGACCGTCATGTCGAACGGCGTGGTGGTGGTGCCCTCCTCGATGAAGCCCCGCACCCGGAACCGGTCGGCGTCCGGCCGGCCGTGCACCAGCTGGTGGATGGCCCCCGGGTAGCCGTGGAAGGCGAACACCACGTCGACCGAGTCGGTGAACAGCTCGGTGAACATCGTCTCGCTCATGCCGTGCGGGTGGTCCTTGGGCCGGGGCAGCCGCATCAGGTTGACCACGTTGACCACCCGGACCTTCATGCCGGGCAGCCGCTCCCGCAGGATCTGCGCGGCGGCGACCGTCTCCATGGTGACCACGTCACCGGCGCAGGCCAGCACGATGTCCGGCTCCGAGCTGCCGTCGTCGGTGCCGGCCCACTCCCAGATGTCCGCACCCTTGGCGCAGTGCTCGACCGCCTCGTCAATGGTCAGCCACTGCAGCTGCGGCTGCTTGTCGATGACGATCAGGTTCACGTACGACCTGGACCGCAGGCAGTGGTCGGCGACCGACAGCAGGCAGTTGGCGTCCGGCGGCAGGTAGACCCGCGACACGGTGCCCCGCTGGTTGAGCACCACCTGAATCAGCCCGGGCCCCTGGTGGGAGAAGCCGTTGTGGTCGTTACGCCAGGCCGTCGAGGTCAGCAGGATGTTCAGGCTCGGCACCTTGGCCCGCCACGGCAGGTGCGCCGCCTCCTGCAACCACTTGCCGTGCTGCACCGTCTGCGACGCGCTGACCATGGCGAACGCCTCGTAGGTGGCGAACATGCCGTGGCGGCCGGTCAGGTTGTAGCCCTCCAGCCAGCCGTGGCAGTTGTGCTCGGACAGCACCTCCATCACCCGGCCGTCACGGCTGATCGCCGTGTCTGTCGGATACACCTCCTCCATGAAGCCGCGGTCGGAGACCTCGAAGACGGCACCGAGCCGGTTGCTGTTCGTCTCGTCCGGGCAGAACAGCCGGAACCGGTCCGGGTTGCGGGTGTAGATGTCACGCATCAGCTCGCCGAGCTTGCGGGTCGACTCGGCGCGCAGCCGCGCCGGCTGCGGCACGTCGACCGCGTACTCGCGGAAGTCGGGCATGTCCAGGTCGCGGGTCAGCAGGCCGCCGTTGGCGTGCGGGCTGGCGCTCATCCGCAGGTCGCCGTCGGGGTTGACGCCGGTCACCGTCGCGGTCGGCGCGCCGTCGGCGCCGAACAGTTCCTCCGGGCGGTACGAGCGCAGCCAGGTTTCCAGGATCGCCAGGTGGTCGGCGTTGTCCCGGACGCCGGACAGCGGCACCTGGTGCGACCGCCAGGTGCCGGTGACGGTGACGCCGTCAACCTGCTCCGGGCCGGTCCAGCCCTTCGGCGACCGCAGGATGATCATCGGCCAGCGGGGGCGGGAGCCGTCCCAGTCGCCGCAGCGCGCGGCCTCCTGAATCCGGCGGATCCTGCCCCAGGCGTCGGCGAGGGCGGCGGCGAACCGCACGTGCATGCCGGGCAGGTCGTCGCCCTCGACCTCGATGACCTCGTACCCGTGGCCTTCCAGCAGCGAACGGACCTCGCCGCGGTCCTTGCGCCCCAGCACCGTCGGCCCGGCGATTTTAGCGCCGTTGAGATGCAGGATCGGCAATACGGCGCCATCGTGGGCCGGGTTGATGAACGAGACACCCTTCCAGGAGCCCTCCAGCGGACCGGTCTCCGCCTCGCCGTCACCGACCACGGCGATGGCCAGCAGGTCCGGGTTGTCCATCACCGCGCCGAAGGCGTGCACCAGGACATAGCCCAGCTCGCCGCCCTCATGGATGGAGCCGGGGGTGGTGACCGAGACGTGGCTGGGGATGCCGCCGGGGCTGGAAAACTGCCGGAACAGCCGCAGCATGCCGGCCTCGTCGCGGGTGACGTCCGGGTAGATCTCGGTGTATGTGCCCTCCAGGTAGCCGGCGGCCACCAGCGCCGGGCCGCCGTGGCCGGGGCCGGTGAGGTAGATCGCCTGCTGGCCGGTGTGCCGGATCAACCGGGACACGTGGGCGTAGATCAACGAAAGGCCGGGGCTGGTCCCCCAGTGGCCGAGCAGCCGCGGCTTGATGTGCTCCGGGGCGAGTGGCTCGCGCAGCAGCGGGTTGCCCCGCAGGTAGATCTGCCCGACGGTCAGGTAGTTGGCGGCCCGCCACCAGGCGTCCAACTGCGCCAGCTCGGCGTCGTCGGGCGCGGCGAGCACCCGCAGCAGCCCGTCGTCCGCGCCGGCGCGGCCGGCCCAGGTCGGGGTGCGCTGATCGGTCACGGCAGTCACGAGCGGATTCCTCCTCATCAGGGGGTACGTCCACGACCGATCGTAGGGGGGCCGCTGCGGTTTTTCCCGGGCTCCAGTGCCTGTCAGGCAGGGGCACAACGACCCTTGACATGCTCTGACCTGCCCCTGGCCGGCCGTTGACGCCGACACGGTGGACCGGCAAGGCGGCCGGCATATCGACGTACGACAGTGTGATTTGTGCATCCACAGCCAACTCCACCCGGTCCACGGTGCCGACACTTCTCTTGTCAGCAGAGTTTTCGAGCAGGAAGTGATCTGCAGTGCGTACCCTCTACGACACCGGTTCGGTCCACCCCCCTGGACCGCTACGAGTACTACCGAACCGAAGCGACGGCCGAGGTCGCGCCGGTGGAGATCCGTGGCCGTTCGTCGCTGTCCCTGACCGCCGCGATTCGGATCGCCCAGGTCGGCCAATATGAGGTCGAGGCGACGAGCTGGCTGTCCGACACCGAAGGCGTGGCCCTCCGGACGCAACGGCTGATCCGGGCCAGTGATCCGGAGTCCTACCGGGTCTGCGTCCTCGTCAGCGGCGAGCTCCGGGTCGAGCAGAACGGCAACCAGGGACGCTACGCCCACGGGACATCGCGCTCTATGACACGTCACGCCCCTGGGATGCCCGGCACGTGCCCGGGCGTACCCCCATGAGGCTGGCAATGGTGACCTTCCCCCGGGCTCTCGTGCCAGCGCCCGAGGCGGCGGTACGCCCACTCGTCGGCTCGATCCTACCGAGACGGATGCCGGGACGCGGGCTCGTCGCGGCGTTCCTGGTCGGAATCGCCGGAGCCGCCAGCATCTCGCCCGCTACCTGTACAGGATTCTCGAAGACACCGGGACGACACCGATGCAACTCGTCAAGAAACTGCGGCTGACGGAATGCCGCCGCAGCCTGCGCGACCCGGAACTGTCGTCGACCGCCATCAACGAGATCGTTTCCGCGCACGGCTACTCCCGTCCGGACCAGTTCGCCCGAGACTTCAGGCACCTGTTCGGCATGTCGGCTACCGAGGCACGTCAGTCGATCCGGGACCGGTCGGCCGGACATCGGAATCGGTCATGACGACCGGACGACGGTCGGTCGGAGGCCAAGGCCGACGCGGACCAGGTCACCGCGCGGACGCCGGCGGCGATGGCAGCGTCGGAGCAAGCCAGGCGGCCCGGCCCCTGCCGCCGGTCGAGTTCCATGTCACCGTCCGGGTCGTGTTGCGCCGCCGAGGAGCCTGGCTACTGCTCGGTGTGGCGATCTGCCGGCTCGCGGACGCCCCGCTCGACGCGGTGACCGCAGTGGCCGGCACCATCCAGATGCTCCTGTCCGGTTAGCTGCCGTGCCTGCCGGCAACGCCCGTCGGCACGGTTGTGCATGATCCACTCCGTTCGTGTACAGTCTTGCCCCGTGCGGCCCTCAGCCGCCGACCCCACGGTGTCGACGTCCGGCTGTCGGCCTACCGAATGGGGGCGGTAGAGTGGTCCGGGTAGGTCCGGGTGGCGGAATGGCAGACGCGCTAGCTTGAGGTGCTAGTGCCCGTATAGGGCGTGGGGGTTCAAGTCCCCCCTCGGACACAAACTGGTACCTGATCCATCAGGGTTGGCCTCCGCTTCGATGATGCGGGGGCCTGGTTTGTACGTGAGCTTGAGTCCGAGCTGCTGGTAGACCTGGGCCTTGTCGACGGGGTCGGCGGTGCGTAGGACGTCAGCGATGCCGGAGAGCGCCTCGACCGCGGTGTTGATCTCGGCGAGGGTCATGGCCGGCGAGCTGGCGTAGCTCAGCCTTTATGGTGACTTCTACGCTTGAACCTCAGGTGGTCCGTGGCGGGCCAGGGGCGCAACCTGTGCACGTCGTACTCGGCCGATAATCCGGCGTTCAGCTACGCCGCCGGGGACTGGCGATCAGCCGGACCGTACCTGTCGGTCGCCGCTGCGGGCATCGGTGACGGTGCCGAAGGTGCGATGGAAGAAGATCAGCGGTTGGTGGTCGCGAAGGCTCTCAGCGGAGCGGATTTCCGCGACAACGAGCGTGTGGTCGCCGGCCGGGTGCTCGACGACCGGTACACATTCCAGATGTGCGAGCACGCCTGGGAGGACCGGGACACCGGCACTGGACGGCCGCCACGGCACTCCGGCCAGGCGTTGCGGGCCGGGTGCGGCGAGCGTTCTGCCGAGGTCCTGCTGGTCGGCCGCGAGAATGCCGATCCCGAACCGGGCCGCCTGTCGGATGTCCGGCCAGGTCGTGGACTGCTCCCCCACGCAGAACCCGACCAGCGCCGGCCGCAGCGAAATGGAGAGGAAGGAGCCGACCAGCAGGGCGCGGGGGCCTCGGTCGGTGGCGGCGGTCACCCCGACGACGCCGGTCGGATAGGCGCGCATCACCTCGCGGAACCGGCCCGCCGTCACCGTCGGGCCCGATCGTTCAGTCATCGCCGCGCCGGGCGCAGTTGATGCAGACCCCGAAGAGCTCGAGCATGTAGTTCACGTCGGTGAAGCCGTGTTCATCGGCGACCTGACCGATCCACTCCTGGGTGGGTGGCCCGGCCACCTCGACGGTACGGGCGCAGAGCCGGCACACCAGGTGATGATGCTCGGTCTGGCTGCACCGGCGGTACAGCTGCTCGCCACCCGCGCCGTGCATCACGTCGACCTGACCGGCATTCGCGAACACCTGCAGGGTCCGGTAGACGGTGGTCAGGCCAACGGTCGAGCCCTGGGCACGTAGCTCTGCGTACAGCTGTTGAGCACTGCGGAACTCGGCGGTCGCGTCCAGCAGGGTGAGGATCTCGTTGCGCTGCCGGGTGGATCGGCCGGGCTCCGCAGGCGACTGCTTCACGACACCAACCCCCTTGTACATAACGATTCCCATTATCATAATGGTGGCGAGGAGGATCGGTGGTGATGTGGGTGCCGGGCACCGGTGGCACGATGACCGGTACCCACATCGCCCGACTTCCGTGATCAGTCGCCGCCGTCCGGTCGCCGTACGTCGGCCCTCGCCGGTGTCCGCGCGACGGCGACGTCCGGCTTGTCACGTCGGGACGGAACCGTCGCCAGCGCGACCGCCACTCCGACGGCCGCCGCCCCGGCCGCCACCCAGGAGACCGTGGCCAGGCCCTCGGCGAACGCGACTCGGGCCAGCACCTCCACCTCAGGCGGCAGGTCGGTGAACCGCCCGGCCGACGTCAGATCCCGCAGCCGCTGGGCCGTCGGCCCGGCCGCCCCGGCAGTCCGTATCGCGTCGTCAGACAACCCCGAGCCGACCCGGCCGGCGAGCACCGCGCCGAAGACGGCGGCACCGACCGCCGTGCCGAGTGGGAAGAACGCGTTCGCCGTACCGCTGGCCATCCCCGCCCGCTGCGGCGGTACCACCGACACCGAGATGCCCATCAGCGGCGCGAACAGCAGTCCCATGCCGGCGCCGATCAGTACCAGGCCCGGCAATGCGACCAGCCATGTCGAGTCGGCGCCGACCCGGGCGACGAGCAGGTAGCCCACACAGATGACGACGAAACCGGTGACCACGACCGTACGGTTGCCGTACCGGTGCTGCAGCCGCGCCACCACGAGGCTGCCGGCCACGATCGCCGCCGACAACGCGGACAGTTGCAGCCCGGCCTGCAGCGGCGAGTAACCGAGCATGCCCTGCAGCCACAGCACCAGGTACGGCATCGTGCCGAACCCGACCGCCCGGGTCAGGAAGCTCAGCACGCTCACCCCGGTGAAGGCCCTGATCCGAAACAACGCCAGTTGCAGCATCGGATCAGCGACCCGCCGCTCGGTGGCGACGAACAGCACGAGGGTGACCAGCGCGACGCCGGCGGCGACCAGCGTGACCGGACGCGTCCATCCGTCGTCGGCGCCGGAGATGACCGCCAGGTTGACCGCCCCGAGCAGCAGCACCCCGAGGACCGCCCCAGCGAGGTCGGGCCGACGGCCCCGCTGCCGACCGGCGGCCGGCAGCCAGCGCAGCGCGCCGAACAGCACGAACGCGCCGGGCAGCAGGTTCACCAGGAAGATGGCCCGCCAACCGAGACTCGACACCAGCGCACCGCCGACCAGCGGCGCGATGGCCGCGGAGACGGCGGCGGTCGCGCTGAACACTCCCATCGCGGCGTTGCGCCGCTCCCCCGGGTAGGCCGCCGCCAGCAACGGCAACGCGGGCGCGAAGATCAGCGCGCCACCGATGCCCTGCACCGCCCGGCCGGCGATCAACACCCCCGGGTCAGGCGCAACGCCGCACAGCAGCGAACCGACGGTGAACAGCATCACGCCGGCGACGAAGATCCGCCGCCGACCGAGCCGGTCCGACACCGATCCGCCGACGAGCAGCAAGGCCGCGAACAGCAGCGGGTACGCGTTGACCGTCCACTGCAGCTGCGGGAGAGTAGCCGACAGATCAGCGGCGACCGCCGCCAACGCGACGTTGACGATGGTGATGTCCATCGTGGTGATGGCGGCGGCGACGCTGACCGTGACCAGGGTGCGGCGGGCGGCCGTAGTCGAATCATGCGGTGGCAAGGACGACCACCTCTGGGGCTCCGGCGCCGGTGACGGCGGCGGCGGGCCGGCTGACCATGCCGGACTCGCGGGCGAGCTGGTCGCCGTCGATGGTGTGCCAGTCGTAGCTGTCGGTCACCTCACGCACCAACCGACCGGAGCGGTACACCCGCCAGGTGGTGGTGAACCGCATCAGGTCACCGCCGGCCGGGCTACCGGCGACCCACCACTCGTAGTCGTGCCGGCCGATCGAATCGCGGATCGACAGCGCCGACGGGATCTCCCGCGGCTGCCGTACGCCCATCAGCTCGACCACCACCACACCGCCGGGCGCGAGCCGGCTCCGTAGCAGCCGCCACAGTCGGATCCGCGCTGCTTCGTCGAGGTGACCGGCGACGCCGAACACCACGGCGGCGCAGATGGTGGCGGGCAGCGGCAGGTCCGGTGCGGCGGCGTCGACCACGGTGACCCGTTGCCGCAGCCCGTCGTCGGCCGCGACCCGGCTGGTCAGCACCGCCCGCATCGCGGTGGACGGCTCGACCGCCACGATCCGCGCGCTCGGCAGCGCCGCGGCGATGATCTCGGTGACCCGACCGGTACCGGCACCGATCTCGACGACCGGCCCGGCTGACGGGTCGACACCGGTGAGCGCGGCGGCCAGGGCCGGTCCGCTGCTGGTCGCCTGTCGGGCGGCGACCATCTCGTAGAACTCGGCCACCGGCGAGTAGTAGTCACGCACCGGCTCTCCTCCGATCGGACGGGTTGGCATTGACGGTCGAAACGCGGGTAGCGGTCACGGCATGCTGGGCCAGGCCACCGGGGTGCGGGTCAGCACCGGATCGATTTTGCTCAGGATGGCGGAGATGACGGCGCGCCGCTGCGGCACCAGGTAGAAGTGGTCGCCGGGGAACGTCCGCACGTCGAACCGGCCACTGGTCAGCTGGCCCCAGCTGTACGCCTGCCCGTCGTCGAGCTCCGGATCGGCATCGCCCCGCAGCACCATGACCGGGCAGTCCAGCGGCGCCGCCGGCGCCGGCAGGTACGTCTCGATGAGACGGTAGTCGTTGCGGACGTAGCCCAGCACCGCCCGGCGCAGCTCCGGATCGGCCAGCACCTCGTCGTGGGTGCCGCCGAGCCGGTTCAGCTCGGCGCAGAGTCCGTCGTCGTCACGCCGGTGCACCTCGCCGCCGACCACCTCGCCCGGAGCGGGGCGGCCGGAGACGAACAGCCACTGTGGCTGCCGGGCGCCGAGGCGGCGCAGCCGCTGAACCGTCTCGTACGCCACCGCCGTACCCATGCTGTGACCGAAGACCAGGTAGGGCCGGTCGGCGAGGCGCGCCACGGCGTCGGCGACCGGCGCCGTCAGCGCGTCCATGTCGTCGACAAGCGGATCGGCGAACCGGTCCTCCCGTCCCGGATACTGCACGCAGACCAGCTCGACCGAGGGAGGCAGCAGCGCGTCCCATGCGCGGAAGCTGCCGGCACCGCCGCCAGCGTGCGGGAAGCAGATCAGCCGTACGGCGGCCGCCGGACGCCGCTGGTAGCAGCGCAGCCACGGGCCGTGGATCGCGGTGTTCACCAGGTCACCTGCATCGCCTGGATGCCGAACGTCGCCGCGTCGTTGTTGAACTCGAGATCGTCGAACTCGCCGGCCAGCCGTAGATTCGGGATGCGCCGGATCAGGGTGCCGATGGCGATCTCCAGCTCCAGCCGGGCCAGATTCTGACCGATGCACTGGTGCACCCCGTAGCCGAAGGCGACGTGGTGCCGGTTGGTCCGGTCGAAATCCAGCCGCTGCGGGTCCGGGAACACCTCCGGGTCGTGGTCGGCGGCGGCGAGCAGGGCGATGATGCCGTCGCCCGCCTGGATGTGCGTCCCGTCGAGGTTGATGTCGGCGGCGGCGACGCGCAGCGGGATCGAGTCGGCGACGGACAGGAGACGCAGCAGCTCCTCGACGGCCGCCGGCATCAGCTCGGGCTCGGCGCGCAGCCGGGCCAGCTGCTCGGGGTGGCGCAGCAGCAGCAGAGTGCCGAGCGCGATCATGCTGGTGGTGGTCTCCCTTCCGGCGACGATGGTGATCCCGATCGCGGAGAGCAGCTCGTGCCGGGTCACCACACCGGCCCGCAGGTGGTCGACGACCAGCTTGGACAACAGGTCGTCGCCGGGTGCCTGCTCCCGGGCGGTGATCAGCCCGTCCAGCATCCGGAACATGCTGGCGAGGGCGGCGCTGACTTCCTCGGCGCTGCTGGTGCGTCCACCGGAGATGCGGGTCACGTCGCGGAAGAACTCGATGTCGTCGGTGGGCGCGCCGAACAGGCCCAGTACGGTCGTCGTGGAGACCGCGTTGGCAAACGCGGTGACCAGATCCACCGGCGAACCGCTGTCCAGCATGTCGTCGATGAGCCCGTCGACGGTGTGCTGGATCGTCGGACGCATGTCCCGGATCCGTTTGACGGTGAACTCGGCCTGGAGCATCCGGCGGAAGCGGGTGTGCTCCGGCGGGTCGGTGCGGATGAACGGCCGCGATTTCGCACCGGCCTCCTGCTCACCGATGCCCATCGCCGGAAAGTTCGGATGCCGGATGTCGGCGCTGACCCGGGGGTCGGCCAGCAACGCCCGCACGTCGGCGTAACGAGTGACGATCCACGGCTGTTTGCCGGTGGGCAGGGTCACCCGGGACACCGGTTCGGCGGCGCGTAGTGCGGCGTAGCGCTCCGGCGGAGCGAAGGGGCACTCCCTCGGTACCGGAAACGCCGGCGGTGTCTGGGTCTCGGCGGGAAGAGCCTTGGTCATCGGGACGTTCCTTCCTGGTCGGTAGAGGTCCGGGGTGCCGGCACGAGCACGCCGATCGGCGGTCCGCCGGTGCCGGCCTGTGGAATGTCGTGCAGCGGCATATCGGACTCGGCGGCGATGTCAGCGAGGGTGAGGGTGTACCAGTGGTAGTGGTCGGCGACCTCGCGCACGGCCGTACCGTCCTCGGTCGACACCCGCCATGTCGTGCGCAGGCGCATCCGGTCCGGGCCGTCGGGTTCACCGGAGAACCACCACTCGTAGCGCTGAGCGCCGACCTCGACGCGGGACAGCCGGGTGGGGTCGAGCACGAGCGGCCGGTCGATGGCCATCAGTTCGACGACGATCCGTCCGCCGGGGGCCAACCGTTCGGCGAGCCGCCGCCACAGGCGTACCCGGTCGGGCTGGTCGAGGTGGCCGGCGACTCCGCAGACGACGGCACCGCTGATGGTGTCCGGCAGATCAAGGTCCGGGGCGGGTTCGGCGCAGACGGTGATCCGGCGGCGCAGGTCGGGATCCCGGTAGATCCGGCTGGTCAGCACGGCGCGCATGCCGGTGGCCGGTTCGTGGGCGAGGATCTCCAGGTCCGGGAAGGCCCGGGCGAGGGCGACGGTGACCAGGCCGGTCCCGGCACCGATCTCGACCACCGGGCCGGCGGCGGTGTCGGTCCCGGCCAGTGCCGCGACGACCGCGGGAGCGCTGCCGGTCGCGACGTGCGCGGCAGCGGCGAGGTCGAAGAACTCGGCGGTCGGCGAGTACGGCTCCGCCGCGTCGCTGCCGTCGGTCGGCTCAGCGGCTCCCTCGGTGGGCTCGGTGAGATCGGCGATGGTGATCCGCGACGGGGTCGCCGGTCGCACCACGTCCGGTGGGCCGAGCCGGGCCGCCAGCTCCGACCAGATCCGGCAGGCGGTGATGTCGTACTGGGCGGACCGCAGCGGATCGCCACTACGACGCACGGCGTCCGCGAACCCCCGTAGCGCGCGCCGCACCGCCTCCGGCCAGAGCCGGTCGAAGACGTCGCGCTGGCTGCCGGCGGCGGTGCCCGGCAGCGGCGCGCTGCCCAGCTGGTCGAGCTGCCCGCCGGTGAAGACCAGCCGACCGTCGGTGTCCCGGTCGGCGTGCAGCGTCGGTGTCCACAGCACCGGTCCATGGGTGTCGGCCAGGGTCAGCACCCCGGCCCGGGTGCCGAGACTGATCCGGTGCCAGAACAGGGCATGGTTGTCGCGGTCGGCCGGGTCGAGCTCGTGGTGCACCCGCAAGGTCAGCGGCACACCGCCGACCTGGCCGGTGACCGACCGCAGCGGACCGCCGGCGACCGCCTCGTCGACGCGCCACGGACGCAGACCGCCGAGCGCGGCACCCAGCACGTCCACGAACGGATGCAGCACGTGCACCGGGCTCGCGGCGTCGACGAACACCAGCTTCTCGCGGGAGCGGAGCCGGGCCGCTGCGGCGAGGAACCGACGGACCGGTTCGACGTGCCGGTAGTGGGCGTTGACCCGGTACTGCACGCCGTGGCGGCGCGCGGCCCGCAGGCAGTCGACAAGTTCGTCGTGGTGCACCGGGTGCTCCTGCAGCACGTGCACGCCCCGGGCCAGTAACGCCCGGGCGAGGTCGGTGCCCGCTCCGCCGGAGATGGTGGAGCCGACGACGACGCAGGCGATGTCGATCTCGTCGGCGTCGACCGTGTCCAGGTTGTCGTGGTGGGGCACCCCGTACTCGTCGGCCAGTGCCCGGGAGGCGGTCCCGCCCCGGCTGAGCACGCCGGCGAGGACCAGGTCGGGTGCGAGGTCGGCGACCGCGCGCAGGTAGAACCGGCCGAAGTTGGTGCCGCAGACCAGCACCCGCAGCGGTGTACTCACAGCGTGCCCTCCTCGGTGTCGTCGGCGGTGTCGCCGTCGACCAGCCGCACGGTGAGCGGCTCCCCCGACCCGCGCAGCGCGGCGACCGCGGCCGCCGGGTCCAGCACGTCGGCGGCGAAGTGCACTCCGGGTGGTACGTCGCCGTCGAGTACCGCCACGGCGGCCAGCGCACCGACCAGCCCGGTGAGGCGGTAGCTGCTGGTGGCCCGCAGCACGGCGGTCCGCTCGACGGGGACGCCGCCGCGCGTACCGCCCATCGTGAAGACCATCTGGTAGTAGGGGCAGCGGCCGGCGAGGTCCAGCTCAGCGGCGCGGATCATCCGCCGGGCGAGGTCCGCCTCGTCGGCCCCGACGCTGGCGGCGGCCGGCAGCGCGGCCAGCAGCGTCCGCACCTGGGGCCCCGGGTAGACGTTGAGCCAGTCGACGTCGCGCAGCCGCAGCGCACGGGCCAGTCGGCGGGTCTCGGCGCTGAGGAACGGTTGCACCGCGACGGATCCGGTGAACTGCGGCACGGTCGCTTCCTCGGCCGGACGCAGCGCCCGGGACCGTACCGCCCCGCCCCGCCAGGCGGCGTTGGCCTCGCCGTACGCCGCACCGGCGGCACCACCGGAGCGCAGCGACAGCATCATGTCGATGGCGACCACCGGGGAACAGTGTTCGACACCACCGACCCAGGCGGTCAGCGTGCCGACGTCGTCGAACTCGGTGCTGGCGAGCCAGCGCGGCAGCAGGCTGGACAGGCCGGGCAGGGTGCCGGCGGACAGCACCACCGTACGGCCGCTGTCGGGGACACCGCCGCCGGTCAGGGCCTCGTGGACCGGGTCGTCACCGGCCACGTCGACACAGTGCGCGTCGGCCGCCAGCGCCGCCGCCGCGACCGCCTCCTTCAGCTCGTACGTCGGCCCGGCACAGTTGACCACCAGGGAGGTGCCGGTGCAGAAGTCCGCCAGAGCGGCCGGATCCCGTACGTCGACCTGGACCGTTTCGATCTTGGCACCGGGTAGATCGGCGGCGACGCGCCGCAGTGGATCGCCGCTGCGGGCGCCGAGGCGCAGCGGCCCGACGCCGAGGCGGTGCAGGTGCGCAACGGCGCCCTGACCGACCGATCCGGAGGCCCCCAGTACACCGATCATCGGGTCACCGCCCCGTCGGTGATCTCGCTGAGCAGTTTGACGACGCCCGGGGCGTGCGCCACGTCGATGCAGCTGAAATGGTCGCCGGGGACGTCGACGATGCGCAGGTCGCCCAGGCACAGCTCGGCCCAGTGCTGGGTGACCGCGTCCCGGCTGCCCGGGAACGGGTAGGCACCGCTGTGGCGCAGGAAGGTGATGTCGCCGGCGTACGGCTCCGGTTCGTAGCGGGTGATGGCGAACACGCTCTGCCGGAAGGTGCGGAACAGCCGCATCATGTGGTCCGGCTCGTACATCCCGGCCGAGGCGGGAACCGCCTCGCACATCCGGGCGACCCGCTGCTCGCGGGGCAGTGCGGCGAGCGCCCGGAAGGCGGCGGCGACGTCGGCGTGCTCGCCGGTCAGTTCGACGAAGCCGCCGTCACGCAGCACACCGGGGCTACCGGCCAGGACCGCGTCGGCTGCACGGGCCACCGCGAGTTCGTCGGCGGGGAACCCGATATCGGCGGGCGCGATGCCCATCATCACGGCGAACGAGTACTCCGACAACAGTTCGTCGTCGAGCCGGAACCGGGGGCTGTGGCTGCTGATCGCGGTCAGGGTCGCGACGTTGGCGCCGCGCTCGCTGAGGCCACGGGCGATCTCGGTGGCGATCAGACCGCCGAGGCAGTAGCCGACGACGTGCAGTTCACGGGCACCGAGCTCACCGATCTCGGTCGCGTAGTCGGCCGCGATCCGGTCGATCAGGCCGGCCGGGTCGGCCTCCAGGAAGGTCGGCAGATGCGGTACCTCGACACCGATGACCGAGCTGGTGCCGGCGGAGCGGCGGCGGATCTCGGTGATGATCGCCCGGTACGGCATGATCGTGCCGGTGCCGGCGTGCACGAGTACGGTGAGCGGATCGGTGCCGGCGCCGTGCAGTCGGACCACCGGTGAGGTGCGGACGGCACCGTCGCCTGGTGCCGACGTCTGCGGTGTGGTGACCGTACGCAGGTAGGCGGCGAGTGCGGCGACGGTCGGTTGGCGCAGCATGTGTCGCAGCACCACCTCCCACTCGAGGGCTACCACGTCGGGGACGCGTTCCCGCAGCAGGCCGACGAGGCGGGCGACGAGCAGCGAGTCGCCGCCGAGGGCGAAGAAGTCGTCGTGGCGGCCGACGTACTCGCGGTCGAGCAGTTCCGCCCAGATGCCGGCGAGGTGGCGTTCCAGCGCGTCCACCGGATCGGCGGCCACCGCCGCGGTCTGCTGGCCCTGGTCGGTGCCGGGCAGCCAGGTCCGCAGCCGGTTGCGGTCGACCTTTCCGTTGCTGGTACGAGGCAACCCGTCGACCAGCTGCCACACCGTCGGCACCATGTAGTCGGGCAGTCGGGCGGTGGTGTGCCGGACAAGGTCGGCGGTGGTCACCGGCGTCCGGTCGGTCTTGACCCGGGCGAGGAACAGCTGCTGACCGGTGGGGTGCAGCGGCTCGCCGGCCGCCGGCAGATGGGTGACCAGCTCGGCTCCGGCCGCGCCGAGCAGCTCACGCCACTGTGGCCCGGTGAGGAACGACTGGCCGGCGGCAGCGCGCACGTCGGTGAACGGGCCCGCGGCGGCCTCCAGGAACTCCATGGACACCAGCAGCGCCGGGTCGTCGTCGCGGGTCTGTTCCATGATCACGAGCCAGCCGCCGGGGGCGAGCAGGCCGGTGAGCCGCTCGATCGCGGCGGCGGCGTCCGGTGCGGTGTGCAGATGGTTCGCGGCGATGACCACGTCGACGCTGTTCGGGGTCAGCCCTTGGGCGCGAGGGTCGTCGCGCAGGTCGAAGCGGGCGTAGCGGATCCACGGGTGGTGGGCGAACTGGTCCCGGGCTTCGTTGAGGAAGAACGTCGACGGGTCGGTGAACAGGTAGTCGGGGCGGTACTCGGCCAGGGCGGGGGCGAGCAGACTGGTGGTGCCGGCGACGCCACCGCCGACCTCCAGCACCCGCAGCGCTCCGTCGCCGTCGTGCCGCTCGGCGATGTGCCGCAGCGCCGCGACGATCGCCTGGTGCAGGTGGGCGACGGCGAGGTTGTCGCGGTAGGCAGCGGCCATCGCGTCGGCGCGGGCACCGGGGAACAGCAACGCGCGGATGTCGGTGCTGCCGGCGATCAGCGCTGGCAGGTGGTCGGTGCAGGTGCGGACCGCGTCGATCAGGTCGGTGCTGTAGTCGAGCCGACGATCGGCTTCGGTGAGTCGCAGCCAAGCGCCGTCGAGTTCGTCGGGCGCCGGTACGGCGAGATCGCCGTAGCGGGCGGCGTCGGTGACGCGGAGCCGCCCTGCGCGGGTCAACGCGGCGAGCCACCGGCGTACGATCGGCGCGGTCACCGCGGTGGCGTCCAACGCCTGGCAGACCTCGTCGGCGCTGTGCCAGGTGTCACCGGTGGCGACGTCGGCGTCGGCGAGGGTGGCGGCCATCGCGGTCAGTGCGACCTCGGCCAGCGCGGCCTGGAAGTCGGCGAGGGCCTGCGGGTCGACCCCGGTCTGCGCGGCCCGCGACGCCGCCGCCGCGACGGCACCGGTCCCGGCGGCGGCGGCCCCGGCGGCAGAGTCGGGCGTGGTGACGGCGGGTTCGACGAACGCGGCGAGCCGCTTGCCGCCGGGGTGGGCGGCGTCGACCAGCACGGCAGCGCCGGCGACACCGGGGTGGGCCTGCACGGCGGTCTCGACCTCGGCCAGTTCGATCCGGTAGCCCCGGATCTTGACCTGGTCGTCCTGGCGACCGAGGAACTCGATGGTCCCGTCGGGCCAGTAGCGGCCCAGGTCACCGGTGCGGTAGAGCCGTTCGCCGGTGCTCGGATGCCGCAGGAACCGGTCGGTGGTGCGCTGCGGGTCGTGGTAGTAGCCCAGGGCCACGCCGGCACCACCGATGTAGAGCTCGCCAGCGATCCAGTCGGGACGGTCCCGCAGCTGGGCGTCGAGCACGTGGAACGTCTGATTGGTCAGCGGCACCCCGTACGGGATGCTGGGCCGGTTGTGGTCGACGACGTCGATGGGATGCCAGATCGACCAGATCGATCCCTCGGTGGCGCCACCGAGGCTGACCACCCGCAGTCGCGGCAGCAGCTCGCGGACCGCGTCCGGCAGGGCGACCGGAATCCAGTCGCCGGAGAGCATGGCCAGCCGTAGCCCCGCTGGACGCAGATCCGGCACCGCCCGCAGGTAGTCGTGCAGCATCTGCAACTGGCCGGGCACCGAGTTCCAGATCGTGACGGCGTGGCGGTCGGCGAGGTCGGCCCAGTGCGACGGGTCACCCCGGCGGTCCGCGTCGGGCAGCACCAGCCGGCCGCCGACGGCGAGCGGGCCGAACACGTCGTAGACCGACAGGTCGAAACCGAGGCTGGCCAGGCCGAGCACGGAGTCGTCCGCGCCGACGGCGAACCGGCGGTTGATGTCGTCGATGGTGTTGCGCGCCGCCCGGTGGCTGATCATGACGCCCTTGGGTGTTCCGGTGGACCCGGAGGTGTAGATGACATACGCCAGGTCGTCGGGGCCAGGACGGGCGACGGCCGGGGGCCGGTTCCCGGATGCCGGTCCGGTCCGCGCCGACGGCCCGCCAGCGGCCACCGTGTCGGCAGCCACGATGTCGACCGCGACGGCGGTGACCGAGTCGGGCAGGGCCGCGGCGTCGAGCAGCCAGGACTGGGTCAGTACGGTACGCACCTGCGCGTCGGTGAGGATGGCGTTGCGCCGGGCGGCCGGTTGCGTGACGTCGACCGGCAGGTACGCCCCACCGGCGAGCAGGGCGCCGAGGACCGCGACGATCTGCTCCCAGCCCTTGTCCATCAGCACCGCGACCGGTTCGGCGGGACGTAGCCCGGCGCCGGCGAGCAGGTCGGCGACGGCGGTGGCGCGGTCGAGCAGGTCGCGGTAGGTCAGCTCGTGTCCGTCAGCGACGACCGCCACCCGTTCGGGGGTGCGGCGCGCCTGGGCGACGACGTCGTCGTGCAGCAGCCCGTCGGGGAGCGGACCGTCGGTGGCGTTGACCTGCCGGCGGCGCTCGCGCTGCGCGGCGGGCAACGCGACCGGGGACGGATCCCGCCACGGGCCGTCGTCGTCGGCCAGACGCTCGACGGCATCGACCCACGCGCCGAAGGCGTCGTCGGCCAGGTCGGCCGGCAGTACGTTGTCGCGCACATCCCAGGACAGGGCCAGTCCGTCACCGCGCGGCATGACCTGGCAGTCGATCCAGACCTGCGGTGTCTGGCTGATCGCGTACCCGACCTGGCCCCGGGCCGGCGACGGTGCGGGCGTGTCGAGGGTGCTGGTGAACACGACCGGGAGCAGCTGCCGGGTGCCGGTGCGTCGGCTCAGCTCGGCGAGGACCTCGCTGCCGGTGAACAGGCCGTGCGACAGGTCCTCCAGGAGTTGGCCGGCGACCGCCGTGGCGCGCTCGGCGAAAGGAAGTGGCGTGGTGAGGTCCACGGCGAGTGGCTCGACCACGGTGAAGTCGCCGACCAGCGACTCAACGGCGGGGTGCAGCGGCAGCCGCTGGAAGGTCGGGATGTTGAGCGTGAATCTCGGATTGCGACTCCACCTGCCGATGACCTCGGCGTAGGCGGTGAGCAGCACGGTCGAGACGCTCACCTGGTGGCGGGCCGCGCGCTCGCGCAGTGCGGTCCACAGCGGGCCGGGCAGCTGGCGTTCCCGCCGACGGAACCGGACGGGCCCGTCGGCACCGGCGTCGCCAGCGTCTGCGGCGGGTAGTTCGGGGGCGCCGGGCAGGTCGTCGAGGCGGCGCAGCCAGTACTCGCGGTCGCGGCGGTACGCCGGAGTGTCGGTGATCCTACGGCGGCTGATCAGGTAGTCACGGTAGGTGACGTCGATGGGATCGAGAGTGGCGTGCGGGTCGGTGTAGAGCTGGTCGAACTCGGTGACGAGTCGCTGCACGCTGGCGTAGTCCACGATGAGCAGGTCGAGGGACAGGTGCAGGACCGCCCGGTCGTCGGTACGGGTCACGTGCAGGGCGAACAGCGGCCAGCGGTCGGTCGGGGCGACCCGGTGCGACAGCCTGTCGCGCAGCTGGCGCAGGTGGTCGTCAATCTCGGTCGCCGCACGTCCACGTAGGTCGGTGACGCTGATCGGACAGGCCGGTGGCTGGGCGAGGACGACCTGGTAGCCGTCGCTGTGCACCACGGCGCGCAACATGTCGTGCCGGGCGACGAGCCGGTCCCAGGTGCGCTGCACCCGGGCCGGGTCCAGGTCGGGGTAGTCGTACTCGACGTAGGCATGGCAGGCGACGCCGCCGTACTCGTAGTGGGTGCCCCGGCCGACCAGGTAGGCGGCCTGCAGGTCGGACAGCGGGAAGGGTTCGTGCCGGCCGGCCGGGTCGGCGGTGAACTGCGCGGGTGCGGCCTGCCGCAGGTGTGCGCGGATGGCCTCGCGGTGCCGGCGGACGGCGGCCCGCCGCTCGTCGGTGAAGGCGCCCTTGCGGGCGCGGAACCGCAGCTCGTCGCCTTCGAGCCACAGGGTCACGCCGTCGGCGTCCAGCTCGGTGATCAGTTCGTCGACATCCATCGGGCTCCGCCTCGTAGTCACGGTCTGTTCGGGTCACTCCACCCAACGACTTGTTGAAAATGACATTCAACTGCGATAGACGTATCTAAGCACAGTCCTGATCAGCGGACCAGAAGGGACCCGGCATGAACCCCGACCACGAGGACCGGCCCGGTCCCGGTACGATCGTCGACCCGGGCTGGGTAGCCTGGCCGGAGTCCGACGCACGGCGCTACCGCGCCGCCGGCTTCTGGGCCGGTGAAACCTTCGACCACCTGCTCCGACGCTGGGCGCAGCAGCACGATGGACGGACCGCCCTGGTCGACGGAGCTCGACGGTGGACCTACCGGCAGCTGGACGACGCGGCGGACCGGATCAGCGCCGGTCTGCGCCGGCTCGGGCTGCGTCGCGGCGACCGGGTCATCCTGCAACTGCCCAACCGGGCCGAGTTCGTCGAGATCTGGTTCGGTCTGCAACGGCTCGGTGCGGTCCCCGTACACGCCATGCCCGGACACCGCCGCGCGGAGATCGCCCACCTGGCGGCGCTGTCAGGCGCGGCCGGCTACGTCGTCGCCGACCGGCACGCCCGGTTCGACTACCGCACCCTGGCCACCCAGGTGCACGCCGAACGCCGCACCGCCGACGAACCGTTGCGCCACGTCGTGGTGCTCGGCGACCCGGCGGACTCCGGCTTCACCAGCTACGCCGACCTGCACGACGGCCCGCCCGAACAGCCCGCGACCGCCGACGACGGCCCTCGGCCGACCGCCGCCGACCTGGCGCTGCTGCTGCTCTCCGGCGGCACCACCGGGCTGCCCAAGCTCATCCCCCGCAGCCACGACGACTACGCCTACAACGCCCGCAGCGGCGCCGGGATCTGCCGGCTCGGACCGGACGACGTCTACCTGGCCGTGCTGCCGATCGGCTTCAACTTCACCTTCGCCTGCCCCGGCGTGCTCGGCACCCTGATGGCCGGCGGCACCGTCGTCATCGCCCCCAACCCGAGCCCGGCCACCGCCTTCCGGCTGATCGAACAGGAGCGGGTCACCTGCACCGCGCTCAACCCACCGCTGGTGCCATACTGGTTCGCCGAGTACGCCGACAGCCGGCCCGACCTGTCCAGCCTGCGGTTCGTGCAGGTCGGCAGCGCCCGACTGGCCGACGAGCTGGCACGGCGGTTCACCCCCACCCTCGGGGTGCCGCTGCAGCAGGTGTACGGCATGGCCGAAGGCCTGATCAACTACACCCGACTCGACGACCCCGACGAGCTGGTCTGCACCACGCAGGGCCGCCCCGGCTCCCCCGCCGACGAGATCCGCGTGGTCGATCCCGTCAACGGGCGGCCGGTACCGGCCGGCGAGCCCGGCGAGCTGCACACCCGTGGGCCGTACACGCTGCGCGGCTACTACCGGGCCGACGCCCCGGCGGCCGCCTCCTTCACACCCGACGGCTTCTACCGCACCGGTGACCTGGTCCGGGAACTGCCCACCGGGCACCTCACCGTGGTCGGCCGGGTCAAGGACCAAATCAACCGGGGCGGCGAGAAGATCGCCGCGACGGAGGTGGAGGGTCACCTGCTCGCCCACCCGGCCGTCCGGCAGGCCGCGCTCGTCGGCGTACCGGACGAGCAGTGGGGTGAGGCGCCGGCGGCCGTCCTGGTCTGCGCCGGACCGCCGCCGACGGCCGCCGAGGTGGTGGCGTTCCTGCGCGGACGCGGGCTGGCCGCGTACAAGCTGCCGGACCGCGTCGAGTATGTCGACGCGATGCCGCTGACCGCCGTCGGCAAGATCGACAAGAAGGTGCTCGCACAACGTCTGGCGACGGCCACGGTCACCACCGGTCCGGATGCATGAACGCCACCGGCACCGGCGGCGTCGTGCCGCGGACCAGGTCGGCCACCACCTCACCGACACCGGTGGCGTGTTTGAACCCGTGCCCGCTGTCGCCCCCGGCGACGATCAGCCGAGTGTCATCGCCCGGGCTGCCGAGCACGAACTGCCGGTCCGGGGTCATCGGGTACATGCAGACCGCGGCCCGCGACGGCACCGGTTGCAGACCGGGCAGTGCGACGTCGAGGCGGCGCACCAGCGGCTCCCAGTCGGCGGCGGCGACCTGGCGGTCGTCGCTGTCGGGATGCATCTCGCGCAGCAGACCGCCGTGGTCCTCCAGGCCGAGCTTCAGCTCGCCGCCGGAGTGCACCCCGTGCCCCCACACGCAGGTGCCGTCGTCCAGTTGCCGAATGAACACCGGCACGTCGGCCAGCCCGTACCGGTCGGCATCGGCTGGGTCGCCCGGCCGGAACCAGGTGATCGGCACCCGCAGCACCCGCAGCGGGACCCCGGGCAGCAGGGCCGGCAGCCACGCCCCGGCGGCGACCACGACCCGCCTGGCCCGCAACGCACCGCCGTCGGCGGTGTGCACCAGCGCACCGCCGGCGACCAGCTCGATCCGGGTCACCCGGGTGCCGGTCAGCGCCCGCGCGCCAAGCCCGACCGCGACGCGCACCGCTGCCCGGACCGCCGCCTCCGCGGCGATCAGGCCGGCGGCCGGCTCCCACACCGCGGCGTGGTGGTCGCCGATCCCGGCGTGCCGGGGCAGCCGGTCGCGCACCTCGGCGGCGTTCCAGACCTCGACGTCGAGCCCGTGGCGACGGGCGGCGGCGACGGTGCCGGCGATCACGTGCCCGGCTCGGGGCCCGATGAGCACCCCGCCGGTCGGCTCGAACAGGTTCTCGCCAGCGGCCAGCGCCAGTCCCTGCCAGAGCTGGCCGGACCGGCGGGCCAGTGGCACCAGGTCCGGGTGTTCCAGGCAGGCGGTACGGAACATCCTGGTCCCGCCGTGCGACGAGCCGAAGCCGTGGCCCGGGGTGAACTGGTCGACGCCGATCGCTTCGACGCCGGCCGCCGCCAGTCGCCACAACGCGGCGGCACCGAACACCCCGAGACCGACGACGACGACCTCAGCGTCCGGCGAGCGCACGGCTGGCCTCGACGGAACCGTCCGATGCCTGTTCGGCACCGGGATCGTCCGGTGCCACCGGGTCGGCGTCGGCGAAGTGTGGCGCCACCTGTTCGGCGAACAGCCGCAGCGTCCGCTGCGCGTCCGCCGCAGCGGTCGCTCCCGGGTTCACCTGCAGGCACACGGTCACATCAGGGCCGAACCATTCGGCGATCGTGGCCAGCTGGTCGCGTACCTGGCCGGGGGTGCCGGCGAGGACCTTGTTGTCGGCGTGCGACCGGTCGAAGTCGTACTGCCGGACCTTGTCGATGAGCTGCTCGTACCCGGGATAGTCGGCGCTGCGCACCGTCGACCAGGCGGCGATCGCGGTGGTCATCCTGTCGATGTAGTTGAGCTCCCACCGGCGGGCGGCGGCCAGCGCGGCGGCACCGTCCTGTGCGAGATAGCAGGTGTACTTGATCTGCACCCGCCCCGGGCCGGGGTGGCCGGCGGCGGCCCGGGCCTGGCGGTAGGCAGCGAGCATCTCTTGCAGCCCGTCGCGGCTGGTCACCGTCGGCACGACCTGCAGGTGGTATCCGGCCCGGCCGGCCTCGGCGCAGGACGCGGGACTGGTGGTGGAGGCCACGAAGATCGGCGGGTGCGGCCGCTGGTACGGCCGGGGCAGCATCGTCACCGGGCCGAAGGTGACCCAGTCACCGGACCAGGAAACGTCAGTCTCCGTCCACAGTCGGCGGCAGATCTCGATCCCTTCGGCGAACCGGGCGCGGCTTGCGCTCATCGGCACCTCGAAGGCGGCGAACTCCTCCGGCAGGAACGCCCGGCCGAAGCCGACGTCGAGCCGCCCGTGGGACAGGTTGTCCAACATGGCCAGTTTGCCGGCGAGCTTGATCGGATGGGTGAAGGCTGGCACCACGGCGCCGGTCGTCACCCGGATCCGACGGGTCCGGGCGGCGACCGCCGCCAGGAACGTCACCGGGTCCGGGCTGTACCCGCCGTAGGCGGAGAAGTAGTGCTCCACCACCTGGACGTGCTCGTAGCCGAGTTCGTCGGCGAGTTCCGCCAGCGCCAGGCTCTCGTCGTACCAGTCGACCGCGCTCTTCTCGTCCGGCGACAGGACCGGGAAAAAACCCACACCGAATTGCATAAGTGCCCTCCGTGGCGAATAGCCGGTAGCGCGTACCAGTGAAGTCGACCAGCACATCGGATGTCAACAAGGAGGAGTTGGAAGAGTCTTTCTGATCACACTCGGGAGCATTTTTCGGCGCGTCCGTCAATGCTCATTCCAGCCTGCCCATAAACAAATCAGATCAAGCTATCAACACTTTTGCACAGCCGACTCGGCATGCTAGTTTCCCGTCCACCCATCGCCATCGCAGGAGCTGCGGAACCAATGGACGATCAGGACTACCAGGTTTCCTTTCCGACGCGCGGCAGCGTGCTCGACGCCGCAGAACTCGCCGCGATCACCAAGCTGGTCGACTCCGGACAGACCCTGTCGGCCGGCGCATGTCGGACGGCCTTCGAACGACGGTTCGCCGCCCACGTAGGCACTCGACACGCGCTGTCGGTGACCAGCGGGACCGTGGCGCTCGAACTGGCGATCCACCTCGCCGACCTCCGCCCGGGAGACGAGGTGCTCACCACGCCGCAGACCTTCTCCGCGACGATCCACCCGCTGCTGGCGCACGACGTGCGGGTGCGTTTCTGCGACGTCGACCCGGTGTCACTCAACATCGACCCGGCTGCGGTGGAGGCGGCGGTGAACGACCGCACCGCGGCAGTGATCCTGGTCCACTACGGCGGGTATCCGGCCGACATGGGCCGCATCGTCGCAGCCGCCCACCGGTACGGTGCCGTGGTCATCGAAGACTGCGCCCACGCGATCGGTGCGACCTGGCACGGACGCCGCCCCGGGGCACTAGGTGACATCGGATGCTTCAGCTTCCACAACTCGAAGAACATCACCACCCTGGGCGAGGGCGGAATGCTCACTTTCGACCGCGACGAATGGGTCGAGCGAATCGACCGCATCCGGTCGAACCAGCCCGATGTCGAACTTGGTCCGGCCCGCTTCCCGGAACCGCCGCCCACTCCCCTGCTGCCCTGGATGCGATTCTCCGAGGAGGTCTACGGACGCGACTATGCACGCGTCAGAAGACCCGGTACGAACGCCACCATGTCCGAGGCCGCCGCTGCGGTGGGAATCGTGCAGCTCGACCGCATGGCGCGACTCGCCGCCCGCCGCCGCTACATCGCCGAACGACTCGACGAGTGCATCGGCCGCTACCCGCAGGTCCGGCTGCACCGACCGCCGCCGGGGATCGGTCACGCCTACCACCTGTACACCTTCTTCGTCGAGGCCGGCCGGGCGACGCGTGAGTACCTGGTCCGGGAACTGGACCGCCGCGGGGTGGAGGTCCAACTGCGCTACTTCCCACTGCATCTGACCCCCGAGTGGCGGGCCCGCGGCCACCGTCGAGGTGAGTCCCCGGTCGCCGAGCGGCTCTGGTTCGACGAGCAGATCAACCTGCCGTGCCATCCGGGAATCACCGATGCCCAGCTCGACTACCTGATCGAGGCGGTCACCGCAGCTCTCGACACGACGCCGTCGCCGGCCGGACCGCCACCCGCGGACATCGCCGTCCCGCTGCCCGACCACACCGTGACGTCGGCCTGAGTCCGGTAACCCGACACCGAAACGGAGATCTCATGCCCTTCATCGACGTCCGCATCTTCGAGGAACGGCTCACCCCGGCCGTGCAGGAAGCGCTCGTCACCCGGCTGTCCGACGCCGTCGGCGAGGTACTCGGCGAGGACGCGCGGGCGCAGACCTGGGTGGTACTGACGGCCGCACCCGCCGACCGCTGGGGCATCGGCGGCGTACCGGCACAGCCGCCGGCACCAGTGACCGACCAGGACAACGGCCGTCGGCCGACGGACAGCGAAGGCCAGGCGCGATGACCATCTCGTCCCCGCACACCGCCGACCAGGCAGCCGCCGACGGGAGCACCACTTCAGCGGGTGTGCCGCCGTCGGACGTCGACCCGGTGCGGGCGGCGGTCGCCGCGGCCCTCAACGTCGAGTACGCCGAGCTGACCGCCGACGCGGACCTGTTCACGCTCGGACTGGACTCGCTCACCCTGATCCGGCTGGTCTCCGGGTGGCGCCGGGCCGGACACCCGGTCACCTTCGAGCAGCTGGCCGAGGCACCGACGCTGGCCGACTGGGCAGCCGCGCTCGCCGCCGCCCCGGCCGGGGACCGTACCGACACCCCGACCGGCAGCCCCGGTGGGGGCACCGACGACGCCGATGGCGGGCCGGGCACGACACCGACCGACGACGTCACCGGACCGGTCGACCCAACGGCACCCCTCGAACTGGCGACCATGCAGTACGCGTACTGGATCGGCCGGCAGGACAACCAGCCGTACGGCGGGGTCGCCGCCCACTTCTACGTCGAGTTCGACGGCCACGGCGTCGACCCGCAGGCCCTGAACCGTGCGCTGGCCGCGCTGTCGGCCCGCCACGGGATGCTGCGCGCCCGCTTCGACGACACCGGGCGGCAACGGATCGTCGCCGAGGGTGGACCGGCGTTGACCGTGCACGACCTGCGGACGCAGGCACCGCAGGAGGTGGAGCGGCGGTTGGCCGAGCTGCGGCAGCGGTACACCCACCAGCGGATGGACGTCGAACACGGCGAGGTCCTCGCCGTCGCGGTGAGTCTGCTGCCCGACGGTGCCACCCGGCTGCACGTCGACCTCGACATGCTGGTCGCGGACGCGCTGAGCATGCGGATCCTGCTGAACGACCTGCGCCGGCTGTACCAGCAGCCGGCGGAACCGCTGCCGGCGGTCACCTCGAGCTTCCCCGACTACCTGGCCGCGCACCGGCGGGCGGCGGCGACCGATCGGGACCGGGCCTGCGACTGGTGGCGGGACCGCCTCAACGACCTGCCCGGCGGCCCGCAGCTACCACTGCGTCCGGACGCCGGCCGGCCGGGTGCCGCCGTGCGCAGCGAACGGCTGCACCACTGGCTCGACCCGCAACGCAAACAGACGCTGCTGGAGCGGGCGGCCCGACACCAGGTGACGCCGGCGGCCGCGCTGGCGACCGCCTTCGCCGAGGTGCTCGGAGCGTTCAGCAACGACCGCCGGTTCCTGCTCAACCTTCCACTGTTCGCCCGGGAGCCATTGGTGTCCGGGGTGGACCTACTGGTCGGTGACTTCTCCAGCTCGGTGCTGCTCGGCGTCGACACCGGCGGGGTGCTGCCGTTCACGGACCGGGCCCGCCGGGTGCAGTCGGATCTGCACGCCGCCGTCGACCACGGCGCGTACGCCGGGGTGGAGGTACTGCGTGACCTGTCCCGCCAGACGGGGCAGCCGGTGCTCGCCCCGGTCGTCTACACCAGCGCGTTGGGCCTCGGTGAGATCTACGACACGGCATTGCAGGACACCTTCGGTGCGCCGTCGTGGATCATCTCGCAGGGCCCGCAGGTGTGGCTCGACGCCCAGGTCACCGAGCTCGACGGCGGACTGCTGCTGAACTGGGACGTGCGGCTCGACGTCCTGGCCGACGGGGTGGCGACGGCGGCCTTCGCCGCGTACCGGGAGCTGGTGGAGTCGCTGGTCGGCACCGACGATGCCTGGCTGCGCCCGGTGGGGTCGATGCTGCCGGCCGGGCAGGCGGCGGTCCGTGAGACGGTCAACGCGACAGTGGTCGACCGGCCGGCGCGCTGTCTGCACGACGGCTTCCTGCGGCAGGCCGCCGAACAGCCACTTCAGCCCGCCATCATCGACGACGCACGCACGGTCAGCTACGCCGAGCTGGCCGACGCCGCCGCGCGCGTCCACACGCTCCTCGCCGGGCACGGGGTGCGCCCCGGTGACCCGGTCGGCGTCACCCTGCCCAAGGGGACCGATCAGATCGTGGCGGTGCTCGGTGTGCTCGCCGCCGGGGCCTGCTACGTGCCGGTCGGCATCGACCAGCCGGCACACCGTCGGGCCCGGGTGCACACCCTCGGCGGGGTGCGGGTGGTGCTCACCGACCGGGACCACCGCGAGCGGGTGTCGGCCGCCGGGGCCCGACCGGTGCTGGTCGGCGACGCGGCGACGCGGGCACCGTCGCCGCCCACGCCGGTCGATCCGCAGTCACTCGGGTACGTGCTGTTCACCTCCGGATCCACAGGGGATCCGAAGGGGGTGGAGGTGACCCACGCGGCGGCGATGAACACCGTCGACGCGCTGAACGCCCGGCTCGACCTCGGCCCCGACGACCGGGTGCTGACCCTGTCGGGGCTGGAGTTCGACCTGTCGGTGTACGACGTCTTCGGCCTGCTCACCGTCGGCGGCGCCCTGGTGGTCGTCGGTGAGGACCAGCGGCGCGACGCTGCCAGCTGGTGGCGGCTGGTGACCCGGCACCGGGTCAGCGTGTGGAACACCGTACCGGCGCTGCTCGACATGCTGCTGGTCGCCGCCACGGACCGGCCAGCGGCCGACTCGGCGGACCCCCAGCCGGCGACGGCGCTGCGGGCCGTCCTGCTCGGCGGCGACGTGATCGGGCCTGACCTGCCGGGCCGGCTGCGGACCGTCGCCCCGGCCTGCCGGTTCCTCGCCCTCGGCGGCATGACGGAGGCGGCGATCCACTCCACCGTCTTCGAGGTGCCGCCCACCAGCCCGCAGGAGATGTCGATGCCCTGGGGGGTGCCGCTGGACAACGTGGTCTGCCGGGTGGCCGACGCCGACGACCGGGACCGGCCCGACTGGGTGCCCGGTGAGCTGTGGGTCGGCGGCGCCAGCCTCGCCCGTGGCTACCGGGGCGACCCGCAGCGCACCGCCGACAGGTTCGTCACGTACGCCGGACGGCGCTGGTACCGCAGCGGTGACCTGGCCCGCTACCGGCCGGACGGCACCCTGGAATTCCTCGGCCGGGCCGACCACCAGGTCAAGATCCGGGGGCACCGAATCGAGCTCGGCGAGGTCGAGGCGGCGCTCGTCGCCCATCCGGCGATCGATCTGGCGGTCGCCGTGGTGACCGGCGAGGGTCCGGCCCGCCGGCTGGCCGCAGCCGTCACGATGTCGTCCGCCGGAACGGACGCCGGCCCGCCGGACGATCTGGACGGTTGGCTCGCCGACCGGCTGCCGGAGCACATGCGGTGTGACAGCGTCACGGTGTGGCCGCGACTGCCGTTGACCGGCAACGGCAAGGTGGACCGGTCCGCCGTACGGTCGGCGTTGACCGCCGACGCCGAGCTGCGGCGCGGCGGTGAGCGGCCGGCGCAGCCACCGCAGGGCGCGCTGGAGACGCTGGTCGCCGAGGTCTGGTCCGAACTGCTCGGCGTGGCCCGGGTGAGCCGGGACGATTCGTTCTTCGCCCTCGGTGGTGACTCGCTGCTCGCCACCGGCCTGCTGGTCCGGCTGCGCGGCAGCGGCGTGCGGGGGGCCCGGCTGGCCGCCCTGTTCGCCAACCCCCGGCTGGCGGACTTCGCCGCCGGTCTGACACTGGACGACGCCGCGTCCCGGCCCGGTACGCCGGCCGCCGACCCGAGCCAGATCGCCGAACCGGTGGTGGTCGCCGACCTGGCGCACCGGCACGAACCATTCCCGCCGACGGACGTGCAGCGCGCCTACTTCGTGGGCCGCGACCCCCGACTGCCGCTCGGCGGGGTCGGCACCTGGCAGTACATCGAGTTCGACGGGCTCGACGTCGACCTCGATCGGCTGCGACACGCCTGGCAACGGCTGGTCGACCGGCACGAGATGCTGCGGGCCGTGTTCGACGGCGACGGCAACCAGCGGATCCTGCCCGAGGTGCCGCCGGTCCGGATCGACCTGGTCGACCTGATCGACGCGGGCGACGCGGGCGACGCCGATCCGGCCACCGCGCTGGAGCAGCTCCGGACGATCCGGTCGCACCTGCTGACCGACCTGGCCCGCTGGCCGCTGTTCGACGTGGCGGCGGTGCGCTACCGCGAGGCCGGACAGGTCCGTACCAGGGTCGCGGTCGGACTCGACTACATCGTCTTCGACGCTCTGTCGATCATGACCCTCTACACCGAGCTCGACCTGCTCTATCGGCAGCCGGACGCCGACCTGCCGCCGATCGAGGTGTCGTTCCGCGACTACCTGCTGCAGGTCCGCCCGGATCCCGAGGTCGTCGAGCAGGACCAGCGGTACTGGACGCGACGCCTCGCCGGCCTTCCGCCCGCGCCGCAGTTGCCGACCACCCGCCACCCGGCCGAGGTGACCCGACCTCGGTTCACCCGCCGGCAGCACCACCTGGCACCGCAGGCGTGGGCGGCGGTCCGGGACCGGGCCCGCCGGCACGGGCTCACCCCGTCGACGGTGCTGCTCGCCGCGTACGCCGAGGTGCTCGGTGCCTGGAGCGGCCGGCGTGACCTGACCGTCACCCTGACGTTGTTCAACCGGCGCGACGCGCATCCGCACATCTACCGGGTACTCGGCGACTTCACCACCTTGTCGCTGGCCGACTACCGGCCGACCGTCGGCGGCACCTTCCTGGCCGACGCCACCGCGCTGCACCGGCGGATGGGTGAAGACCTGGACCACCGCGAGGTCAGCCCGTCCTGGCTGCTGCGGGAACTGGCCCGGGTCACCGGCAGCATGGAGGCGATGCCGGTCGTGTTCACCAGCGCGATCGGCGTCGGCGACGGGGTGTCCATGGACCGCTCGGAGCCGTTCCCGCAACCGGTCTGGGGCATCTCCCAGTCACCCCAGGTGTGTCTGGACAACCAGGTGCTGGAGTCGCACGACGGGTTGCTGGTGACCTGGGACAGCGTCGACGAGCTGTTCCTGCCCGGTGTACTGGACGCGATGTTCGAGGCCTACCTGGGCCTGCTCGACCATCTCGCTGGTGCCGACTGGGACACGCCGGTACCAGCGCTGCTGCCGACCGGGCAGCGGACGGTCCGGGAGCGGATCAACGCCACCGACGCGCCGATCCCCCGGCAGTCGCTGCACGGCCGCGCCTTCGCCGCCGCCCACTGCGCGCCGGAGCACCCGGCGCTCATCTGGCACGACAGCGGCGGCGGTCCGGCCACGATGACCTACACCGAGCTGGCCGAGCGGGCGCTGCGGATCGCCGGCGCGCTGGTCACCGCCGGGGTACGCCGTGGCGATCCGGTGGCGATCACTCTGCCGAAGGGCCCGGACCAGGTGGTGGCGGCCCTCGGCGTCCTCGCCGCCGGCGCGGTGTACGTACCGGTCGGGGTGGAGCAGCCCGCGCTGCGTCGCGAGCGGATCTACCGGGCCGCGGGCGTCACGGCGGTGATCACCGCCGACGACGCGGACACCGGCCCGGCTCCGGCGCTGTCGGTGGCGGTGGCGGCGGCGCTCGCGGCGACGCCGCTGGCCGCGCCGGTGCCGGTCGACCCGGACGATCCGGCGTACGTCATCTTCACCTCCGGGTCCACCGGCACCCCGAAGGGCGTCGAGGTCAGCCACGACGCGGCGGCGAACACCTGCACCGACATCAGCACCAGGTTCGGCGTCGGGCCGGACGACCGGGTACTCGCCCTGTCCGCGCTCGACTTCGATCTGTCGGTGTACGACATCTTCGGTGTCCTCGGTGCCGGTGGCACGCTGGTGCTGCCGGCCGAGGACGAGCGACGCGACGCCCGCCGCTGGCTCGCGCTGGTCGCCACGCACGGCGTGACACTGTGGAACACAGTACCGACGTTGTTGGAGATGCTGCTGGTGGCGGCCGAACCCGACGGGCTTCCGGCGAGCCTGCGGCTGGCGCTGGTGTCCGGCGACTGGGTCGGCCTGGACCTGCCCGGCCGGCTGACCGCCGCGACCGCCGGACGCGCCGGTGGGGCGTGCCGGCTGATCGCGCTCGGCGGTGCCACGGAGGCGTCGATCTGGTCAAACGCGTTCGAGGTGGCCGAGGTGCCCGACCACTGGCGGTCGGTGCCGTACGGGTTCCCGCTGGCCAACCAGGCGTACCGGGTGGTCGACGACGCGGGACGGGACCGGCCGGACTGGGTGTCCGGCGAATTGTGGATCGGCGGCCGTGGGGTGGCCCGTGGCTACCGGGGTGATCCCGCACGGACCACGGAGAAGTTCGTCACCGACCGGTCGGGCCGCTGGTACCGCACCGGCGACCTGGGTCGCTACTGGCCGGACGGCACCCTGGAGTTCCTGGGTCGCGTCGACCACCAGGTCAAGGTGGGCGGTCACCGGCTGGAGCTCGGCGAGATCGAGGCCGCCATGGAGGCACACCCGGACACCGGCCGGGCCGTCGTGGTGGTCACCGGCGGGCGTGCCGCCCGTCGGCTGCACGGGTTCGTCGAGGCCGGCGACGGATCGTCGGACATGACGGCCGCGCTGCGCCGCTTCCTCGGCGAACGGCTACCCCGGTACGCGATCCCGGCCCGGATCACCGTCGTCGACGCGCTGCCGCTGACCGGCAACGGCAAGGTGGACCGGTCCGCCCTCAGCGAGCTGGCGGCGGCGACCGAGGACGATCCGCAGGCACGGCCACCGTCCGGCGACACCGAGACGGCGGTCGCGCAGCTCTGGCAGGAGCTGCTGGGTGTGCCGGTGGCCGACCGGGAGGCGAACTTCTTCACGCTGGGTGGGGACAGTGTCAGCGCGCTGCGGATGCTCACCTCGATACGGCAGCGGTACGGCGTCGAGGTGCCGGTCCGACGGTTCCTGGCGGCGGCGACGGTGGCCGAGGTGGCAGCGGCCGTCGCGGCGGAGACCCACGACGCTAATGAAAACGAGTACGATTTCGGACTACTATGACCGACACCGACAGACCCCGACCGTTGGCAACGGTTCTCGGCCCGGTCCGCGCCCCCCTGGCCCTCGCGATGGTCCTACAGGCACTGGCCAGCGCCGCCGGCGTCGGCGTGCTCATCGCGATGGCGCGGGTCGGCGACCGGTTGCTGGGCCCCGCCCCGCCCGACACGGTGTGGCCGGTGGCCCTGGCCGGCGCGGGCGCGGCGGTGGCCGCCGTCCTGCTCGCCACGGCCGCCACCGTCGTCACCCACCTCGCCGACAGCCGGCTGCAGTTGCGGCTGCGGCGCGCCCTGGCCGACCGGCTCAGCCGGATGCCACTGACCTGGTTCACCCAGCAGGGCTCCGGCCGGGTGAAGAAGGTCGTGCACGACGACGTACAGACCATGCACTACCTGGTGGCGCACACCGTGCTCGACGTGACCGCCGTGGTCGTGACACCGCTGGTCGCGGTGGCCTACCTGACCGGCGTCGCCTGGTGGCTCGCCCTGGTCAGCCTGCTGCCGCTGGCCGCCGGGCTCGGCCTGTTCCGCCGGGCGATGGCCGGAGCGGGACCGAAGATGGCGGCATACGGTCAGGCCGCCCAAGAGATCAACAGCGCGGCGGTGGAGTTCGTCGACGGCATCGCCGTGCTGAAGACCTTCAGCCAGACCGGCGTCGCGCACCGACGGTTCCGGCAGGCCGCCGAGGCGTTCAGCGACTTCTTCGCCCGCTGGGCCGCCGGCACCACCGGGATCACCACCGCGTCACAGCTGGTGGTCACCGCACCGGTCGTCCTGCTGATCGTGCTCGGCATCGGCGTACCCGCCGCAGTCGTCGGGCAGCTCACGCCGTCGGCGCTGGTGGCGTTCGTGCTGCTGGCACCGGCGGTGGCCGCGCCGGCAGCCGGCATCGGCGGCCGAGTGCAGGCGCTGCGGACCGGCCTCGGTGCGGCGGCCGAGGTCGCCGCCCTCATCCGGCACCCCGACGACCGGGGCGGCGGCGGTACCGGCCGCCCGGACGGCACGTCGGTCCGGTTGACCGGGGTCAGCTTCTCCTACGACGGCACACGCCCAGTGCTCGACGGCGTCGATCTGGAACTCGCCCCGGGCACCGTCACCGCGCTGGTCGGGCCCTCCGGGGCCGGCAAGTCGACGGTGGCCCGGCTGATCGCCGGCTTCCACCGGCCGACCGCCGGCCAGGTCAGTGTCGGCGGGGTCGCCATCGAGGAGCTGGACCCGGCGGCGCTGCACCAGACCATCGGGTTCGTCCTGCAGGACGTGATCCTGCTGCGGGCCAGCGTCGCGGAGAACATCGCCCTGGCCCGCCCGGACGCCGGCCCCGACGAGATCGAAGCCGCCGCGCGGGCCGCGCAGATCCACGAACGGATCGTCGCCGAGCCGACCGGCTACGAGGCCGTCGTCGGCGTCGACGTCTCCTTCTCCGGCGGTGAGGCGCAACGAATCTCCATCGCCCGGGCGCTGCTCGCCGACCCGCCGGTGCTGGTACTCGACGAGGCGACCGCCTACGCCGACCCGCACGCCGAGTCCGCGATCCAGCGGGCGTTGTCCGCCCTGGCCGCCGGCCGCACCCTGCTGGTCATCGCGCACCGGCTGGCCAGCGTCCGCGCCGCCGACCAGATCGTCGTCCTCGACCAGGGACGGGTCGTCGAGCAGGGCACCCATCCCCAACTGCTCGCCCGTGACGGGCGGTACGCCCGGATGTGGCAGGCCCAGGAACCCCAGCGGCCGGCGACGGCCAGTATCGCCCAGGAGTCGGCATGATCCGCGACCTGTCCGCCGCACTCGGCCCTGCCCAGGCCGGACCGCTGCGGCGCCTGCTCGTCCTGCTGGTCGCGGCGGCCACCGCCCAGGGCGTCGCGTACGCCATGCTGGTGCCGCTGGTCCGAGGGGCGCTCGGCGAGCGGCCAGCGGCGGCGCTGCCCTGGCTGGCCGCTTTCGGCGTCGCGGTCGTCTGCTACGCGATGCTGACCTGGTCGGGGCAGTACCTCGGCTTCGCCACCGGACAGTCGGTGGCCCGGGTGCTGCACCAGCGGCTCGGCGAAAAGATCGCCCAACTACCGCTGGGCTGGTTCAGCCCGGCCCGCACCGGCGAGGTCAGTCGGCTGGCGAGCCAGAGCGTACTGCAGCTGATGAACGTGCCCGCGCACCTGATGCGGCCGATCGTGACCGCTGCGGTGACACCGTTGGTGGTGGTGCTGGCGCTGCTGGTCGTCGAGCCGCGACTCGGGATCGCCGTGGCCGTGGCCGCCCCGCTGCTGCTGCTCATCCTGCGATGGAGCAACCGGGCGGTGGCCCGTGCCGACGCCGACCGGCACCGGGTGATGGACGACGCGGCGGCCCGGATCGTCGAGTTCGCTCAGGCGCAGCCGCTGCTGCGGGCGTACGGGCGGACCGCCCGCGAGCACCGGCTGCTCGACGACGCCCTGCTGGCGCAGCGCCGCGTGGACCGGGCTCTGCTGGGCCGCGCCGTCGTCGGGCTGGTCTCCTTCGGATTCGCCGTCCGGGTCCTGCTCGGCACCGTACTGCTGCTCGGGGTGCACCTGGCGATCGGCGGCGCGCTCGACGCCGCGACGCTGACCGCCGTGCTGGTGTTGACGGTCCGCTTCACCGAGCCGCTGGCCACGGCCGCCGAACTCGGCGCGTCGCTGCGGATGGCGGCGGGGCACCTCGCCGGGGTGAACCGGGTGCTGGAGGCCGCGACGCTGCCCGAGCCGCGTCAGCCCCGGCGGCCGGACGGTGGCGAGGTCGTCTTCGACGACGTGCGGTTCGGCTACGACGGGCGGCCGGTGCTGCGCGGGGTGAGCTTCACGTTGCCGCAGCGGAGCATGACCGCGCTGGTCGGGCCGTCCGGCGCCGGCAAGACGACGGTGGCCCGCCTGCTGGCCCGGTTCTGGGACGTCGACAGCGGGGCGGTAAGCGTCGGCGGGGTCGACGTACGGGACATCACCCCGGCGGACCTGGCGTCGCGGGTGTCGTTCGTCTTCCAGGACGTGTACCTGTTCGACGGCACCCTCGCCGACAACGTCCGGCTCGGCCGACCGGAGGCCGACGACGACGAGGTACGCGAGGCCGTCGACCGGGCCGGTCTCGCCGACGTCGTCGCCGACCTGCCGGCCGGGCTGGACACCCCGGTCGGTGAGGGAGGTACGGCGTTGTCCGGCGGGCAGCGCCAGCGGGTGTCGATCGCCCGGGCGCTGCTCAAGGACGCGCCGATCGTCGTGCTCGACGAGGCGACCGCCTCCCTGGACGCCGAGGCCGACGCGGCGGTGCAGACCGCGGTGGCCGCGCTGGCCAGCCGGGCGACTCTGCTGGTCATCGCCCATCGGCTGCAGACCGTGCAGGCCGCGGACCAGATCCTGGTGCTGTCCGCCGGGCGGATCGTCGACCGGGGCACCCACGACGCACTCGTCGACCGGGACGGCCTGTACGCCTCGTTCTGGCGTGAGCGGGTCGAGACGCAGGGCTGGCGCCTCGTCGACCGTTAGGTTGACCGGTCCGCCAGGTGCGCCACCGGCAGCGCGACAACCAACAGCTCGACAAACCGGCGGCCGCCACGGGGGTGGCCGCCGGTTGTGGTGCCGGGTGTCACTCGTACCGGGCGGGCCGGTAACTTGTCCGGACAGTACCGGACGTTCTACCAGGACGCTTTGCGGATGCCGGGCAGTTCACCGCGGAGCGCCATCTCACGGAAGCGCACCCGTGACAGGCCGAACCGGCGCAGTACGCCACGGGGCCGACCGTCGATCGCGTCGCGGGTCCGGCGCCGGACCCTACTGGAGTCGCGGGGCAGTGCGGCGAGGTCGCGGACCGCATCGGCCCGTTGGTCGGGGTCCGTGCCGGGTGCCGAGATCAGTTTCTTGAGGGCGGCCCGCTGGTCGGCGTGGCGGGCGACCAGGGTCGCCCGCCGGTTCTCCCGCTCGACCAGGCTGCGGCGGGCCATCAGCGCTCCTCCCGGAACTCGACGTGTCGCCGGACAATCGGATCGTACTTGCGCAGCACCAGCCGGTCGGGGTCGTTGCGGCGGTTCTTGCGGGTGACGTAGGTGTACCCGGTGCCGGCGGTGCTGCGCAGCTTGATCACGGGCCGGATCTCGGTGCTACGAGCCATCAGATCTTCACTCCCCGGGCACGCAGGCGGGCGACGACGGCGTCAATGCCGTCGCGGTCGATGATCCGCAGGCCGGTGGTACTCACGTTGAGACGGATGGCTCGCCCGTCGGCGAGCCGGAACCGGCGGCGCTGAACGTTGGGGTTCCACCGACGACGGGTGCGGCGGTGGGAGTGGGACACCGCGTTGCCGAAGCTCGGCCTGGCACCGGTGACATCACAGATGTTCGACATGGCGACCACTTTACAACGACATTCATTTCCAACAAGATGGCGGGGTGAGTACCAACCCCACCGCCACCGCTTCCGCACCGGACCTCGACCAGCGTCCCGCCGTCACAGTCCTCACCAGTTTCTCCGAGGCGGCCGCCGCCGTCGTCGCGCGGCAGCTGCTGAGCGCCGACAAGCGACTGCTCGTGGTCTGCCACGACATCAGCGCGATTCGTTCCGGGCGGGTGCGCCGCACCGTACGCGGCGCCGAGGGGCTGATCGAGGACACCGCCGTGGAACTCGTACACGGCTGTGTGTCGTGCACGCTGCGCGAGGACATCCTGCCGACCCTGACCCGGCTGGCCGGCCAGCATCCGGCACACGGGATCGTGCTGGTGCTGCCCACCGTGGTCGAACCTGAGGCGGTCGCGGCCGCGTGCGCGCACTGCCTGGTCGACGGAGCGCCGGTGACCGACGTGGTGCGGTTCGACTCGTACGTCACGGTAGTCGACGCCGCGTCCCTGCTCGACGATCTGACCAGCACCGATGACCTGCGTGACCGGCAGTTGCACGCCGCTGACGACGACCACCGGGCCGTCGCCGAGGTGGTGGTCCGCCAAATCGAGTACGCCGACACGGTGGTCTCGTGGGAACGCTCCGGTGACCCCTTCGAGCAGGCGCGGCTGTCCGCTCTGCTTTACCGGCTCGCGCCCTGGGCCCGGCACCTAGAGATCGGCGCCAAGCACGACACGGGGCCACAAGACACCGGACAGCACGGCGATCTGGCGGCCGCGTTGCTGCGCACCGGCCGGCACGACCCGGCCGCGCCAGGCCCGCTCGGTCGCGCCCTGGAAGGCTTCCCGATCGCCGTGCACGCTCCCGACAGCGACTGCGGCGTGGTGTCGCTGCTGTTCGAGACCCGCCGCCCGTTCCACCCCCAGCGGCTGCACGACGCGTTGGAGGACCTCACCGAGGATCTGCTCCGGGGGCGGGGGCAGTTGTGGATCGCCAGCCAGCCCGACGCCGTGGTGGGCTTCGAGTTCGCCGGTGGCGGCGTCGCGATGGGCAGCCTCGGCTACTGGCTGGCGGCACTGCCGGCGGACCGGTGGGGCGAGGCCAGCGACTACCGTCGCATCGCCGCCGACCTGAGCTGGGATCCCTACTACGGTGACCGCCGCACGGCGCTGGCGTTCGTCGGCCTGCGAGTCGACGCGACGGCGCTCACCGACCTGTTGACCGCGTGCCTGCTCACCGACGACGAGATCGCCGACGGGTTCGACCGCTGGCGCGACCTGCCGGACCCGTTCGCCGGCTGCTTTCCGCTCGACGACGACACCGCACCGGCGCACTCCACGCCGGCCGAACCGTCATGAGTTCAGGCCCGGCCGATTCCTCGTCACCGGCCGCCCGCCGCATCGAGCAGGGCCCGGGTGACCTCATGCCGCGGTGAGCTGAGCACCGCCAGGGTCGGGCCGGACTCCACCGCCGTGCCGGCGTCGAGCACGACGACCGCGTCGGACCACCCGGCCACGGCGGCCAGGTCATGGGTGATCAGCACTACCGCGAGCCCCAGGTCACGACGCAGCTCGGCGAGCAGCCCCAGCACCGTACCGGCCGTCGCGACGTCGAGCGCGGACGTCACCTCGTCGCAGATCAGCACGCGGGGCCGGCAGGCCAGCGCCCGCGCGAGGTTGACCCGTTGACGCTCCCCACCGGACAGTGTGCCCGGTCGCCGATCGGCGACGCCGGCCGGCAGATGCACCCGGTTCAGCAACTCGCCCGCCGCCGCAAGGGCCGCTCGCGGGTCGAGGCCACGCAACTGCCGCAGCGGACGCAGCAGGGCGTGGCCGACGGTCTCCCGGGGGTTCAGCGCGCCCGCGCTGTCCTGGGCCACCAGCTGCAGGTCACGTCGCTGGGCGGGACTGCGTCGCCGGGTGGTCTCCGGCAGTGGCGCACCGTCGAGCAGGACGGCTCCGTCATAGGGATGCAGCCCGACCAGGCATCGCGCGAGCGTCGACTTGCCGGCACCCGAGGGGCCGACGACAGCGAGGCAACCCCCAGCAGCGACGTCGAGATCCACCCGGGCGAGCGCCGTACGCCGGCCGTGCCGGGTGCCCAACCCCCGGACCGCGAGCACCGGGTCGGCCGACCCGGTGGCGGGGCCGGGCCCGGCCGGTGCCGGCGCGGCCAGGACCCGGTCGGGCGGTCCGGTGACCGCCGGGCGACCCCCGTCCAGGACGACCACCTCGTCGCTGACCGCCCGGACCAGGTCCGGGTCATGGCTGATCAGCAAGGTGGCCCGGTGCCCGGTCAACGATCTGATCAGCTCCTGTACACCACGGGCCAGCACCGGGTCGAGGCCGGCGGTCGGCTCGTCGAGGACAAGCAGGTCCGGGTCGGCCGCGAGGGCGATGGCGAACGCGACACGCTGCGCCTGACCGCCGGAGATCTGATGCGGGTACCGGCGCAGGAAGTCCCGGTCGGCGGGCAGCCGTACGGCTTCCAGCAGGTGCGCCACCGTCGCACCACCCTGGGTCTCGCCGCGCCGTGCGGCGTCGGCGACGGCCTCGCCGAGCTGGCTGGCGAGCCGGCGGGACGGATTCAACGTGGCGGCGGCGTCCTGTGGCAGGTAGGCGACATGTCGATGGCGGACCGCCGCGGCACCGGCCGAGGTGAACGGATCGTATCGGGCGACCCGGACGGCGCCGGCCCGCAGCGCCAGTCCGGGCCGGACGTGTCCCAGCAGCGTCAGCGCCGTCGTGCTCTTGCCGGATCCGGAACGTCCCATCATCGCCACCACCTGGCCGGCCGCTATCCGTAGCCGCACCCCGTCCACGATGGGCGGCCCACCCGCAGCCGGGCCGACGACGAGGCCGTCGATCGTCGCGAGCTGCCGATCGGCGCTCACCGGTCCGCCCACCGGGCGGCGAGGTCGTCGGCGAGCAGGTTCACCGACACGGTGAAGAGCACCAGCAGCAGCGCCGGAAGCAGCACCGGCCAGACCGTCAGGTTGATCCCGGCCGCGTTCTCACTGACCATCCGGCCCCAGTTCGGGGTGGGCGGACCCGCGCCGAGGCCCAGGAAACCGGCGGTGGCGGTAAGGTGCACGGCGGCAGAGAACCGGATGCCGGCCTCGGCGAGCATGGTGCCGACGATGTTCGGGACGAGGTCGTACCGGATGATCCGCCACCGGCTGTCCCCCCGCGCCCGCGCGGTGTCGACGAACCCACGCACCGCGACCTGCCAGGTCGCCGCACGCAGGACCCGCACCGAGAACGGCAGGCTGACCAGCGCCACCCCGACGAGGACCGCGCTGTCGCTGCCCGGAAAGCCGGCCGCCAGCACCAGCAGCACCAGCAGCCCGGGCACGACCGCGACGACGTCCACCACCCGGACGACCAGTTCGCCGGTCCGTCGGTCGATCAGTCCGGCGAACACGCCGAGCAGCGCCCCGCACAGGCTGGCGAGAGCGGTCGCGCCAATAGCGAGGAGTACCACGGCACGACCGCCGTGCAGCAGGCGACTCAGCACGTCGCGACCGACCGCGTCGGTGCCGGCCGGGTACGCCCCGGTAGGGGCCTCGAAGGGCAGTCCCACCGGTGCTGTCGGTGACCTGCTGCCCAGCAGTGGGCCGGCCAGCGCGACGAGCACGACGCCGACGGCTGCGAAGCCGGCGAGCAGCAGGGTCACCCGGGAGTGGGCGACCCGCCCGACCGCCATCGCCGGCGCGGTATTGGTCATGACCGCCCCCGTGACGCGGGATTCAGCGCGAGTTGGGCGAGGTCACCGAGCAGCAGCAGGACCAGCGCGGTGGCGCAGGTCGCCAGGGCCAGCCCCTGCACCATCGGCACGTCCCGGTTGGCCACCGCCTGCTGAAGCTCGTAGCCGATCCCTGGGTAGTTGAACAAGGTCTCGACGACCACCGCGCCACCGATCAGACCGGCGAACATGACCGCGGTCACCTGTACGGCGGGTGCCACTGCGTTCGGCAGCACGTGTCGCACGGCGAGCCGGAAACCGGTCACCCCCCGCAGCCGGGCCGCTTCGATGTACGGTGCCGAAGCAATCTCCGCGACCGAGGCCCGCAGCAGCCGTGCGGCGGCGGCGAGCGCCGCGACCGCCAGCGCCGCGACCGGAAGCACCAGGATTCGGGGCTCGTCCCACGGCCGACCGCCGAGCGGCACCAGGGAAACCTCGGGTAGCAGACCGAGGCCGGCGGCGAACACCGCCACCAGCAACGCCGCGACGAGGAACTCGGGGACACCGACCGCGACCAGGGTCGCGGTGCTGAGCAGCCGGTCCGTACGCCGGCCGGCCCGCATACCGGCGACCAGGCCGACCGCGACGGCCAGCGGCACCGCGAGCGCCATCGCCAGGGTGGTCAGCAACAGGCTGTTCGGCAGCCGGTCAACCAGCACCTCGGTCACCTCGCGGCGGCCGACGTACCCGGTGCCCAGGTCGCCGCGCAGGGCGGCAGTCGCCCAATCGACGTACCGCTGCACCGGATCCACGTCGAGGCCGAGCTCCCGGCGGAGCTCTTCCCGATCGGTCGTGGTCGCGTCGGCACCGGCGACGACGCCGACCGCGTCGCCCGGCAGCACCTCGGTCACGGTGAAGATCAGCACCGACAGTACGGCGAGGACCAGCACCGCGGCGGCGGTACGCCGGGCGACCAGCGCGGCGACCCGGAGCAGACTCACGCCAGGTATGCCTGCTCGAAGCTGCTGAACGGTTCGTCGCGCACGCCGTACACGGCGGTGGTGTGCCCGTTGATCGACGGCGCGAAGACCGGGATCACCTGGTTGCCTTCCTCCCAGATCACCCGCTGCGCCTGTACCGCCGCTTCCCGCCGCTGGTCGGCGTCGACCGCCCCACGGGCCTGCGCGACGAGCTCGTCGATGTCCGGCCGATTGAAACCGAAAGTGGACGGCGAGCCGGCGGTTCGGGTCGCCGCGTAGCTGGACAGCGGCGGCACCGGCGGGGTGTAGCTGGCCGCGAACGGCAACTGGGTGTACGCGGCGAAGTCGGAGAACAGTTGTCCCGGCGGGCGCTGGTCGAGGGTGGCGTCGATGCCGACCGCCTTGAGGTTCTCGACCACCACCGTCGCGGTCTCGGCCATCCCGGCCACCTCGGGCGCGGTGGTGACGGCGACCTTGACCGTACCGACCCCGGCCTCGGAGAGCAGCGCCTTCGCCCGGTCGGGGTCGTACGGCCGCTGTTCGATCTCTTCGGCGTAGTCGGTGAAGCCGAGGGAGGGCAGGTCGTTGCCGACGAAAGCACGACCGAAGAAGACGTTACGCACGATCGCTTCGCGGTCGATCGCGTACTTGACCGCCTGCCGGACCCGGACGTCGGCGAACGGGGTGAAGGACAGATTGAGCCCGAAGGACAGCGACGTCGCGTACGGCAGGTCGGAGACGGCCACCGCGAACCGTTCGTCCTCCCCCACCGTCCGGGCGGCAACCGGCCCGATGTCGCTGACGAAGTCGACCTGTCCGCCGGTCAGCGCGTTGACCCGGGCGGCGGCGTCCGGGATGGTCCGCAGTTCGAGCCCGTCCAGGTACGGCCCGCCGTCGAGGGCGAGGCCGTAGTAGTCGTCGTGCCGGGCGAAGGCGGCGCCCTGACCAGGCTCGAACTCGACCAGCTTGAACGGCCCGCAGGTCGGCATGTCCGGGGTGAACTCGGTGGTGCCGTCCTTGAAGACCAGGCTGCTCTGACAGAGCACGAGCCGGCCGTCGGCGATCGGACGCAGCGTCGGCAGCACGAGGGTCAGGTCGTCGTCAACGCTCGCGGCGGCCAGGTCGAAGTTCTGCGACGGCGGCTTGAGGAACGGCAGCGAACCGAGGGTGACCGGGGCGTTGAGCGAATAGAGCACGTCGCGGGCGGTCAGAGTGGTTCCGTCGGTGAAGGTGACTCCGGGGCGGACCTTCACGGTGTACGTGCTCAGATCGTCGCTGATGTCGATGCGCTCCAGCACGCCGTAGCGGACGCCGTGCTCCGCTGTCGGATCGAGCACCCCGAGTGCGCCGTGCATACTGCGGGCCCGGACGTAGTCCAGACCCGTCGGCCCGAAGAGGTAGTTGAGCGTTTCAGCCGCGCCGCCGCCAACGAACGCGGCCCGCAGGGTCCCACCGGACCTGGGTGCGGGTGTGCCGGACGCCGTTGCGGCGGGGGCAGTGTCGTCGTTGGAGCAGGCCGCGAGGATGGGCGCGCCTGCGACGGCGGCCAGGGACATCGCACCGGCCCGCAACAGCGTACGTCGTTCGAATCTATGCGCCAAGGGATGCTCCTCGGTATGGGGTCGAGCACAGTAGTCGCGGGGGACCCCCGCAGACGACAGCATCACCGAGATGAAAACCATTGTCAACTTGGGGCGGCAGCCTCCCACCGCAGGGCACCCGACGGACAGAGCGCGACCACCTCCCGCAGTCCGTCGCGACCCGGGACGTCACCCCCGCCGCCCAACCACACCACGACCCCGGTACGCGGATCCTGATCGAAGAGGTCGGGCACGAGGCGGGCACAGTGACCCGCCCCCACACACAGCCGTTGATCGACGACGATGCCCGTCACGCCCGTGCCTCCATCCGCCACCGGCTCCTGCCGAGTGCCGCGCCCACCGGCCGGCGCTCCGAGCCCCACCCGGCCGGCCTCCAACCACACTGGAGCCGACCCCGGCGAGAGCGCGACCCCCAGCAGAAAATGATTCTCATTCTAACAACGCCGGGCGGTCGCCGGAACCGGCGGACACGACCCCGATCCGCAGGCACCCAGCACGCCGGTCGTCGCCCGGCTGAACCACCGACCCGCCAGACCCGCACAGTGACCTGCCCCTCCAGCTCCTATCGAGAACGGTTTTCATTTGCTACGGTCTGCGGCTGGAGGAGGAACTGATCATGACCGCGACACACTTACCCTTCCGTCCACGCCGCCTACCCAACCGGCTGACAGCCGGCGCCGTCGCCACGGCGGTAGCCGCCACTGCAGCCGCGTTCCTACTACCTACGAACCAGGCATCGGCGACCGCCGGCCCGGCACCCGAGCCGCACGAGTACCGCGTGCTCCAGGACATCCACACCGACGCCGTCTCGACGTTCCTCGACGACGACGCCCTGGTCCTGGGCACCAGGGCAGACGTGCCGGAGGGCAACGGGACCCGCTTCGCCCCCGACGAGGTCTGGTTCCACATCGACGACGACTCGGCGCAGACGTTGCCCACCGGCTTCGAGTTCATCGCCGCTGCAGGCACCGACGTGTGGATCGCCCCCGAGTCCAACCCCGGCGGCGGCCAGCTGTGGCCCGGTTTCTCGACCGAGTCGGTGCCGTCGGGCGCGATCGACGGCGACCAGACGAAGTTCACGCTGAGCGGCTTCACCGGCCCCGGCGATCTCGAACTGTTCAGGACGGGATCGTTCGGTACCCCGACCCGGCTGTGGTCCTCCGACGAGGATCACAAGGAGTTCACCGTAGGCCGTACCCACATGCACGCCAACTGGGCGTTCACGGCTCCGGGGACCTACCGGCTCACCGTCACCGCCACCGTCACCGTCGACGACGCACCGATGACCGACACCGCCACCTACACCTTTGTGGTCGGCGGCCTGCCCAGCGCCGTCGCCACCACCACCACGGTCGAGGCGTCGGCCACCGAACTCGCGATCGGCGACCCCGTCACCCTGACCGGCACAGTGACGCCTGCGGACCTCGACGGCTACCTGGAGTTCCGCAGCGACGGCACGGTGCTCGGGCACACCGCCGTCGAGGCCGGACAGGCCACCCTGGCGGTGACGGATCTGGCGCTCGGCACACACTCCCTCACCGCCTCGTTCGTGCCGGCGGTCGGCAACGTCGCCGGCACGTCGACGTCCACGCCGATCACCGTGACGGTCACCGACGAGTCCGGCGGCGAGTTTGGCATCGAGGGTATCGCCGAGTCGTACCAACCCGGCGACACGCTCCGGGCGCACGTGGTCGGGGCCACTCTCGCCGAGGGCGAGCAGTTCCGATGGAGCATCCGCCCGATCGGTTCGACCAGCAGCGCCTGGTCCTTCAACGGCACCGGCGGCGAAGCCGCACAGGGGGTCGTCGAGCAGCAGGTCGACGCGGGGTACGACGGGTACGAACTACGGGTACGCATCCGCGCTGACGGCATCTACACCGCCAGCTCCGACTGGGTGCCGATCACGGTCGACGTCACCGGCGAACCGCTGGCCGCAGGCTTCGTCCCGAGCGGCCCGGCGTACCTCGGCGACGAGGTCGTCATCGAGACGACCGGCCAGGCGCTCGCCGATGGCGAGAGCCTACGCCTCGTGCAGCGGTGGGGCTCCCCATGGTTCCCGGTGCCCAACGCCACCCAGGTTGACGCCACCACCCTGCGGGTGCTGCCGGCGTACTACGACGACAGCGGCGAATGGGCGGTACAGGTCGTCCGTGACGGCGTGGCCGTCACCCAGTCCACACCGTTTCCGGTCGACATCCGCAGGCGGGAGGTACTGGTCGAAGGTATCCAGGGCGTCTACCGGGTCGGCCAGACCCTGCGGGCGACCGCCACGGTGTACCCCGAGAAGGACGGTCTGATCTACCGCTGGATCCTGCTCGACCTCGAGACCCATGAGAGCACTGTCGTCCAGGAAGGAACGGACGCCGCAGCGAAGTCGCTGGAACTGCCGATCACCCTCGACCACGACAACCACCGCTTGACGCTGGCTGCGGTCTGGGATTTCGGGACGTTTGAGACGTACACCGGTCAGCAGGCCAGCAAGCTCAACGTGTCGGACGCCGACCCGTCCACCCAGCTGTTCTTCTTCAACGGCCTCAGCGGTCACTACCACCAGGGCGGCCCGATCAACCTCCAGCTGATCGCCGACCCGCCGCTGGCCGAGGACGACACAGTCAACTGGCAGTGGGCGTGGCCCGGCAGCGACCAGTGGCTTGCCGTACCCGCAACCTCCGGGTTGACCCACTCCATCGTCGCCGAGCAGGCGCTCGACGGGGTACAGGTCCGGGCGACCCTGACCTTCGGCGGCGGAGCGGAGCCGATGACCGCTGAGCCCGTGACGATCCACGTCGACGACCACGGTGCCCCACCTAGCCAGCAGGTCAACGTCGCCGGCGACACGGCGTACCGCGTCGGCGAGGTCGCCAGCCTGACCGCCGAGGTGTCACCCGAGACGGTTCTCACCGGCTACCAGTGGTTCGACAAGCCGGCGGGTGCCGCAGAAGCGACGCCCATCCCCGGCGCGACCGGCAAGGAGTACACCTTCACCACCGCCGCAGCCGACAACGGGCGCGAGCTCAGCGTCGCGGTCGTCCTGCCCACCGGGCAGCTCGCGTACGGCCCGTCAGAACCGGCGACATTGGAGGTACGGGACACCGGCCCGCCGTTGACCGAGCTTCGCGTCGCAGGGCTTGCGGACCGCTACCGCCCCGGCGATATGGTGACGTTGACCGCGGTGCAGGAGCCGGCGACCGAGTTCGACCACTACCAGTGGTTCACCCGGACCTCCACCGACACGCAGTGGACGGCTGTGCCGGACACCGCCACGGCGGCGTACCGCTTCACCGCGACCACCGAACACGACGGGATCGAGATCATCGCCCGGTTGTACGATGAGGCCCACCTTGTCGTCGCGGAGTCGGTACCGGTCGTCCTTGCCGTCCCCGACCCAGGCGGCGAACCCGGTGCAGCCAGCCAGGAGATCATCGCAGCGGTGCCCGAGGGCACTCTGGTGATCGGCGTCGGCCCGGACGACCAGGTGGTCATGAGCGAGTTCGCGCTCAGCGCTACGGCCGACCGTTGGGTCTCGACCGGCCAGCTACGGCCGGTCCGGGTCACCGACACCCGCGCCGCCGCGCCCGGATGGACCGCCTCCGGCCAGGTGAGTGACTTCACCTCCGGAACGGAGACCCTGTCCGGTGCGTTCCTCGGTTGGACCCCGCGGATCGTGTCGCGACCCGGCACCGCTACGGTGACCGCCGGTGCGTCTGTAGCACCCGGCTTCCCGTCCGGCCAAGGGCTGCTCGACAGCAGCCCGCTCGCGGTCGGTGCCGCCGGCGCGCGTGGGACGAGCGAACTCGGCGCCGGTCTGCGTATCGAGGCACCTACCACGCAGGCACCCGGCACCTACTCCGCCACCATCACCTTCACCGCGATCTGACGCCGCGCGCGGCGGCCAAGTCACCGACGTCGGTGACTTGGCCGCCGCGCATCGACCGGCCGATTCCAGTGCCCACCAGGTGGACGGGACGGGATCCGGGTCGCCCGAGCGTAGTCAGGCATTACTCAGGACCGCGTGGCTCGAACCACCCCGAGCTGTCCGATCTCGGTGGCAAACCCGGCCGCCGACAGATCGTCGATCAGTTGCTCCTGTGACAGGACCTGCCAGGCGTACTCGGCGGCAACGTCGCGGACCGGCTGATCCTGATCGTCCAGCACCCGATAGCGCATTCGCCAGATGACCTGGTCAGGTCCAGCTGGACGGGCGGATCCACTGCCCTGATATCGGAACCGGCCAACGCGCACGGTGGTGAACTCGAACTCGGGGACAGGCACTGCCGCATCCGGCGGCTGCAGGTTGACCACCAGCGGGGCACCGGCACGCAGTCGGGCAGCCAGGCGCTGCCAGAGCGCGCGGCGGTCGACCGGCTGCGGGTGGCCGATCATGTTGAGCACCAGTGCCGCGCTGATCGTTCTCGGCAGGGTGGCCCGCTCGGCGGTCGCGGCAACGACAGTCGTCCGGGCGGCGAGATCCGGGCGTCGACGATGCGGGAGTACAGAGCCGCGCGCTGCACCGGCGACGGCTCGATCGCGATGATCTCGCATGACGGTACGGTCTCGGCCGGAACCTGGACGCCGCGGCCGCTTCCCGCGCCCAGGTCGACAGCAGGTGCGTCGGACCGGACACCGGCGAGCGCCTGCCGGACCGGTGTCCGCAGCGTCTGCCAGGCATCAACGCTCAGCAGGTCGAGGAATTCGCCAGGTTCCTGGTACTGATCGAGCAACGAACTCTCCATTCCGCGACTGCCGACCAGAGCGGTCGGAACGCAACGGTGCCATCACGAACCGGCGCAGTCGCCGGGGTCGACGCCGGTCGGGTCGGCCTCACCGACGACGACCGCCAGAGTGAATGCGTCCGACAGCGGGACGCCGTCGGCCCGACTGCCGGCGCGTTCGAACGCGAGGCAGTAGCTGCCCTGCGCCGTGAACATCCAGTTGCCGTGCGCGTAGGTGCCCGCGCCGATCCGGGTCGAATCCGGCAGCCCGGTGGCGGAACCGAAAACGCGTACCGGCGCTCCGAACGGCCCGGTCTGGTAGACGAACACGTCACCGGGTCCGTCGACGGCCGTCAACGACCAGGACAGTCCGCCCCCGGCCAGGTCGGCCGGACGAATGGCCTGCGCAGACCAGCTCAGCCACAGCAGGCCGGGTCGTTCGGCCTGCGACAGGCCCCAGACGGGACTGCTCACCGGGCCGATGAAGCCGTAATCCGCACTTGGCGCTGCCGTCTGCGACTCCGGAAGGAGTTGGAGTACCACGTCGGAAGGCTCATGCCAGAAAGCCCCGTCGCTGTCCGGAGAATGGAAAATCCCCTTGATCGTCAGGTCCCGCTCCATGGTGCGCGGCCCGCCATCGTCGAGCATCGAGGCGATGTCCACGTATCCCCGGTTGAGGATGACCGCGCCGGATGCCGTGCGGGACCAGTTCGGGACGTCCCAGGGATCGTCGACCGGGTCCGGGTCGTCCCCGGGTAGCAGGTCCACGCATCCCTGCGGGTCGACGCCGCTAGGGTCGGCCTCGCCGACGACGACCGCCAGGGTGAAGGCGTCCGACAGCCGTGCGCCGTCGGCCCGGCTGCCGGTGCGTTCGAACGCGAGGCAGTAGCTGCCCGGCGCCGTGAACGTCCAGTTGGCGTGCACGTGCGAGCCGGCGTCGGTCCTGGTGGTGTCCGGCAGCCCGGTGGCGGACTCGAAGATGTGCACCGGTGCGCCGGACGGGCCGATCTGGTGGACGAAGACGTCACCCGGCCCACGGGCGGCGGTGAGTGTCCAGTTCAGCCCGCCGCCGGCCAGCTCGGTCGGCTGGATGGTCTGCGCAGACCACCCTGGCCAGAGCAGACCTGGTTGTTCGGTCTGCGACAGGCTCCAGATCCGGCTCCCGACCGGTCCAATGAAGGAGTACGCCTCACTCGGCACGGTCGTCGCAGACCCCGGAAGGAGTTGGAAGACGACGTCCGACATCTCATGCCAGTACGCCCCGCCGCCGACGGGTGCGTGGGACAGGCCTTCGGTCGTAGTGTCCATCACCCGGGTACGCAGTCCGCCGTCGTCCAACGTCGAAGCGATGTCGACGTGTCCGCTGTTGAGGATGACCGCGCCGGATACCGTGCGGGACCAGTTCGGAACGTTCCAAGGATCGTCAACCGGGTCGGGCTCGCCACCGGGGACGGGCACCTCCTCCGGCCGCGTCGGTCGTCCACCGTCCACGCAGGTCCTCGTCAACGTCTCGGCGTCGTGGGTGAAGAAGGCACCCGGATAGGTTCCGTCAGGGTTGGCCCGGACCGTGGGGTCGAGCGGGCCGTCAACGACGAACGTGAGCGTCCTGCGGTCCACCGCCTCATGACCTTCGGGCAGGTCGGCCGCCCATTCCAGGGTCAGGCAGTACTTCCCCGGTCGGCTGAAGGACCACCGGACGGCGCTGATCGTGTCGCCACCGCCCGCACCCGTCCACAGCCGGTGGGGCTCGGTCGGGCCGATCGCGGTGTTGAACACGAACGGCCCGCTCTGGGTAAGGCAATAGAACAACGCCACGTCACCCGGTCCGGCCACCGAGTGCAGCGACCATCGCAGGTCGCCGTGGAGTTGCTCGGGCCGGATCCCGGTGGCGTCCCAGTGGATCACCTGCATGGAGTTGCCGTACACGCCGGTGTCGAAGCCGGGCACGTTGCCGGTGCCGGCCCGGAACAACGCCGCCAGGCGGTGGAAGATCACGCTTTCCGGGTCGTGGGGTGCGCCAGGCGCGGCCAGCGTCGGGTCGAGGACCGAGAGCTGGGTATCCAGATCTCCGTCGGAGATCGTGCTCACCAGGGAGGACGCGGCCGCGCCGAGCACGAACGGCGCCGACACCGGGTCCGGTGCTGGTGCAGCGGCGGCGCGCTCGGGGTAGTCCTGTGTCCGTCCGCACGGTGTGACAGTGGACGCGTCGGTGCCGTCCCCGACCGCGAGGGTGAGCTGCTCCGCGTCGGAGACGCGCCGCCCGTCCCCGGTTTGCGCTTCGATGGTCATCGCGACGCAGTAGACGCCGGGCCGGGTGATCGACCAGTTGAAGTGGGCGTGGGTGTGCAGCGGGACCCACCGCGCCGCTGGTAGGCCGAGTTTCGTGCTGAACATCGGCAGATCGATGCGTTCCATACCGAAACCGCCCCGCTGGGGGTACCCCTCCCATAGAACGACGTCGCCGGGGGCGGGCTGGTCGCCCGGCCCGGTGACGGCGTCGACCCGCCACAACACCCTGTCCTGTCCCAACCCGGCCAGCGTCGGTGACTCGGTACTCAGTCCGGCCCACGGCGCCCCGGCCAACCGGCCCAGCGGCAGGTTCCAGTACGACGTGGCAGGCGGGACGATGAAGGACCAGTCGTCACCGGCTGCGTACCCCATGGGGGTTATCAGTTTGACGGAATTCGGCACGGCGATGACCAGATCGTCGTACTCGATCCACTCGGTCCGGGATTCACCGGGCACGTCGTACCTGGCCCGCAATGACAGCGCGTCCACTCCGTCGACCGAGTCGATCCGCGCCGCGACCGCGTCGATGTGACCGCCCGGACGAGCCAGTCGGCGACTGACGGGTCTCCCGGGTCCGTCGGGTCCGTCGGATCGGTCGGATCGGTCGGGTCACCGGGGTCGGTGTGGCCGGGGGTGTCACCGCAGTGGGCATCGGACGCGATGTCGTCGCCGACCGCCACCCGCAGCCGCACCGAGGCGTTCGCGGTCGCGCCATCCGACAGTGGTGCGCTCGTCGTCACCGTCAGGCAGTACATCCCGACCGCTGAGAAGCGGAAGCGGTCGTTGATCGTCGTACGGGGTGCCAGCTCGATTGGGGTCGACCCCTGCGGCGTGCCGTCGCGCTGGACCCCGGTGCCGAATCGGACGCCGGCCGGCGCGTTCGGTTCCGGGGACAGGAACGGTAGATCGGGAAGCTGATAGAAGGCGACGTCGCCCGGCCCGCTCACCTGCGAAAAGGCAAAGGAGATACGACCGCCGTCGGCGAGTAGATCGTCGTGATAGTCGTAGCCCGCGACTCCCCGGGTGGACAGTGACAGCTTGACCGCCGACGACCCGGTCAGCCAGCCCTCGGTCGCGTAGCCCGGCGATCCCGCCGCGCCCAGCCAGGCGTACGCCTCGGCGTCGGGCACCGGGTAGGCCGCGTGCGCCGGCAGCCGGAACCCAAGTACCACCCGTGACCTCGGTGATCTCGCCATGGTCAACGAGACCGATGACCATCCCACCGCCCTCGACCGGATACGAGGTGAACTCGTACTCGCCTGAGGAACTCTCTTCCGGCACCGTCGCGGCGGCCGACGCCGGAGTGGACAACAGTGTGGTTATGACAGCGACCACCGTCATGACCACGTACGTCGGCCTCGGCTTGCGCCGATACCGTTCAGCAGGCTTCACGGGTTTCCCTTCGAGGCAGGCGATCCTGTTCCACTCAGGGGGCCGGGGCGGCCGCGTCACGGCCGCCCCGGCCAGGATGATCAGGGAACGATCACGAACTTCGCAGCCAGCCAGTTCTGGGTGGACAGCGGTGCCGAGGCGGAGAATCCGAAGTACAGGTTGTAGGTCTGCGGCGTGGTCGCCTTCGACGGCGCGTAGAAACGCCACTCGAAGTGGGCGTGCGTCCCCGAGGCGAGGGGGTACGTCCCCGACCCGGTGCCCAGCACCTGCGAACCCGTCGAGTTGAACAGACGGACGTCACCCGGGTTCGCGCCAGCGGCACTCATCCACGCCGCGCCACTTCCAGGGCAGGAGCCTTCGAAGTTGAACCCGACCCAGGGGGCTGACGACTGTGTGGCCGAGCCGATGTCGACCGTCCAGCAGCCGGCGGTCCCGGTCGTCGGCACCCAGGTCACGGCGGTGCTCACGTCGTCATAGACGAACGCGTAGTTGTGCATGTCCACCGGGTTGATCGGCGTACCCGAACCGATCTTCGTCGTCAGGGCGAGTGTCGGGCTGGATGGGCACTCGATGTTGACGATGTCGATGTGGCCGGCGGCGACGTCGTTCGTCGCGTAGACACCCGCGTACGCGGGCGAACCACCGACCAGGGCCAGCAGGAATCCGCAGACGCTGGTAGCGATGGCGGCGATGGGTGTCGCCTCGTACCGCGCTGGACGCCTGCCCTTCTTGTTGTCCGGACAGCAGTCACGTCAGTCACGTCTCAGTCGCCCTTCACTCGCTCGGCTGGAGATCCCCGCTCGGCCCACGGTGGGCACCGGAATCCCCGCCAGGTGGATTCATGAGACTGACTCCCATCTTCACCTAACCCATCGACTACCGGCCTGTCTAGACGATCTAGTCAGAACCCGAAGCGGGACCAGCGTCCCACCGCAACGCTGCCCGGACGGCCACCACGACCCCTCGCAGCCCAGATGGCCGTCCGGCCCGGTGCACATGGAACGCAGGCTCAGGCGGAACCAGCGATGCGGATCCTCGCGGCGGCGCACGGGTCAGGGCATGGCATCGTCGGCGGCTATGGGCGACAGGGAACTGAATCGGTCGACAATCGTCGGCGCAGGAAGACGGCTCGCGCAGAGCGAGGGCGTCGGTGCGGTGTCGATGCGCAGAGTGGCGGCAGAACTGGGGTGCTCGGCGATGGCGTTGTACCGGCACGTGTCGGACAAGCGCGAGCTGTTGATCCTGGTTCTCGACGATGTGGCGTCCGGATTGCCGCTGCCGGTCGTCGACGGCCCGCCAGGCCGGCGGTTGTTCACGTTGTTCGACTCCTTGCACGGGTATCTCGGTGGGTTCCCATGGGTGGTCGATGTGCTCCGGGAGGGTGAACTCTTCGCGCCGCAGGCGTTGCGATTCACCGAGGCGGTACTGGAGGCTCTGGTCGCTGCGGGGATTCATGGCCGTGACGCATTAGCTGTGTACGCGGCGTTGTGGCAGTACACGCTGGGGCATCTGGCGTCGGCCCATCCGCCGAAGGACCCGGCCACCCGGGCCCGCCGGGACGAGTTGGTCCGCCGGGCGCCACTGGACGAGCTTCCACGGATGCGGTCGATCATGCCGCTGCTCGTCGAGTTCGACGCGGAAGCGGCCTACGCGGCGGGCCTCACCGCGCTGATCCGGGGCGCACTGCCCGCTGGCCATCCGAACGGATGACCGACCGGTCGGTCGTCCGGTCACTGTTGGGTCAGACATGGGCGCGACCTTGACGTCGGCAGTTCTTTAGGTAAGCCTATCCTCTGTTTACACCGTACGCAGCACGTGGTGATCCGGAGTGAGACCATGGCCTTTCCGAGCTTTCCCACCGACCCGTTTCCGACGCGGGGCGTCGGCATGCCCGAGATGTCGGCATGAGCACGAACGACACGGACACCGCCGAACGGGCAAGGACGTCCGATCCGAAGGCACTCGCGGCGCTGCTGGCCCCGATCCGGGTCCAACTGGTCCTCGCGGTGCTGCTACAGGTCGTCTCGGCGGTGGCGTCGCTGGTGCCGTTCATCGCGGTCGCCGAGATCGGCCGCACTCTGCTGGCGGCCGGGCCCATCGACGAGGGTCGGGTGTGGGCGGTCGTGGTCTGGGCGGCCGGTGGGCTGATGGTGCGGTTCGTGACGCTCACCGCCGCAGGTGGGATCACCCATTTCGCCGATGTGCAGTTGCAGTTGCAGATACGCCGGCGGATGGCCGCCCACCTCGCGACCGTGCCGCTGGGCTGGTTCACCGACCGGTCGGCCGGGCAGGTGAAGAAGGCAGTGCAGGACGACGTGGGCGCGATGCACCACCTGGTCGGGCACGCACTGACGGATCTGGCCGCGGCGGTGGTGACCCCACTGGTGGCCCTCGGCTACCTGCTGTGGGTCGACTGGCGGCTGGCGTTGCTGACACTGGTCACGGTGCCGCTGTTCGTGGCGGTGTACGCGGTGATGATGCGCGGCTATCCGGAGAAGATGGCCCAGTACACCGCCGCGCTGGCCCGGATCAACACAGCGGTGGTGGAGTTCGTACAGGGCATCGCGGTGATCAAGACGTTCGGGCAGGCCCGCCGGGCACACCGCAGGTTCCGGCAGGCCACCGACGACTTCGCGGACTTCTTCGGCGCCTGGGCCACCGGGATGGTCCGGGCGGAGGCGGTCGCCAGCGCGTTGGTCGCACCGCCGGTGATGCTGCTGGTGGTGCTCGGCTGGGGCACCTGGTTCACCGCGAACGGCTGGGTGCGGCCCGCCGAGGTGCTGCCGTTCGTACTGCTCGGTCTCGGCCTGACCGCGCCCGTGCTGACCCTGGGTTACGGTGCGAACGAGTTGCGACTGGCCCGGCAGGCCGCCGGCCGGGTGATCGCGCTGCTCGACACGCCGTCTATACCGGAGCCGACGGCGACCCGATCGCCCGATGGCAACCGGGTCGTCTTCGACCGGGTCGTCTTCAGTTACGACGGTCGCACCGAGGTACTCGCCGATGTCGATCTGGTGCTGGAGCCCGGTACCGTGACCGCGCTGGTCGGATCCTCCGGCTCGGGCAAGTCGACGCTGGCGTCGCTGCTGCCGCGGTTCCATGATGTCGACTCCGGGGTGATCACGCTCGGCGGCGTCGACCTGCGGCAGATCGCTGGCGCTGAGCTGTACCGGCGGGTCGGGTTCGTCTTCCAGCAGGTCCAGCTCGTCCGCGCAAGCGTGCGGGACAACATCGCGCTGGCCCGGCCGGACGCCACCGACGAGCAGATTCACGCCGCCGCGCGGGCCGCGCAGATCCACGACCGGATCCTCGCCCTGCCGGCCGGATACGACACGGTCCTCGGCGCCGACGGGCACCTCTCCGGTGGCGAGGCACAGCGCGTGTCGATCGCCCGGGCGCTCCTGGCCGACGCGCCGATCCTGGTGCTCGACGAGGCCACCGCGTTCGCCGACCCGGAATCCGAGGCCGCGATCCAGGACGCGCTGTCCACGCTGATCGCCGGGCGGACGCTGCTGGTCATCGCGCACCGGCTGTCCACTGTCGTCGACGCCGACCAGATCGTCGTGCTCGACACCGGCCGCGTCGTCGAACGCGGCCGGCACGCCGACCTGGTGGCCATCGGCGGCCGGTACAGCCAGCTGTGGCAGGCCCACGAACGCACCGGCCGGTGGGCACCGCACACCGCCACCGTCGAATCGCTGGAGGTCACGCGATGATCGGCCTGCTCAGCCGGGTCCTCGGCCCCGACTATGCCCGTCCACTCCGCCGACACCTGGCCGCGATGATCGTCTACAGCCTGCTGCAGGCAGTGGTGTTCACGCTGCTCGTTCCGGTACTGCGGGCCCTGCTGTCCGGTGACACCACGGCTGCCTGGCGGTGGCTCGGTGTCCTGGCGGTGACGGTGGCCGCCACCGCGGCCGCCTACTACGTGCAGGCGCAACTCGGCTACCGCGTCGGCATGGCGTTGTCCCGGGCCGTGCACCACCGCACCGGCGACCACCTCGCCGCGCTGCCGCTGGGTTGGTTCACCGGGGAGAAGGTGGGCCGGGTCGCCCGGCTGGCCAGCCAGGGCGTCGTCGACATCATGGGGGTTCCGGCGCACCTGCTGCAGCCGGTCGTCTCCGCCGTGGTCACCCCGGCCGCCGTGGTCGCCGTACTCGCCGTGTTCGACTGGCGGTTGGCGGCAGCCACCCTGCTCACCGTCCCCGTTCTGGTTCTCGTCTACCGGTGGACCGGCAACCTGGTCGCCGCCAGCGACCATGCCGTCGACGCGGCCGGGGCAGAGGCCGCCGCCCGGGTCGTCGAGTACGCCCAGACCCAGGCGGTGCTGCGGGCCCACGGCCGCGCCCGCGACGGCTTCGCCCAACTCGACGCGTCCCTGGCGGAACAGGCGCGCGCTGGACGGGCGCAACTCGTCCGTGCCGTTCCGGGGCTGGCGGCGTTCGTACTCACCGTGCAGGTCGCGGTCACCGCCGTCCTCGTCGTCGGTGCCGCGCTCGCCGTCGGCGGTGATGTCGACGCGGCCGAACTGATCGCACTGCTCGTCCTGGTGATCCGGTTCGCTGAGCCACTGGTGACGGCAGCCGACCTGGGCGGAGCGTTGCGGATCGCCCGGAACTCCCTCACCCGCGTCGACGAACTGCTCCGTACCGCGACCCTGCCGGAACCGGCCGGCCCCGCCGCCGGTCATCCTGACGACGGCAGCATCGAACTGGCCGGGGTCAGCTTCGGATACACCGCCGGACGGCAGGTGCTGACGGACGTGAGCCTGCGGGTGCCGCCCCGCAGCATGACCGCGCTGGTCGGTGCGTCCGGCTCCGGCAAGACCACCATCACCCGGCTCGTCGCCCGGTTCTTCGACGTCGATGCCGGCGTCGTACGGGTCGGCGGGACCGACGTACGCGAGCAGACCACCGAGCAGCTCATGGCCCAGTTGTCGCTGGTGTTCCAGGACGTCTACCTGTTCGACGCCACGATCGCCGACAACATCCGCACCGGTCGCCCCGACGCCACCGACGATGATGTCGAACGCGCCGGGCGGCTGGCCCGTGTCAACGAGATCGTCGAACGGCTGCCCGACGGGTACCGGACCCGGGTAGGTGAGGGCGGGGCCCGGCTGTCCGGCGGGGAACGTCAGCGCATCGCCATCGCCCGTGCCATCGTCAAGGACGCCCCGATCGTGCTGCTCGACGAGGCGACGGCCGCGCTCGACCCGGCCAACGAGGCCGCGGTCCAGGAAGCGCTGACCGCACTGACCGCGAACAAGACGCTCCTGGTCATCGCGCACCGCCTGCAGACGGTCCGCAACGCCGACCAGATCCTCGTGCTGGACAGCGGCATCGTCGCCGAGCAGGGCAGTCACGACGAACTGCTGGCCGCCGACGGCCGGTATGCCGCGTTCTGGCGCGAGCGCGAACGCGCCGGTGGCTGGCGGCTCGCCCCCGCCGTCTCCTGAGAGGACGCATCCACGATGCCGACCCTGCCCGTCGCGCTCGCGGTGAAAGCCACCCGCTGGTTCGGCCGTCCAGCGACCGTCACCGCCGTCGACATGCAACCCGACGATCGTGACGCCGTCACACGCCTGGTGCCCGGCCTGGACGTCCTGGACACCGGCGACGGGGCGGGCACCGCCCTCACCGCCTGGACCGACCGCATCGAGGCGGCCGCCTCCGTACGAGTCCGCGTCCTGCCGGCCGGGCACCCGCAGACCGCCCAGCGGGCCAGCGCGCTGCTGCGCACCAAGGGCCCGCGCCGCCGTGACGTCCCGGTCGATGCCTACTGGGCCACCGGGAAGATCGGCCTGTGACCACCGAAGGAGTACGGCGATGACGAGTCACACCTCAACCGGCCAGCCGACCGGCACCGGCAAGGCCGGTACCGGGGTGCTGCTGCTGGCCGTCCTGGTCGCGTTCTGTGCCCAGCAGGTGCTGCTGCCGGCACTGGCACCGTTCGCCCGCGAGACCGGGCTCACCGAGACCCAGCTCGGCCTGACCATCGGCGCCGCCGCCGCGGTGCTGGTGCTGGCCGCACCCTGGTGGGCACGCCGCTGCAGCACGTTCGGGCCACGTGCCGTCCTGGTGACGGGGTTGACCGTCGCCCTGGCCGGTCTGACCGCCTTCGGTGCCGTCGCCACCCTGGCCCTGACTGGTGACCTCGACCCGAGCCTCACCTTCATGCTCATGCTGGTGACCCGCGGGCTGCTGTTCGGGGCAGGGCTGGCCGCGGTGCCGGTCGCCGCGCTCGCCATCGTCGTCGCCGGCTCCACCGCGCAGGAGCGCACCGGCGCGGTCGGCAAGCTGGGTGCCGCCCAGGGGCTGGCGATCGTACTCGGGCCGGCGATCGGGGCTGTGGTCGCGTTCGCCGGACTGCTCGGCCCGGTGTGGGCCGCGCCTGCCGCAGTGCTGACCGCCCTGCTGCTCATGTTCGTGTTGGTGCCGCCATCAGTCACGACCGGGCCGCCGCCCGCCAGCGGCCCGGCCCGGCTGCGGCCATGGGACCCACGGATACGCTGGGTACTGCTCGTCGGGTTCCTGCTCTACACCGGACTGGGCCTGGTCCTGCTGACCATCGGCTTCGCCGTGCAGGACCGTGGTGGCCTCGACACCGACGTGGCCGCCCGGGCAACCGGCGCTGTCATCTTCGCCTGCGGCCTCGTACTCGCCGGCACGCAGGGCGTCCTCGTACCGAGACTCCGGTGGCAGCCGCGCCGGTTGATGCTGGTCGGCGCCCCGATCGCCGCAGCGGGCCTGCTGGCCATCGCGGTCGTGCCCGGCGTCTGGGGCATCGGTGCCGCCATGCTGGTCGTCGCCGCCGGCATGGGAATCGCGACGCCGGGCTACACCGCCGCCCCGTCGATGGTGGTCGAGGAACACGAACAGGCACCCGCCGCAGGACTGCTGACCGCAACCAACGGACTCGCCTTCGTCGCCGGACCGGCACTGGGCGGCGCACTGTACGCGGCCGCGTACCCGCTGCCGTTCGTCACCGCCGCGATCATGGTGCTGTTCGGGCTCGCACTGCTGCTCGTCGACCAGTCCGGCCTGGCGAGGCGCTGACTTCCAGGCTCGGGCAGCGCCCCTCAGACGGCGAAGCCGGACGGTCGGGACCACCCAGCCGAGCAGATCCACGATCAGCAGTCCCACGCCAACGCGGTCGGGCGACCAGCTGGGAACCGCGCCTGCGGCCAAGGGCTGCGCTCAGGCCCGGACCGCGCGTACGACGCCGAGTTGGCCGACTTCGGCGGTGAGACCGGCAGCTGACAGTTCGTCGAGCAGCTGGCCCTGCGACATCACGGCCTCGGCCAGGATCCGAACGCCGCGCCCGATCTCCTTGATCGGAACACCCTCGGCCCGATGCAGCCGACGGATCTCAGCCCAGTCTTCCAATGCGATCACCCCTCCAGCCTCGGAGGGGGTCAGCCCCAGTCCGCCGCTAGAGGGTCAGTCTCAGCGCGTCGTCGACACCGCCGCGTTGGTCGACTCCCAGTCGACGCGGGGCGCGGAGACCACCGACCGCGCCACCTGCGGTTACGACGACGGCAAGCGGGCCAAGGGTCGGATCCGATAGTCAGACCAAGACATGCGCACGGGAGGCCCCGGATCTGTCGACGCAGGATGGCGACCTCGTGCCGCAGTGCGAACGCCTCGGCCAGCGCGATGCTGCCGCCGCAGGACCGCTAGTCCCAGCACGGGCAGGCAGGCACCGCTGGAGACGCCGATCGGCGTCCGCTCGCGGACCCGGACACACGTGCGCAGCACCAGGCACATGCGCATCAACTGCCTACCATCACGACGGTGGTGGTCAGCCGGGATTGCTGCGACCATGGCATCGCCTGCGCAGCTGTCCAGGGGCACCGCGCCTGTGGCCATCGCTCGTCTTCCAACCTATGAGGAGTTTGACGTGACACCGTCCCAACTTCCTGCCGGCGCGCTACTCGACCGGTTCACCGAGCTGGCTGGTGAGCACCCGGAGCACCCCGCGTTCGTGGTGGCAGATCCGGACGGTGGCGAGGTCGTCTTCAGCTTCGCCGAGCTCGTCGCGTCGGCACACCGGTTCTCGGCCCACTTCAAGGATGCCGGTATCGGTCCGGGTGATGTGGTCGTCCTCGCTCCACAGAATCACCCCTGCTACCTGAGCCTGGTCCTCGGCACCTGGTGGGCTGGGGCTGCGGTCCTGCCGATCAGCCCATCATTCACTAGTGACGACAGCGCCCTGTTGCTCGATGTCGTAGCCACGCGGCTCGGCAGACCGGTGCTGGTGGACGTCAAACCGCATCCGCAGTACGGCACGCTGGTGCTCGACGCCGGACCGACTGCTGCCTTCACCCTGCACGGTGAGCTGACACCGTCCCGACGCCCCACGGTAGACGAGGGCGACTCGTACCTCTTCATGACTTCTGGTGGCACTACTGGACTACCGAAGATCATGCCTTACCCGCTCCGCTGGGTCGGAAACGAACGAACGCCTTATGCTAATGCTGGACTCGGCAACCGCACTGGAGCAGCGACGGGTTTCCGGACCCGATTGATCTGCGGCAGCCTCCACCACACCGGCAACTTCACCGTCGCGATACATGTGCTTCTCACCGGCTCCAGTGTCATCATTATGACCAGGTTCGACGCAACCCTCGCCTGTGAACTGCTACGTCGACATGAAGTCTATTCACTCGGCCTCACCCCGTACTACATGATGCTGATTCTCGGTCTTCCGGACCTGGATCGCAGCGTCTTCGACGGAGTAGCCAGGATCACTCATGGCGCCGCGCCCTGTCCGCACTGGATCAAACAGGCGTGGATTGAAAGCATGTGCCGCCTCGGCTGCAATCCGGCGCTGCTCGTCGGCGTCCCACAGCGCGTCATCCAGCATCTCGAAATACCGCTTTCGGAACTCGTCGGCATCCGGAATCGCCGCGAAATCGTACAGCTCGACGCCTGGACCGACGAGACCCTGATGCTCCGCCATCTTGTTCCGGAATACCTGGCCGCCGGCAAGGTCACCGACATACCGCACGTGGTGCTGCGCGATGTACCCCCCGGGCCATTCGGCCGCCAGCCTCCGAATCCAGGCGCAGTGCTCCTCCGTCGCCTCGTACGGCGCGATCCTGTGCATCCAATCCGGACCATGGTAGAAGGCAAGGTCGCGTTGGATCGGCCCAAGCCGCTCGAGCTCAGGAAAGAGGAACGGTGCCGCGATCGGGTCGGCGCGGACCTGCTCGGCAGTCTCCTCGAAGGCGCGGAAGATGAAGTAGCGCTGGGTAACGAACTCCCCGAAGGCCTCCACCGGCAGGTCGCCGGCGAGCAGTGCGCTGAGGAACCGCCAGCGCCCTGACCGCCGATGCACGGCAATCAGGGCGTCATGGATCATCGCTGAGAGCGGAGGGCTCGTCGTCGTCACTGGGGCAGCCGATCCTCTCGTCGACACGATACGGCCACAATCATAGGTCCGTCCACGACGGCCGGACCAGAGTCGACACCCTCACCTCGGTTGACCGAAGGTCATGTTGTCCTGAACGGTCGGCGGAGCCTACCCTGGGCCCATTCTAATCAGGTGCCGGTCCACGGCGTCGGGCCAGTCACCAGCGCCCTGGCGTGTACCACCGTCTGTATATCGTTGTCGACCATCGACTCGCTCAGGTACGGCCAGCCGGCACTACGGGCACGGGCCGCCGATCGGCTGCTACCCAACAGCCCTGCCCCGGACACGCGTAGTAGTGACATTGCCGGACCACGATTCGGCCGAACCGGTACGACAGTACCTGATCGGTCTGGGTCAGCCTCCTCATCGCAGTTGGGGAGGCTTCTCCCTGGCCGGCACGCTGAACGCAGCGGCTGTTGGTTGCCATCTGCTCGTGGTGAGACGCCGGGCTGATGCCGGCGTCTCACGGGTCGCGGCGGATTCGTTTCGTGGTCAGGCCGGATGCAGGCTGATCAGATTCGGTACTCCGTACCGAGACGGAGGTTGATATCCAGGCCGGCGTGGGTGTAGTAGTTCAAAATGCTGAACAGGGCGAAGACCAGTCCGCTGCCAAACCAGAGCCACCGCGCGGCGGTGAGCAGCCAGCCCGGACGCAGGCGGCTCAGCGGCGCCAGGATGGCACCGAGGCCGGCAGCCAGGTAGAGCAGCACGAAGAAGGTGTTCTCCACAAGTGGATAGCCGTTGAGCAGCCCGGTGACGGGTTCGGCGGCCGGCGCGCCGCCCACGATCTCGAACCGTGCGATGGCGGCGGCACAGGCAATCAGGACGCCGCCGAGTCCGATGACGACCACGGCGACCGGGGTGAGGTCCACCTGTTGCAGACCGGCGAGGTCGCCACGCAGGTGCCAGAGGTAGACCGCAGCGGCGAGCAGCAAGACGCCCAGGATCAGGCACGGCTCGCCGAAGATGAAGTTGAGCGGCGGGTTGACGGTCAACGGCCAGGTGGTCGCCATCAGCGCGCCCAGCGGCGCGAGGACCAGGCCGAGCGCGCCGAGCACCACCGCCCACAGCCGCGGGTCGAAGGTGCCACCGGCCGGTGCCACCGCCACCGGCCGGTCCTGCGCTGGATCGGGATCCGGGTTGCGGAAAGCCGGCAGGGCGGCTGCGGCCGCCCGCCGAAGCAGAAGCGACACCAGGATCAATGCCAGCCCGGCGACCACTCCCATGGACGTGTTGTAGAGAATCACGTGCCCTCCCTCATGTGGTGTCGACCCTTGCCTGGGATCGGTGCCTCGTCGGCATCCGCCCGTCACCATGACCGCGGCCGCCGCCGCCTGGGCAGCGGCACTGCACGGTCGGATCCGCCCGGTCTTGCGCAACCGCGACGGCGAGCGATTCCCTGCTGCCCGCGCGGCGGTCGCCGGCTGTCGGCGTGTCGCGGTCCGGGAGTCGCTCATCGAGTTCGGGAATCTGGCCCAGGTGGCACCGGCTGGAGCGGATCCGCGTGGCGATCCATCCGTGACCACAGTGGTCGCGGGTCCGCGTCGCATCCAACCAATGGTCAGCCGGGCTGTAACCACATAGCCACTTTACGTAGCATCACCCTGCTTACGCCAGGGCTTTGGCGAGGCCGACTTGATCATCCACAGTGACACTTGGTGGAACGCCAGGTGACCTGCCGGCGACTCGACTTCGAGACGGGCGACGGCGACGACCTTGGACGCATCGCCGCGCCGTGGTCCACCTACCGACCGACCACCGGTCCGCCCGGGCCGGGGCCGAGGCATGCTGTCCTGTCAGCACAGCCCATACCAGACGGCAAGGAGACCGCCATGCGACATCGAGCGACGGTCACTACCGACTCCGCGCTTCTGGCCGCTACTGCGACGGCCGCGACCGCGACGGCCTGAGTCAGTCCCCGGTTTCCTGGGAACTGATCGGCCACCGTTGGTCCACCCGATGCCAGCCGCCGCTTCCGTGCCTTACCGGTCCCCTCGGAGAGCACCGGGACCGCCGTGACCGCCAGCGAGACAGCCAGCATCAGTGTCAATGCCGTGGGCGACGCCTCGCCCCGCAGGTCGGCGCCGCCCACCGTCAGCACCCACGCCGCGAGCAGTACGCCGGACAGCATGGCCGGCAGGGAGGACCCCGCCGACAACCAGGCCACGGCTCGACCAGAGAGCCGTTCGCCACCCTGCCGAATGCCATGGGCGGCACTCACCAGGAACAGGGCGAGGCCGAAGTGCCCCGGGAACTCGAGCGCCTCCCGCCCTGCGGTATCCGGCCCGCCCCAGCCCACCTGTGACACCAGCACTTCGCCCAGCAGCAGGCAGCAGGTGATCTCAAGGACGATCTCCGGCTGCTTGAGCCTCCCCGCCAGTCAGCGCCCCACCGCAGCCGTAACCAGCACGCCGGCGGGCACGAGCGCCAGCGTGCCAGCTGTGAGCGCGTCCAACCGCGCCTCCCTGTCGGAGTGTCGACTGAGGTCGACCTCTTCGGTTCAGCGCCCGGGTGCGAGAGCTGACAGCCACTTCTCGGCCGGGGTCAACGGGACGGGTGTGGGGCGTTCGACCACCGTCGTCAGCTCAACCCGCCGGCCCTCTGCCGTCGACCGGAGCAGAGCGGTCATGATGTCGAGTACGTGCAGCGCCATCTCACCGCTGGCCCGTGGCGGACGCATCTCGTCGGACCGGACCAGGTCGATCAGGCCGACCTCCCCCGGGAGGCGGCGACATATCCGGCCCGCGGTTCAAGGGAACGCCAGCCGGGGCCGTCGAGCGCGAAGAGGCGAACCTCGCCGTCGAAGGTGTTCGGGTCGGGTACGGCGAGGGTGCCCTTCTCCCCCTGCACCTCGATCGGCGCGGCTGTCGTCGCGACACCGTCGAAGCTGGTCGTGAGAGTCGTCAGGGCACCGCCCGCATGTTCCAGCACACCGGTCACGTGGGTCGGCACCTCGACCGGGATCCGCTGCCCGACGCGGGGGCCCGAACCGATGACCCGGACGTCACGCAGCTGGCTGGCCGCCCCGATTACCGCACGGACCGGCCCGAGCAGGTGGACCAGCGCCGCAAGGTAGTACGGCCCCATGTCCAGCAGCGGGCCGCCACCCGGGGCGTAGTAGAAGTCGGGGTCAGGGTGCCAGCGCTCGTGTCCTGGGGTGACCATGACGGCCGACGCAAAGAGCGGGCGCCCGATCAGTCCACCGTCGATCGCCGCTCGGGCGGTCTGCGTACCGGTGCCCAGGACGGTGTCCGGCGCGCAACCGACGCGGACGCCGGCCGACGCCGCCCGCTCGATGATCGACCGTCCCTGCGGGAACGTGACGGTGAGCGGCTTCTCGACGTAGACGTTCCGGCCGGCGTCGATCGCCGCGCCGGAGATCTCGGCGTGCGCCGCTGGGACCGTGAGGTTGAGTACGGTCGTCACGTGGGGGTGATGGAGTAGTCGCTCGACGCTCACCGCCTCGGCACCGGGAATCGCGGCGGCGGCAGCGACGGCGCGGGCCGCGTCCAGGTCGGCTGCACGATGAGGTCGGTGCCGGCCAGTTCGGCGGCGTCGGCGTAGATCTGCGTCGACTCCTCGACCCGTACCGCGTATCCGCTGCGTTCGAGGAACGGGATGAACAATTCCGTCGCCTCGACCGGCCGGTGCCCTTCCCACCCGCCTCGGACGACAAGGGCTCTCCACAGCGCCACGCCCGCTCCCTCCCCCGGTCCGTCGCCTGCGGGCCTCCGCTGCCGCCAGCAGACGCCCACAGCTTCCGATCATCGACAACCGTACCCGGCCACCGTATGTCAGCCCTCGCCCGTGATGACCTGATCTGCTGGCGGTCGGCGAGCAGGAACCAGTGAAACCGACGATCATCACCAATGATGCTGGAAGATTCACGACACCTGCCCCATGTCGCGACGCCGACCTACGCTGTTTATCCCTGCGACATCAATCTGAATGACTCGCCAGACGCAGATGACTACATCAGTCGATACCATTGGTCAATGAAGTGGCGACTGCTGATCGTCGCAGTTCTGATCCTGGTGGTCGGTGTCGAGGGCGTCCTGGCATGGCTGTTCCTGCGCATCGGTCTCGGGCAGAGTGATCAGGTAGCGTCCGTGCTGAGCCTGCTGTTGGCGGTCATCACCGCCACGGCGACCGTGACCGGGGCACTGCGCCAACGGGACCGGGGCACGAACCTGGCCACCACCCCGGTCCCCGCGCAACTCGAGGCGGCCACGCGGTACTTCACCGGCCGGGCCGCCGAGGTCGCGCGGCTCGCCGGGCAGCTACGTCGATCCACCACGGCGCCCACCGTGGTACTGATCTCCGGGACCGCAGGAGTGGGTAAGACCGCGCTGGCCATGCACTGGGCTCATCGGAGCCGCGTGCATTTCCCCCACGGACAACTGCACGTGAACCTGCAGGGTTACCACCCCGATCAGGCCGTACCGCCACGCGACGCCCTGGCAGTCTTCCTCTCCGGTCTCGGTGTCGCCGGCCCGTCGATTCCGGAGGGTCTCGACGAACGCACCGCGCTGTACCGCAGTCTGGTCGCCGGCCGTCGGATACTCGTCGTGCTCGACAACGCGGCCTCGGCGGACCAGGTCCGTCCGCTGCTTCCCGGCACCGGGCCGTCCATGGTCCTGATCACCAGCCGGGACACTCTCGCCGGCCTGTCGGCCACCACCGACGTCACCCGGATCAGTCTGTCCCGGATGCCGGACACGGACTCACTGGCCCTGCTGAGCAAACTGGTCGGCACGCGAGCCGAGGCCGAGCCGGCTGCTCTTCGCGCGGTGGCCGACGGCTGCTCCGGGCTCCCGCTCGCCCTGCGCATCGCCGCGCAGCGGCTGGCGGAGAATCCAGCCGAGCCCTTGGCACAGCTTGCGCAGGAACTCGTCGAGACTACGGCGATGACCGCACTGAGCCCTACCGGGGACTCGTACGGGGCGATCCGAACGGTCTTCTCCTGGTCGTACCGCAGGCTCCCGGGCGAGGCCGAGCGACGCGCGTTGCGGATGATCGGTGTGCATCCCGGGCCCGACTTCGACGCGTACGCGGTGGCGGCGCTGACGTCCACCACGCTGGGCGAGTCGCGGCGCCTGTTGACCGAGCTCGCACGGGCGAATCTGGTCGAGCCACGGGGCGACGGGCGCTTCGCCCTGCACGACCTGCTCCGCCAGTACGCACTGGACCTCGCCGGCCAGGAGAATTCGGTGGACGAGGCACGCCGCCGGCTGTTCGACCACTACCTCGCGAGCACCTCGGTCGCCATCGGCGTGTCATACCCGTCACTACGCACCGCGCTGCCTGCGGTTGCCTCGTCCGCCGCCGAGATCCCTGAACTGCTCGGACCCGAGACCGCCCGGGCCTGGCTTCAACGAGAGATACCGGTGCTGGTGCGCGTGGTCACCACCGCTGAACGCCACCTACCCCGGCACGCTGTCGACCTGGCCAGGACTCTCAGCCGACACCTGGACACCATCGGCATGCTGCCAACATCGACCGCCGTTCACGAGGCCGCGGTACGGGCCGCGACACGCCTCGACGATCCGGCGGCGTTCGGTGCCGCGTTGCACGACCTGGCGGCCGTCGAGCTTCGACGAAGTCGGTACGGCCCGACGCGTGAGTACGGGCAACGGGCGTTGGCCGCCGCGCGCAGGGCGAACGACAGCCGCGGCCAGGCGAGTGTGCTGCTGCTGCTCGGCCTGGCCGCCTTCTGGCAGGGCGAGCGGGCGCGGGCCATGGCGGGCTACCGTGAGGCACTCGACCTGGCAGTGGCGGCAGGTGACGAGCCGCTGCAGGGAAGGATCTGGTACGGCATCGGCACTGTCCTGCACGATCAGCAGAAGCGCGCTGCGGCAGCCGACGCCTACCGGAAGGCCCTCGATCTGGCCGTTCGACACCGCGACGAGCAGGCCGAGGCGGCAGCACACTCAGGGCTGGGCAGGGTCGCCGCGGTGGAGCGACAGGCCGATGAGGCGACCGGGCACCACACGCGTGCGATCGACATGCTGAGCCGGCTGGGAGACCGGACCATGCTTGTCGGTGCGTTCTGGGAGCATGCGGACTCCTTGCGGGACCTGGACCAGCTCGGGTCGGCTCGGGACCGGTACGAGCAGGCGCTCGATCTCGCTCAGGAGTTGGGGGATCCAGGCAGTTGCGCGTTGATTCTCAACGCCCTGGCGGAGACGCTCCTGCGACAGGGTCGGCGTCTGGCCGCGCGGCGGGCATACGAGCGGGCGGCGGTGGCGGCGGCCGGCTGCCCTGACGACATCGCGCTCGCCGAGGCCTACCACGGCCTGGCGGGAATCTGCGTGACGTGCCACCGTCGGACGGCAGCGTGGCGCTACGCCACCGAGGCTCGGAGACTCTACGCTCTGCACAATCACCCTGCGGCATCGACGCTCGACGACTTCATCCAGCAGCGCCTGCGACGAACTCGCGTCACGGGTCGGGCGTCCAGGGCCGAGTCGTCCTGACCGACTCGCCGCGCTCGGTCGACCCTGCTGAGACTCACCAGCCGGGTGCTGCGGCGGTCACCGCCGCCCCCGGCCCACCCCCGACTACCCCCGGCCCAGGTCGAGGAACGGGCGGCACCACCGGCCGAGCGTGCTGCCGGAGATGAATCAGGATGCACCTGCGGCCCGACGCCATCGGACACACCAGGATGACCGCCGCTGGTAACCGGCACCACACCGTGACGACCGTCAGTCAGAAAAGATCATTTATCGATGATTGGCTGTGGATATCTCCAGAACTAATGCCACAGCACCATTCGGCACAGTACCCGGTGCCGCCTCTTCGAACACAGTCGCGCTATGGAAGCATGCGGTTACTAATGATAGACTTTCGTGAATCTTCGGGATCTTGGATTATTGCTGCAATTTCCGCTCGACGACGGTTTTGACGACCACAAGAAGAGGCGGTAACCACGATTCAGCCTCAGGGAACGACGGGTCGACGACACCGCAGACGAACCGGAGTGACTACCGGAGGTAACAGCGTGCGTGTAGAGATACTGGGGCCCCTTCGCGTCGGCCACCAGGGGCAGCGGTTTCGCGTACCGGGACGCCGCAGTCAGGTGATCATGGCGATACTGGCGCTGGAGGCCAACCGTGTCGTAACGGTGGAACGGCTCATCGACGCGGTGTGGGAGGAGAGCCCACCGTCGACCGCACGCGGCCAGGTGCAGATCTGTCTGTCGACCCTGCGCCGGACCTTCGCCGGCCGCGACCTGGCCAGCCCTTTCGAGACCCACCGCTGCGGATATCTTCTCCGGGTCGGCGACGGTCAACTCGACGTCGACGTGTTCAACCGGCTCATCGCCGAGGCACGCTCCATCATGGCCCTCGGCAATCTGGCCGCAGCCGCCGAACCGCTGCGCGCGGCTCTGGCGCTGTGGAGCGGTCCCGCCCTGGCCGGCCTGCCGGGACGGGTCATCGCAGCAGGCCGTAAACGGCTCGAGGAGTCGCGAACCGCCGCGATCGAGGAGCGGATCCGACTCGATCTGGCCCTGGGCCGCCACGAGGAGGTGATCGGTGAGCTGATCTGGCTCATCGAACGCGGCCGGCTACGCGAGCGGCTGTACGCACTTCTGATGCTGGCGTTGTACCGCTCAGGCCGGCAGGCAGAGGCGCTGGACACTTACCACGCCGCGCGGACCGCGTTCATCGACATGCTCGGCATCGAACCGGGCGACGAGCTACGCCGGCTCGAACAGGGAATTCTCCGCGGCGATACCCAACTGGAGCTGTCCACACACCACGCCACTGGCTGGCGGGGGTACCGGCCGGCCGCACCGCGCCCCACGCCGTGCCAGTTGCCGTCCGACACGGCCGACTTCATCGGCCGCGAAGCCGAGATCGCCGCCGCCTGCAACGCCCTGGCCCCGGGCCGGGCCGACGGAAGGGCAGTGCCGGTGGTCTCCGTCACCGGCCGCGCCGGCATCGGCAAATCCGCCCTGGCCCTGCACGTGGCACACCGGATGCTCCCCGACTACCCGGACGGACAGCTCTACGCGTCGCTCGACGCGACGCAGGGCAGCACGGAGCAGGTGCTGCGCCGCTTCCTTCGGGCGCTCGGCGTCGACCGGGCCGACATACCAGTGGAGATCGACGAGCAGACCCACCTGTACCGGAGCCGACTCGCGGGTCAGCGGATCCTCGTCGTGCTCGACGGCGTCACCGACGAGTCGCAGGTCCAGCCGCTGCTGCCCGGGAGCGGCACCTGTGGTGTGCTCGTCACCAGCCGGTCCGCCCTGGTTGGCCTGCCCGGCGCGCACCGTGTCCGGCCCCGGCCGCTCAGTCCCGCCGACGGGCTGCGGCTGCTCGGCAGGATCATCGGTCACCAGCGGGTGGACACCGAGGCGGACGCGGCGGACGCTCTCGTCACCTTCTGTGGCGGGCTGCCTCTCGCCCTGCGGATCGCCGGTGCCCGGCTGACCGCGCGGGAGCACTGGGGCATCGGCCAGCTCGTGGCGCGGATGCGCGACGACACGCGGTGGCTCGACGAGCTGGAGCACGGGCCGCTCAGTGTGCGGGCGAGCCTGGCGGGTAGCTACCGGGCCCTGCCCGACGGCACCCGACGGCTGCTGCGCCGGCTCGCGCTGCTGGACTGCGCCCAGCTCCCGGCCTGGGTCGCGGCGGCTCTGCTGGACGCCGAACCGACCATCGCCGAGGACCTGCTCGAACAGTTGACCGACGCGCAGCTGGTGGACGCGGAGCGCGTGCCGGGTGGTGGCCAACCGCTGTACCGGTTGCCGGCGCTGGTCCGCGTGTTCGCCGCGGAACGCGCCGAGGTCGAGGACACCGCGGTGGTACGGGAGCAGTCGCTGCGCCGGGTCTGGGCCACCTGCCTGTACCTGACCGGTACGGCGAGCCGACCGACGGACGGCGCCGGCGTGGTGCCCTCGCCGATGGTGACCGACGCGGCGGTGGACCGGCTGCGTGCCGATCCGGTCAGCTGGCTGACCGCCGAACTGCCCACCCTGATGGCCGCGGTGCACCAGGCGGCCCGGCTCGGCTGGCAGGGTCCGGCCGGTGACGACGCCTCCGGTTCGCCGCGTACCGCCACCAGGTAGCCGCCGGACCCGGTATCCGGCGACTATCGATCGGACATCGACCGCTTTCGCTGAGATATCGGCCAGCCACCGGGTCCGCCGGGCGGGACAGCGAAGCGATATTCCATCGAAGTCGGCGACTGTTTCGCTGATCGCATGGCCCTCACCGTCTCCGTAGTCATCCCCAACTACAACTACGCCAGGACCCTCGACGCCTGCCTGCGCTCGGTGTACGGGCAGACGTACCCGCCGCACGAGGTCATCGTCGTCGACGACCACAGCACGGACGGCTCGCGGGATATCGCCGCGCGGTTCCCGTGCCGGACCGTCGTCCACCCCGACAACCGGGGCGTCTCCGCCGCCCGCAACACCGGAGCCGCCCTCGCCTCCGGCGACGTGCTGTTCTTCCTCGACTCCGACGAGGCGCTGGAGCCCGACGCCATCGCCAACGCGGTGGCGATCCTGCGCGACGATCCGGACGTCGGCTGCGTGCACGGGGTGATCGCACCGGAGCCGCTCGTCGACGACGGACCGGTCGAGTGGTACCGCACGCTGCACGCGTACTGGTGGCTACGGCGGCACGCCGGCCCGGTCCGGACCGCCTTCTTCGCCCAGGCGGCGATCCGCCGCTCGATATTCGACGAGGTCGGGCCGTTCGACGAGCAACTACGTGACTCCGAGGACCTGGAGTACAGCGACCGACTCGCCCCGCGTACCCGGATCGTGCTCAGCGAGCGCGTCGTCGCCCGGCACGACGAGGTCGCCCGGCTCGGTCCGCTGCTGGCCGAGCAGTTCCGCCGGTCCCAACTGCTCGCCCGGACCGTACTGGCCGCCCGCCGCAAGGGCCGCGCCAGCGTGACCGCGAACCGCCCCACCGGAATCCTCGCCGTGGCGGGGGCGCTGGGCATGCTCCCGATGGCCGTGATCCATTCGGCCTTCGCCCTCGGTTCGGCGCTGCTGGTCGCCGTCTTCGCGGTCTGCGACCTCGGGCTGCTGCGGTTCGTCGCCCACCACCGTGGTCGCCGTTTCCTGCCGTTCTTCCTCGGGGTGCACCTGCTGCTGCACGTCGCGCTGGTCGCCGGGGCGGCGCTGGGCTGCGTACGGCTGCTGCTCGGCACCCGGCCGACGCGCTGGCTCACCCCGGTGGTGCTGGTCGCCGCCGTGGTCGCGCTCGGCTTCACGGTACGCGCCGCTGGCACCGCACCACTGGTTGCGCTGAGTCGCCCGGCCGGCCTGCCGCTGCTGCTGGCGGCGACCGCCGCGAACCTGGCCGGGTTGCTGATCGGCATGGTGGCGTGGCGGGTCCTGGTCCCAGTCCGCGGCCTCCCGGCGGCCCGGATCTTCTTCCTCGGCCAACTCGGCAAGTACTTGCCCGGACGGGTCTGGGGCGTGGTCACCCACGTGGACCTGGGCCGGCAGGCCGGGGCACCTGCCGAACGCATGATCACCGCCTACCTGGTCAGTATCGGGCTCACCATCCTCGCCGGGGCCGGGGTGGGACTGCTCGCCGCGCCGGGGCCCTGGATCCTGCTGCCCCTCGTCGGATTCGTCGCCCTGCTGGTCCGCCCGGCGCTGCTCGACCGGCCCGTCGCCCTGGTCGCCCGGCTCGTCCGACGCCCGGTCACCCCGCTTCGGCCGGCGGCGGTCCGCGCCGCGCTGGCGCTGGCACTGCTGTCCTGGCTGGTCTCCGGCCTGCACCTGTGGGCGCTGGCGGTGGCGCTCGGCGCGCCGGCCGACCGTTCGGCAGCGGTCGCTGTCGGCGCGTTCGCACTGGCCACCGTGGCCGGCAGCCTGTCAATCGTCGCACCTGACGGCTGGGGGGTACGCGAGTTCGCGCTCGCCGCCGCTCTGGCCACCGTCCTGCCCTGGGGGGTGGCCGGCACGGTCGCCCTCGCCAGCCGGCTGATCTGCGTCGTCGTCGAGATCGGTACCTCCCTCGCCGTACTCGGCCTGGCCCGTTTCCTGCACCGAGGAGAGTCGCATGTCCACGCTGTTCACCCTTGACGACGCCGAACGGCTCGACGCCGGCGAGGTCCACGACCTGTACCGACGGCACGTGAACAAGTCCCAGGTGTCGCTGATGACCTCGTTCGGGTTCGGCCGAGAACTGGTCGACCGCGCCGAGGGCGCCTACCTCTACCAACGGGACGGCCGCCGAATCCTCGACGTCACCGGCGGGGTCGGCGTGCTCAACCACGGCCACAACCACCCGCGGATCCTGGCCGCCCGACGACGGTACACCGACCGGCACCGGATGGAGGTGCACAAGACCTACTTCTCCCCGTACCTGGCGGCGCTGTCCCACAACCTCGCCCAGGTGCTCCCCGGCGACCTGAACATGTCGTTCCTGCCGAACTCCGGCGCCGAGGCGGTGGAGGGTGCGGTCAAGCTCGCGTACAAGTACCACGACGGGCGCCGCGCGACGGTGCTGCGCGCCGACATCAGCTTCCACGGCAAGCTGCTGGGCTCGGGTGGCCTGACCGGGCAGAGCCAGTACGCCTTCCCCACCATCCCCGGTATCGACACCTTCACCTACGGCGATCTGGAGTCGGTGCGCGCCGCCGTCACCCGCCACCGGGGCGACGTCTACGCCATCCTCATCGAACCGTTCAGCGCGTCGACGATCCGCTGGTGCTCGGCCGAGTTCCTCTACGGCCTACGCGAACTCTGCACCGAGCAGGACATCGTCCTGGTCTTCGACGAGATCTACACCGGCTGGGGCAAGACCGGCAGCCTCTTCTACTTCATGCGCCACGAGGGGCTGATCCCCGACGTGCTGACCACGTCGAAGTCGTTCGGTGGCGGCAAGTCGTCGATCTCCGCGTTCGTGGCCCGGGAACCGCTGTACCGCAGGGCCTACGACAACCTCGGCGACGCGTTGCTGCAGAGCACCAGCACCACCTACTACGGCTTCGGCGAGGAATGCGCCACCGCGTTGGAAGCGGTCAACGTCGCGGTCGCCGACGACTACCCGGCCCTGGCCCGCGACCTGGAACGGGTCCTGCGTCCCGGCCTGGCGCGGATCGCCAAGCAGTACCCGGACATCGTCAGCCAGGTGGCCGGCGCCGGTGCGCTGTGGGGGGTCTTCATCGACGGCGGCCCACGGATCCTCGACCTCGTGGCCAAGCTGGCACCCGGCGGCATGGCCAAGGACCCACGATTCAGGACGAAGCTGGTCACCTGCGCCGTGATCAACGCGCTCTATCACGACCACGACGTGTTCGCCTACTACACCCTCAACGGGCGCAACCCGTTGATCATCGCGCCGAGTCTGGTGACCGTGCCCGCGGACGTCGAACGCGCCGTGGACAGCCTGGACCGCACTCTCGCCCATGGGCTCGGGCGGCTGGTCACCCGGTTCGTCCGGGAGAAGGTGAGCACGCTGTGGTGAGCCGGACGGTCGTCGTCACCGGAGCCGCCGGCATGCTCGGCTCCCACCTCGCCGCCCGGCTGCGCGCCGACGGCCACCACGTCCGCGGCATCGATCTGCGCCCCGGCGTCGACGTCGCGGTGACCGGCGACGTAAGGGATCCGGCCGCGATGTCCCGGGCGGTGGCGGGCGCCGACGCCGTCGTGCACTGCGCGTCGGCGCTGCCCAGCTACCCGGTCGCCGAGATCCGGTCGATCATCGTCGACGGCGCGCGGACCGTGCTGACGGCTGCGGTCCGGGCCGGGGTGGCCCGGGTGGTGCACATCTCGTCCACCGCCGTCTACGGCCTGCCCCGGACCGTACCCACGACGGAGGAACACCCCCGGGAGCCGGTCGACCCGTACAGCGCCGCGAAGTCCGCCGCGGAGGAGTACGCCGAACGGCTGCGCGCCGACGGCGCCTGCCTGCCGATCGTGCGGCCCAAGACGTTCCTCGGCCCCGGCCGGATGGGGCTGTTCTCCATGCTGTTCGAGTGGGCCGAGGAAGGCCGCAACTTCCCGGTGATCGGCCGTGGCGACGTGCGCATCCAGATGCTCGCCCTGTCCGACCTCGTCGACGCGGTGACCACCGTGCTGGACGCGCCCGACCCGGTGGCCAACGACACGTACAACCTCGGCGCGGCCTCCTTCGGCACCCTGCGCGAGGACTTCCAGGCCGTGCTGGACGCCGCCGGGCACGGCGGACGGGTGGTGTCGGTGCCGAGCCGCCCGGCGCTCGCGCTGCTCGGCACGCTCGAACGGCTGCGGCTGTCCCCGGTGTACGGGCGCCTGCTGCACAAGCTCACCGCCGACTCGTTCGTCTGCATCGACAAGGCCCGGGACCGGCTCGGATTCACCCCCCGTATGTCCAACCAGGACGCCATCCTCGACACCTACGCCTGGTGGCGTGACCAGCGCAAGGAGCCCCGTGATGCTGCCCAGAACACCGGACGTACCAGCCGCGATCCCTGGAGACAGGGTGCTCTCGCCGCCGCCAAGGTCTTCTTCTGACCGAAGGTCTTCTTCCGACCGTCCGCGCCCCGGCCTCGCCCGCGACCTGATCGTCCTGCTGCGACCCGGACAGTGGCCGAAGAACCTGGTGGTGCTGCTCGCGCTGCTGGACCCCGCGTTGATGGACTGGCGGTCCGCCGGCCGGCTCGCCGTCGCGGTCGGCGCGTTCGTCCTCGCCGCCTCGACCGTCTACGTGCTCAACGACATCGCCGACCGCGAGCAGGACCGGGCCAGCCTGACCAAACGCCACCGCCCGATCGCGGCTGGACGGGTCACCCCCCGGACGGCGGCGCTGCTCGGGGTACTGCTGCTGGCCGCCCTCGCGGTGATCGTCGGCGACGCGCTGACCGCCTGGTGGCCGCTGCTGGTTTACCTGCCACTGAACCTCGCGTACAGCTTCGGCCTCAAGCACGTACCGCTGGTGGACCTGTTCGTCGTCGCCACCGGTTTCGTGCTGCGGCTGGTGCAGGGCTACACGACCGTCGGGGCGCGTCCGCCCGGCTGGCTCGTGCTGTGCGTGCTGTCGGTATGTCTGCTGCTCGTCCTCGGCAAACGCCGCCACGAACTGCTCGCCGACGAATCGGCCCACCGGCCGGCGCTGGCCGGCTACAACCAGCACCTGGTCGACGCGCTGCTGGTGCTGACCGCCGCCGCCACCCTCGTCACCTACCTGGCGTACGCCGCCACGGTCAGCGCCACCGGGCTGCTGACCGTCCCGTGCGCGCTGTTCGCCCTCTTCCGCTACCTGCAGGTCGTGTTCGTCGACTCGGGTGGCGGCAACCCCGTCTCGGTGCTGCTGCGCGACCGGGTGCTGCTGGTCAACGCCGCGCTGTGGCTGCTGCTGCTGGAAGGGAGTCAGTTGCATGGATGAGCCGAAGGTGTCGGTCGTCGTACCGATGTACAACGACAGCCGGACCATCGACCTGTGCCTGGCGTCGGTGTCGACCCAGACCTACCCGGCGCACGAGGTCATCGTGGTCGACGACGCCAGCACCGACGACAGCGCCGTACGTGCCGCCCGGCACGCCTGCACCCTCGTGCGGGCCGAGCGCAACGGTGGACCCGGCGCCACCCGCAACCTCGGTGTCCGGCACGCCAAGGGCGACATCGTCTTCTTCATCGACGCGGACATGGTCATGTACCCGGACGCGATCGAGAACGCGGTCGCGCTGCTGTGCGGCCCACGAGGGTACGGCGCGGTCTTCGGCGTACCGGACAAGGTGCCGCTGTTCCCCGAGGGACCGGTCGGGCAGTACCGCATCCTCCAGTACCACTACTGGCGGGTCAGCGCGCAGGGCGAGGTCAGCGGCGGCTTCTACGCGCTCGGCGCGGTAACCCGCGCGGCGTTCGACGCCGCCGGCGGGTTCAACCCGGCGCTGCGGCAGACCGAGGAGATCGACCACGCGGAGCGGCTGTCCCAGCGGTACCCGATGCTGCTCACCGCCCGCGTCAGCGGTCGGCTCTCCGACGAGAGCCACCTGATACCCCTGCTGCGCAAGGCGATTCGCCGCGCCCGGCTGCGGGTGCCGTTCTATCTGCATCGCGGCCGGGCGATGCAGGGGATGGAGACCGGTGGCCGGGCCGCCGCCTCGGTGCTGGCACTGCTCACCATGCTCAGCCTGCCGGCGGCGGTGGTCCACCCGCCGGTGCTGGTCGGCACCGCGCTGCTGCTGGCCGCGTTCGTCGCCGTCGACGCCGGCCAGTACGCGTTCGTCCGCCACGAGCGGGGCTGGCCCTTCCTGGTCTTCTTCACCGCGGTGCACCTGCTGGTCAACGCCACCGTCGCCGGTGGACTCGCCGTCGGCGTCCTCACCTGGCTCACCAGCCGACAGTTCCGTCACATGTACGAAAGGACCACGCCGTGACGATCGATGACATCGCCGGGTCCCCCGCACCGGTGCCGCCGCTCACCGACCGGACCGCGCCTCGGTGGCAGCGCGTGGCCCGGGCCCTGCGGTGTTGGTACGGCTGGCTGCTGATCGCGGCGGCGGTGCTGTGGCTGGGCTACAACGTCGTGCGCCGGGCCGCCACCGGCAGATGGCACTGGTCGATCCTGCTCGACGCGGTGCCGCCGGTGTTCCTCATCGCCGTGCCACTGCTGCTGCTCGGACTCAGCGCCGCCGCGTGCGGTCCGCGTCGGCGGTGGGCCGCCGCCCTGGCCCTGGCCGGCCTGCTGCCCGGCATCGACCAGACCGGCGTCAACCTGCACGCGCTGCGGCCCGGCGACCGGCCCGTCCCGGCCAGCGCGGTGCACGTGGTGAGCTGGAACACCAACTACTGGGGCATGAGCAACGAGGATCCGCAGGCGCAGCTCAGATTCCTGAAACGGCTCGACGCCGACGTGTACCTGCTACAGGAGCATGTGATCTGGGTGCCGGGCACCGGCGAGGTCGGCTACCACCCGATCCGGGACGACGCCAGATTGCAGGCGGAGTTCCCCGGCTACCACATCGTGCACCGCAGCGAACTCGTCACCATCTCCCGGTTCCCGGTCGTGGCCACGCCGGTCTTCGGCCCGGCCACGCAGCTGTCTCCGGACGCACCGTTCAACCAGGTGTTCAGCCGGGACAAAGTGCTGCGCACCGACCTGCGCGTGGGGGACAGCACCGTTTCGGTCTACAACGTGCACGTCACCGTGCCCACCGCCATCGACCTGAGCATCCTGCGGCCCCAGGTCGACCCGGACGCGTACTTCCGCCGCAAGTTCGACTGGCGGCAGGCTGAGGTGCAGGGTCTCGTCGACGATCTGCAGGCCAACCCGAACCCGTCGATCATCTCCGGCGACTTCAACGCCACCTCGTCCATGGGGACGCTCGACCCGTTGCGGGCGGTGGCCGAGGACGCGACCACGGCGAGCCGTCACCTGCTGCCGATGAGCTGGCGGTTCAACGCCCCGATGACCTTCCAGTGGGACAGTCCCCTCGCCGGCCTGCCGCTGCCGTTCTGGCGGATCGACTGGACGTTCACCGCAGGTCCGGTCAGGGTGCACCGGTACGAACTGGCGTCTGCGGAGTACCTGTCCGACCATCGGCCGCAGCATCTGTGGTTCTCGGTGGGCTGACGCCTCGTGCCGGCTTTCTAGGGAAAGTAGATGTTGATCAGATCGATGGCGTCCCATACTCTGACGGGCGGTAGTCATCACGTAACCGCGAGCCAATGGCGACCACCGTCCTTGGGGGCACAGCTTGCCGCACCCTTCCCGCTCTGCCGGGCACCCCCCACGACCGAGGCCGACGGCGCCTGACGTACCCGCCGGCCGATCGTGACCGTCACGGATCAGGACCCGGGCCGGACCGGCAGCGGGATGCGACACTTCCGCTCCCTGGTGGTCGGCAACGCGGTTTCGGCGTACGGCACCTATCTGGACATGATCGCGCTGAGCCTGTTCGCGTACTCGCTGACCGGCAGCGCCACCCACACCGGCCTGTTCATGGCGTTACGCCTGGCCACCAGTGTCCTCACCGGATTCGGCGCCGGCAGCCTGGTGTCCCGGCTCGACCGCAAGCGGCTGATGGTGACCTCCGACGTCAGCCAGGCGTTCGCCCTGATCGTGCTGGTCATCGCGCCAGCCACGGCCCAGGCCGGCCTGTTGTACGCCGTCGCGGTCGTCACCGGCGCCGGGGCGACCGTCACCAGTGTCGCGCTGCGCAGCAGCATCCCCGAGATCGTCGGGCAGGACCAACGGGTCCGGGCCAACGCGCTGCTGGCCACCGGCCGTTCGCTGGCGATGGTCGCCGGGTTCGCCTCGGCCGGCGTGCTCATCTCCACGGTCGGCTACACCGGTGCGTTTCTCATCGACGCCGGGGCGTTCCTCTTCTCAGCGGCGGTCCTGGCCCGGCTGCCGATCACCACCCGCAGCCGGCGGCCGGCAGGCGCGACGGACGCGGCCGAGGCGGCGGACTCCGTGCCGGGCGCCGCAGCAGACGCCGGACCGGATGACGCGCTGCGGCGGCCCGGGATTCTCGCCGCGCAGTTGACGGCCCTGCGCTATTTGCGGCTCACCCCGGTCCTGCTCGCGCTGATCAGTCTGCGCGCCGCCGACGCCTTCGGCTCGGCCTCGCACAACGTCGGCCTGCCGGTGCTGTCCACCATGCTGGACCCGCAGCATCCGGCCGCGTTCATGTCCCAGTTCTGGGCCACCTGGGCGGTCGGCAACATCATCGCGCAACGCGGCGTCGCCCGTTGGGCCAGACGCACCGGCCGGACCATCAACGAGCGCGCGTTCGCCGCCGGCGCGGCGCTCATGTCGGTGGCGTTCATCCTCACCTTCACCGCGCCGCCGCTGCCGCTGGCCGTCCTGGTCGCCACCGTCGCCGGCATCGCCGACGGCTTCACCGAGATCGCCTATACCACCCGGCTGCAGGCCACCCCGGATGATCAACGCGGCTACGTCTTCGGGTTCTCCGCGACCGCAGAGAACCTCGGCTTCGGCGTCGGCATGGTGGCCTGCTCCTTTCTGCTGGAACAGTTCAGTCCGTTGACCGTGGTCACCCTGTTCCACGGGCTGGCGGTACTGCTGGCAGTGGCTTTCCTGGCCGCGCTGTGGGCGCGTCGGCGGACGACGACATGAGTGCCCCGACGCGCGGTGGCACCGACGACCGGCGGATCGCCATCATCGGCATGGCGTTGCGGCTACCCGGCGCGGACACCCCGCAGGCGTACTGGCACAACATCCGCGACGGCGTGACCAGCGTACGCAGGTTCAGCCCCACCGAGTTAGCCCGCGCCGGCGTGCCCGAGCAGCTGCGCGAGTCACCGGACTTCGTCGCCGTCAGCGGGGTGCTCGACGACATCGACTCGTTCGACGCCGAGTTCTTCGCGATGAGCCCGCAGGAGGCGCGCACCGTCGACCCGCAGCACCGGCTGTTCCTGCAGACCTGCTACCACGCGCTGGAGAACGGCGGGTACGCGGGCGCGCGATCTGACACCAGGGTGGGCATCTTCGCAGGTGTCGGATACCACCTTTATCCGCTCAACACCTACCTGCGCAACAACCTGGCCACCGCCCGCTGGGACGGTGACTTCGCCCCGGCGTTCCAGGTGGCCGTGGGAAACTACAACGACTTCGCCGCCACCCGGGTCGCGTACCGGCTCGGCCTGACCGGTCCGGCGGCCACCGTGCAGAGTGGTTGCTCGACCGCGCTGGTGGCGGTGCACCTGGCCGGCCAGGCGTTGCTCGCCGGCGACGCCGACCTGGCCCTGGCCGGCGCGTCGGCGTTGCACACCCCGCAGATCCTGGGCTACCGCCACGTCAAGGGCACCATCCTGTCCCGGTCCGGCCGGTGCCGCGCGTTCGACGCGTCGTCCGACGGCACCGTCGGCGGCAACGGGGTCGCGGCGGTGCTGCTCAAGCGGTACGACCGGGCGGTCGCCGACGGGGACACCATCCACGCGGTGATCCTGGGTGGCGGTGTCAACAACGACGGTGCCGCGAAGACCAGCTACGCCGCGCCCAGCGCCGCCGGGCAGCGCGACGCCATCCTGCGGGCGCTCGACGTGGCCGGGGTCTCCCCGGAGACGATCGGCTACCTGGAGACCCACGGCACCGGCACCTACAAGGGCGACCCGATCGAGTTCGAGGCGATGACCTCGGCGTACCGCCGACGCACCGACCGGACCGGCTACTGCGCGATCGGCTCGGCCAAGCCGGCCATCGGACACCTGGACGCCTGCGCCGGCATGGCCAGCCTGATCAAGACGGTGCTGGTGCTGCGGCACGCGACGATTCCGCCGCTGGTCGGGTTCGAGCGCCCCAATCCGGCGTTGGACCTGGCGGCCAGCCCGTTCGTCATTCCCACCGAGGCGCGCGCCTGGCCCGATCTGTCCGGGCCGCGCCGGGCGGGGGTGACCGCGCTCGCGGTCGGTGGCACCAACGCCCACCTGATCCTGGAGGCACCGCCACCGGCACGACCGGGGCTGCCGGCGACGGCACCTCCCGGCCCCGCCCGTCACGGGGCGGAGGAGCCCGCGACGGCACCGCCCGCGACGGCGGACCCGGTGGCGGTGCCGCTGTCGGCGTACCACCCGGAGAGTCTGCGTACGCTCGCCCGCCGGCTGCGCGACCACCTGCGGGCCGACCCCGGGCTCGACCCGGCCGACCTAGCCACCACCACCGCACTCGGCCGGCCGCACCTGCCGCACCGACTCGTCGTGTCCGGCGCGACGACGACGGCGCTCGCGGACGCCCTGGACGACTACCTCGCCGCGCCGGGGCGGCAACGCCCGGGGCGGGTGGCCACCGGCACGGTGCCGGGCGCCGGCATCGCCTCCGGCGGGCCCGGCGGGGTGGCGCCGGTGGTGGTGTACGGCGGGCAGGGCACCTCGTACCCGGGCATGGCCGGGCCGCTGTACCGGTGGTACCCGCAGGTGCGGGCGGTGCTCGACGCCTGCGAGGCGTACCAGCGCCGCTGCGGCGGACCGTCGGTGCTGACGCCGCTGCTCGACGGCCTCTCCGGTGACGACCGGATCTGGCCCGCCGACGTGGCGCAGCCGGCGCTGTTCGCGTTCCAGGTCGCACTGACCGGGCTGTGGAGTTCGCTCGGGGTGGCGCCGCGCCTCGTCGCCGGCCACAGCATCGGCGAGTACGCGGCCCTGGCTGCGGCCGGCGCGCTGACGATCGAGGACGGCCTGCGGCTGACCGGGTTGCGCGGACGGCTGATGCGGGAGCACACCGCACCCGGCGGCATGGTGGCCGTCTTCGCCACCCGGGCCGCGGTCGACGAGGTGCTCGCCACCGACCGGCGGCTCGACCTCGCCGCGACCAACGCGGCCGAGCAACATGTCGTCGCCGGGCCGGTCGAGGCGCTCGACGCCGGCTGTGGCGTGCTCGACCGTCTCGGGGTGCGTTGGCACCGGCTCGCCGTCGACCGCGCCTTCCACTCGGCACTGCTCGACCCGATCCTCCCCCGGCTCGGCGAGGCGTTCGGGTCGGTCCCGTGGGCGCCGTTGGACACGCCGCTGGTCAGCAGCGTGGACGGCACCGTGCTACCGGCGGGGCACCGGCCGGACCCGGCGTACCTGGTGCGGCAGACCCGGATGCCGGTCCGGTTCGACCTGGTCGCGGCCGCGATCGCCGAGACGTCGGCCGCCGCCGGGTCGGCCGGTGTGCCGGTGCTGGAGCTCGGTCCACAACCGAGTCTGGTCGGGTTGCTGCGCGCGGCACTGCCCGGGTCGTCGGCGCTCGCCGCTCAGCGCCGGGGCGCGGAACTCGATCAGCACCTCGACACCTGTGCCCGGCTGCACGTCCACGGAGTCGATCTGGACTGGAACGCCCTGCTCGACGCCGGGCAGGCGCACGCGCGCCGGGTGCCGCTGCCCGCGTACCCGTTCCAGCGACGAGTCCACTGGACCGGACCGCCGCTGGCACGAACCGAACCTGGAGGGCTCATGGTCGACGTCGAACCCGTCCGCGACGCTGGTGCCACCGTCGCCGCCGCACCGGCCGCGCCGGACCTCGCGCCGGTAATCGAGCGGGTACGCGAAATCAGCGCCCGACATCTCGGCTGCGCCCCGGACGACATCGTCATCGACCGCCCGTTCGTCGAGATGGGTGCCGACTCACTCGCCATGATCAACGCACTACGGGAGTTCGA